>JAYEIJ010000211.1:0-21830 GCA_034660035.1 Actinomycetota bacterium | reverse complement strand
GAGTAGCCGAGTAGCCGAGTAGCTGAGTAGCGTTGGCGCATGCGCCGGATCGCCGTCATCGTCACCCTGGTTCTCATCGCTGCCTCTTGCAGTCGTGGGGGTTCCGACTCGTCTTCTACGAGCGTCGCCGTTGCCACCACCACGACCGTGGCTCCGACAACCACCAGCATTGCTCCTACTACGTCTGCACCATTTGGTCCCGGGGCTTCTGGGATCGGGGATTCGTTCTACCCGGGGCTTGGGAACGGGGGATACGACGTTCAGCACTACGACCTCGATCTCACCTACGAAGCGTCCGGAGCGGTCGAGTCCGACGTCGTCGTCACCGCCGTTGCAACACAGAACCTGTCGGGCTTCAACCTGGACTTCGTCGGCTGGGAGATCACCGACCTGACCGTTGACGGAGCAGAGATCGATTTCCGTCGGGATGGCGGAGAACTCGTGATAGGCCCGGCTCAGATCTCATCGGGTGATCACTTCACCGTCGAGATCTCATATCACGGCACGCCGACGCCGATGCATTCGTTGGCGATCCCGCTGGAGATCGGCTGGCTCACCGGCCTCGCAGGAGAGCAGTTCGTCGTGGCCGAACCCGACGCGGCCCACTCGTGGTTCCCTGCCAACGATCATCCGCTCGACAAAGCGACCTTCTCTTTCGCCGTCACCGTCCCCGCCGGTTTCATGGGCGCCGCCAATGGGGAACTGATGGATGTTGTTGAGAGCGACACGACCACGACGTACCACTGGGCTATGGATGCTCCGATGGCACCGTACCTCGCGACGGTGGTCATCGGAGAGGGTTGGGAGATCGTTCCGGATCCCATCTCAACCGGTGTTGCGGGCCTGCCGGTGAGGAACGTGCTCCCACCAGATCTCGTCGAAAACGCCCCGGCGGCGCTCGCGAAGACCGGTGAGATCATCACGGTTCTTGAGGAGGCGTTCGGGCCGTTTCCATTCGACCGATACGGGATCGCCGTCGTCGATGGATTCCCCGCAGCTCTCGAGAATCAGACGCTCTCGGTGTTCGGACGAACGATGTTCGACGCACCCTTCTTCGAGTACGTCCACGTTCACGAACTCGCTCATCAATGGTTCGGAGATTCCGTCTCTGTTGCGCAGTGGAGCGACATCTGGCTCAACGAGGGTTTCGCCACACTCTCTGAACTGCTCTGGGTCGAGCATCTCTACGGTGCGGGCGCCTACCGGGAAGAAGTCGCGAATCGCATCGAAGCGGCACGCATCGCCGAATATGGACCGCCGGGCACTCCTTCACCAGATGATCTCTTCAGCGGCAGCGTCTACCAACGGGGCGCGCTCGTGCTCGTCGCACTGCGCGATGAGATCGGCGATGACGCCTTCTTCGAGACCCTGCGCACGTACGCGGGGCGCTACGCCGACGACAATGCCACGACGGATGACTTCATCGCCCTCGCCGAGGAGATATCGGGCCGGGACCTCACCGACCTGTTCGCGACCTGGCTCTACGGCGAAGAGCTCCCCAAGTAGGCGCTAACGTCGCTCCATGGCGCAACATGCAGACATCGGACTCATCGGTCTCGCCGTCATGGGTCGTAACCTTGCACTCAACATGGCCGACCACGACTTCGTCGTCGCGGTCTACAACAGAACTCCGCAGAGAACGGACGAGTTCCTGTCGGGTGACGCTTCACAAGCGTCGATCGTCGGTACGCGCTCGCTCGAAGACCTCGTCGATGCTCTGGAACGACCCCGCGTCGTGATGCTCATGATCAAGGCCGGACCACCGGTCGACGACGAGATCGCTTCCCTGATCCCCTTGCTCGAGCGCGGCGACATCATCATCGACGGCGGCAACTCGCTGTTCACCGACACCCAGCGGCGCACCGAGCACCTCGCGGATTTCGGAATCTGCTTCATCGGGATGGGGATCTCGGGTGGAGAAGACGGTGCCCGATACGGACCTTCGATCATGCCCGGCGGCAACATCGCTGCATGGCCGCAGGTCGACTCCATCTTCAGATCGATCGCTGCCAAGGCCGACGGGGAGCCGTGCTGCGAGTGGGTTGGCCCGGGCGGCGCCGGCCACTATGTCAAGATGGTCCACAACGGCATCGAGTACGGCGATATGCAGGTGATCGCCGAGGCGTACGACGTGATGCACCGCGGCCTCGACCTGACACCCGCAGAGATGCAGCCGATCTTCGCCCGCTGGAACGAGGGCCGTCTCGACTCGTTCCTCATCGACATCACTCGCGACATCATGGGAACGCTCGACGCCGACGGCACGCCCCTCCTCGACCGTGTGCTGGACGCCGCAGGACAGAAGGGCACGGGGAAATGGACGGTGATCGCTTCGATGGATCAGGCGATGCCAACCACCCTCGTCTCCGAAGCCGTCTACGCGCGGATCGTGTCGGCGCTCGTCGACGAACGAGCGGCGGCCGCCCGGGTGCTGGCCGGACCAACCGGGGCGATCCATGATGAGCACGAGGAGGTCATCGCCGATCTCGAGGATGCTCTCTACGCGTCCAAGATCGTCTCGTACGCCCAGGGCTTCATGCTGTTCGAGGCTGCCTCCGACGAGTACGGGTGGGGCCTCGATCCGGGGACCATAGCTTCGCTCTGGCGAGCGGGATGCATCATCCGCTCGAGGTTCCTGAACGACATCACCGCCGCCTACCGCTCCGACCGCGACCTCTCGAACCTCCTGGTCGATGGCTTCTTTCGCGACGCGGTGATCGCCGCCGAACCCGGTTGGCGGCGTACCGTCGCCCGGGCCGTTGCGGCGGGCATCCCCGTCCCCGCATACTCGTCGGCTCTTGCCTTCTACGACGCCTACCGCTCGGATCGTCTGCCGGCGAATCTCATCCAGGCACAGCGCGACTCCTTCGGCGCCCACACCTACGAACGGACCGACGAGCCACGCGGCCGACTCTTCCACTCGGATTGGACACCACGATGAAGACCCCGCCCCGGACGATGGCCGCCCTGATCACCCCGTTCGACGCCGCGGGCTTGATCGACGGCAACGCACATCGCCATAACCTCAGGGTGCTCACCGACCGTGGCCTCGAAGGTTTCCTCATCGGTGGCTCCACGGGCCAGGGGCCCTATCTCGAACCCGGCGAACGAGCCTTTCTCACGGCGACGGCACGGAGCGAGCTCGGCTCGTTGGCGTTCCTGCTGACCGGCATCTCGGCCCAGTCCGTCCGCCAGGCCGCTCTTCAGATCTCCGAGGCGTTCGACGCTGGAGCCGACGCCGTGCTCGTCACGACGCCCACACTCCTCCTGCGTCGAGACCATGAACTCGTCGCCTCGTTCTTCCGCTCGGTAGCGGACAGTTCCCCTCTCCCCGTCTTCTGCTACTCGGTCCCTGCGGTCACTTCCTACGAACTGCCCGTCGAAACCGCGGTCGGGTTGGCCGGCCATCCGAACATCGTCGGCATCAAGGACTCGGGCGGCGACCCCGACCGGGTCGGGCCGATCCTCAACGGCGTCGATGACGGTTACTACTTCTACACGGGCGCATCCCGCATCGTCCACGAGGCACATCGGCGAGGGGCGTATGGGGCGATCACGGCGTCGGCCAACTACGCCTCCGAACTGGTGGACTCGGCGCGAACGGACCTCGATGCCCAGGACCGTCTCTCGGCGGTCTCGGCGACCGTCGAAAGGAATGGCCTGGCGGGCACGTACGCGGCAGCCGAGATGGAAGGCCTCTCCCCCGGGACGATGCGCGCTCCGTTGCAGACGCTCAACGCCGGGGATCGGGAAGAGATACGCCAACTCTGCTGTCCGGGCGCCGGGCAGTAGCCTGGTTTCGAGCAGAGCGAAGGAGCACACATGCCGGCCCTGGCAGGTAAGACCATGTTCATGTCGGGTGGTAGTCGCGGCATCGGCCTCGCCATCGCTAAACGGGTCGCCGCCGACGGCGCCAATATCGCTCTGATCTCCAAAACCGCCGAACCCAACCCGAAACTCCCGGGAACGATCTTCACCGCCGCCCGGGAGATCGAGGAAGCCGGGGGTAATGCGCTCCCCATCGTCGGCGACATCCGCTACGACGACCAGGTCGAGGCTGCCGTCATGAAGGCCGTCGAAGCGTTCGGGGGCATCGACATCTGCCTCAACAATGCTTCAGCGATCAACCTGTCCGGCACCGAGCAGCTTCCGATGAAGGTGTACGACCTGATGCAGGACATCAACGCCCGGGGCACCTATCTCGTCTCGAGAACCTGTGTTCCCTATCTGAAGCAGGCCGAGAACCCCCACATCCTCAGCCTCAGCCCGCCACTGAACATGTCCGCCCATTGGTTCGCGAACAATCTCGCCTACACGATGGCGAAGTACGGCATGTCGATGTGCACGCTCGGCATGTCGGCTGAGTTCGCCGGAGCCGGGATCGCCGTGAACAGTCTGTGGCCGCGCACGGCCATCGCGACTGCGGCCGTCCAGAATCTGCTCGGTGGAGACGACGCCATGAGACGGACCCGGACTCCGGAGATCATGGCCGACGCCGCCTACGCCATCTTCACGCGTCCGAGTCGTGAAGCGACCGGGAACTTCTATATCGACGACGAGGCGCTCGCAGAAGCCGGCGTGACCGATCTGTCTATCTACGCCGATGCCCCCGATGCCGACCTGATGCCGGACTTCTTCCTCGATGGGTGAGGAGGAAGGGGACAAGCGACAGGGGACAGCAGACAGCAGACGGGATCCCTAAGCGGGAACGTCCAGGATCAGACCGATGACTTCCCGAATATGGGAGAGAGCCACCGCACCGACGTTCCCAACGACCGCTTCGATCCGATCGGTCGAGACCGCGCGAATGTGCTGGCATTGGGCGGCAGAACTCGATGAGATACCGTTCCGGCCATCCGGTTCGATCATGACCTCCGAACCGAATCCGCGGATCGTCGTGGTCAGAGGAACACCATGAACAACGTTCGAGCCGGCATCGATGACCCGCTGAGACGTCACGATGATCGCCGGGCGCCGAAGACCGGATTCATGTCCGGCAGGAAACCCCAGATCGATCTCTACAACGTCACCCGAGGTCAGCATCGAGCCAGGCTCTCTCGTCGATCTCAGTGGCTCGCGCGAGTTCCTCGCCGATCCGATCCTGGCGAAGTCGCCGAACCGCGAGAGCCACGGTGCCGCCGACGCTCTCTCCCAACTCAGCCGCAAGCCGTTTCAGCTCCTCGTGGGTCGTGACGTCGATTCGGACGCTCGTACTCTGCATACACATCAGCATACACCATTGCATGCCTTCGTCAAGGGACGGATCGCTTGCCCGGGGCTACGGACTCTATGATCTTGAGAGGTCGTCCATCTCCAACTGCACCGACGGGATGGCCGGACTGCGGACCGTCTCTCGAACCGTCTGTTCGATGTCTCCGTCACCGGGCAGCTTCCGCTTCGGCAGCCGGAACGAGAGGAGTGCCCCAAGCAGGGCTATGAGACCGCCGACCAGGATGGCGCCCTGGAAACCGTTCACCACCGATTCGCGATAGATCGTCGTGAGTTCGTCCTGCACGTCGGCCGGTGCGGCGGCGACCTCGGTCTCGACGATGGCCACGTCCGCTTCGTTGAGTCCGCTCTCGAGCGCCGTCTCGATCTGAGGCTTCAAGCTGTCCGGGATGATCGCGCTATCGGAGACCTGGCCACCCATCGACGCCATCCCGACACTGAGGATGACGGTTCCGATGATCGCCGTGCCGAGAGCCATGCCCAGGTTCTGTGCGGTGCCCTGGAGACCCGATGCTTCACTCGCCTCGTCGGCATCCACACCGCTCAGGATGAGGTTCGGCAACTGCCCGGCGATCAGCCCGATCGCGAGTCCACCAACGAGTAGGCCGAGCGCCATGTCTATCGCATCCGTCGCACGCTCGAGCGACCGGGAAAGGATCACGCCGCCGATGAACAGAAGCACCAGTCCGCCCTGGATGATGTACTTCGGGTAGATCTTCTGCCCGAGCGATGGCGTGAGGATGGATGTGAGAAGCACGCCGATCGAGAGAGGCAGCAATGTGAGCCCCGTCTGGAGTGCGTTGAACCCGAGGACCGACTGTGTGAACAGCGGTATCAAGAAGAGCAAACCAGCCTGGGCGAAGGTCTGGGTCGAGAGGATCGGAAGACCCGCGGATGTACTCCGATGTCGAAAGATCGAGGGGTGAAGGAGAGCGGGGCGACCCTCGGTCTCCATCTTCCTGACCCACCACACGAAGACTCCGACCAGCAGGAGACCGATCCCGATCAGGGAGAGAACGAGCGGATCCTGCCATCCTCTGCTCGTTGTCTGCAGGATCCCGAACACGAAGAGCCCCATACCGGCCACCGAAAGTCCAACACCGACGAAGTCGAGCCTCGGCTTTGGAACAACCGCCGGTGCGTCGGTGATGAGCCCCGAGGCGAGGAGCACACCGAGAACGATGAGCGCTTCGGCACCGAATGCGACACGCCAGCTCATGTATGTCGTGAGCCAGCCACCAATCAGCGGCCCGAAGGCGGCACCGGCGGCCGCAACACCGAAGAGGATTCCGTACGCCGACGCGCGCTTCGATCCCTTGAAGTTGGCACGCACCAGTGTGTTGATGGCTGGAACGATGAGCGCCGATCCCAACCCCTCGAGAATGGACCAGCCGAACATGACGAAACCGATGGTCGGCGCGAATGCCGTGATCGTCGTGCCGATCCCGTAGATGACAAGACCGATACGGAAAGCACGCTTCGAACCCCAGATGTCACCAAGTTTCCCGCCGGTGAGCATGAACGACGCCATCGTCAGCGTGTACAGCGTGATGGCAGCCTGGACCTGCCCCACCGTTGTGTTCAGGTCTTCGACGAGCGCCGAGATGGAGACGTTCATCACCGTGGTGTCGATGACGTAGACGAACATCGCGGCAGATAACACCCCGAGAACCGCAGCCCCATGGCTCGACGTCGTGTTCTTTCCGAGTTCGTCGTCCATCTCGAGGTTGTCTTTCACGAGTTGCCTCTGCTCAAATCAGGAGGCCAGCACCCTACCTGCATGACTCGACCTGTCTCGATGCCTCGTGTCTCAAGTCTTGCTTGCAGCTTGTGTCTTGCGGCTTGCAGCCTTTCTACTTTCTACTTTCTACTTTCTACTTTCTACTTTCTACTTTCTACTTTCTACTTTCTACTTTCTACTTTCTACTTTCTACTTGAAGCACCGCCGCCCCCTCAACGAGGCCGTCCTTGAGGCGGTGGAGGGCGAGGTTCGCGTCGGCCAGCGGGTAGACATCTGGCACGGTCTGTATCGGGATCCCGGCGGCGAGGTCGAGGAACTCGCGGGCGTCCTCGAGCGTGAAGTTCGCGACGCTGCGGATCTGCCGCTCACCCCACAGGAGGTCGTACCCGAACTCGGGGATCCGGTCGAGGTGGATGGCGTTGATGGCGACCGTGCCGCCGCGAGCGACAGATTTCAGCGCCTCCACCACGACGTAACCGGCCGGGGCGAACGTGACCGCTGCATCGAGCGCCACCGGCGGCCGATCGTGATACGAACCGGTCCAGGCGGCCCCCATCTCAGTCGCACGCTGTTGTTCGATCGGTGACCGGGTCGCGACGAAGACGTCGCATCCCCAGTGCGTGGCAACCTGCATGGCAAGAAGGGCCGAGGCACCGAACCCATAGAGGCCGAGCCGCCCGCCGGGCCGGATCCCGGAGATCTTCAACGACCGGTATCCGATGATGCCACCGCACAGCAGGGGTGCTGCATCAACATCGGAGAACGATGACGGCATCCGCAGGGCGTAGTCGGCCCGAACGGTGATCTGCTCTGCGTAGCCGCCGTCCTGGTCCCACCCGGCGAAGACGGCATCGGCGCACAGGTTCTCCCGCCCGCTCCGGCAGTACTCGCACGATCCGCACGCACCCGCGAGCCAGGCAACTCCGGCCCGCTCCCCCGCCGACCAATCCGAGACTCCTTCTCCGACCCGCAGCACACGACCGACAACCTGGTGCCCCGGAACGATGGGCAGGGTGCGAGCGGCGACGTCACCCTCGACGATCTGGAGGTCGGTGCGGCAGACACCGCATGCGGCGACGGCGATAGTGATCTCTCCCGGACCCGGCTCGAGATCATCGACATCTGTCGATCTCAGGGGCCATCCGACGATCGGCCCGGGTCGTTCGAGAAGCTGTCTGTGCATAGTTCCTCCGTGCTTCCGACCATGCCATGAACACGCCTCCGTGACAAGGGTCCCATTGCCCGATTTCGAAGGAACTGCGAGGAATTCCTATGTAGCACGAGTTCAGTTACCGTTCCCGTCGATGCGACTAGGAATACCACTCGAACGTGCCGATCACGAGCGTCGTATCGCCGTCGTTCCCGCCGCCATCAAGGTATACACCGGATGGGGTTGGGACGTACGCGTGGAGACCGGAGCGGGCAAGTCCGCCGGTTTCCCCGATGAGGCGCTCGTCGAGGCAGGAGCAACGATCGTCGCCGATTCGGCGACGGCACACGACGCCGATCTCGTTCTCAGGGTCGGCCCGCCCACGATCGAAGAGATCGGGCTGATACCGGAAGGCGCCGTACTCGCCGGGTTCCTCGACCCGTTCGTGGCGACGGACCTCGTCGAGGCACTCGCGGCGCGCAACGTGACGACACTTGCCGTCGAGGCGGTCCCGCGCACGACGCTGGCCCAGTCCATGGACGCCCTGTCGTCCCAGGCCAACGTCGCCGGATACGCGGCCGTGCTGCTGGCGACCTCCGAATCCCCCAAGTTCCCGTCGATGCTCGTCACCGCCGCAGGAACGATCCCGCCGGCGCGTTCCCTTGTGCTCGGCGTCGGCGTCGCCGGCCTCCAGGCGATCGCGACACTCAAGCGACTCGGCACCATCGTCTACGCCTACGACATCCGCCCGGAGACCAAGGAGCAGGTCGAGAGTCTCGGCGCCAAGTTCGTCGCCGCTCCCACCCAGGAGATGGATGAAGGTGGCTATGCCAAAGAGGTCGACGCGGAGACCGCGGCGAAGCAGCAGGAGACGCTCGCGAAGTTCGTCGCTGAGTCCGATCTGATCGTGACCACAGCGCAGATCCCCGGCCGTCCCGCACCACTCCTGATCACAGCCGACATGGTTGCAGCGATGCACCCCGGCTCAGTGATCGTCGACATGGCGGCGTCGTCCGGAGGCAACGTTGCCGGCTCTCGCCCAGGAGAGATTGTCGACGTGGACGGCGTGTCCATCTACGGACCGATCGATCTCCCGAGTCGCGTGGCAACCGATGCCAGCCGCATGTACGCACGCAACCTGCAGGAGCTCGCCGGTCGCTGGCGCACCGAAGACGGTTTCGCCGTCGACCTCGAAGACGAGGTCGCCGGTCCCGCAACGATCACCCACCAGGGCCAGATCGTTCATCCCCGCACCCGAACGGCCATGGGCCTGGAAGAGGAGGCCTCGTGAGTCCCGAATTCATTCAGGGGATCGTCGTGTTCGTCCTCGCAGCCTTCATCGGCTTCGAGGTCATCTCGAAGGTCCCGCCGACGTTGCATACCCCGCTCATGTCGGGGGCGAACGCTATCTCCGGCATCACGATCGTCGGAGCGATCATCGCAGCAGCCTTCGCTGAAGGGACCTTCGCGATCATCCTCGGCATCCTCGCCATGGTCTTCGCCATGATCAACGTGGCGGGCGGCTTCCTCGTGACCGACCGCATGCTCGAGATGTTCAAGAAGAAGCCGGGAGCGAAGAAATGATCGCTCTCCTCTACCTCGCAGCAGGTGTCCTGTTCATCCTCGGCCTTCGTGGCCTTGGCTCGCCGAGAACGGCACGCCGCGGCAACCAGATCGCCGCGATCGGGATGGGTCTGGCCATCGTCGTCACTCTCGTCTACGTCTTCGACCAGACACGACAAGGCAACGGACTGACCGCCCTCTGGTGGGTGATCATCGTCGGTGCTCTCATCGGGAGCGCCATCGGTGCCGTGCTTGCTCTGAAGGTCCAGATGACCGCGATGCCGGAACTCGTCGCAGCCTTCAACGGATTCGGTGGTGGCGCATCAGCCCTCGTCGCATTCGCAGAGATCGTTGCGGTTGGAACCGTCGTCGGCGCGGAAGTGCAGTACGCGACCGAGACGGAAGTCACTGTGGCCCTGTCGATCGCGATCGGTGTGGTGACTCTCGCGGGTAGCTTCGTTGCCTTCGGAAAGCTGAAGGGCATCATCACCGGGAAACCCGTGGCGCTGCCCGGCGGTCCCTACTTCAACCTGATGCTGGTGATCCTCATGACGGCTGCTTCCGTGTGGGCCATCGCGTTCAACGAACCGATGGGCTTCTGGATCCTCGCCGCCATCGCGATCGTGCTCGGTGTGACCGGTGTCATCCCGATCGGTGGCGCCGACATGCCCGTCGTTATCTCGCTGCTCAACTCCCTCTCCGGTGTGGCGGCCTCCATGGCCGGTTTCGTCATCGGCAACCAGGGATTGATCATCGCCGGCGCTCTCGTCGGTGCGGCGGGATTCATCCTCACCGTCCAGATGTCCGAAGCGATGAACCGTTCCCTGGCGAACGTGCTCTTCGCAGGATTCGGTACCGAAGGCGCCGCCCCGATCGACGCCGGCGACAGGCCGGTGAACAGTGCGACACCCGAGGATGTCGCGATCTCTCTCGCATATGCGCAGAAAGTGATCGTCGTCCCCGGATACGGTCTCGCTGTGGCGCAAGCCCAGCACGCCGTGCGGGAGTTGGCAACGGCACTCGAGGAACGCGATGTGACCGTCGAGTACGCGATCCACCCCGTGGCCGGCCGCATGCCGGGCCACATGAACGTGCTGCTCGCCGAGGCCGACGTGCCCTACGACGTTCTTCTCGATCTCGATCAATCGAATCCGAAGTTCCCCCATACGGATGTGACGCTGATCGTCGGGGCGAACGACGTCGTGAACCCGTCGGCTCGTGAAGCCGGGAGCGTGATCTACGGCATGCCGATCCTCGATGTCGATCTAGCAGCCACCACGGTTGTGATCAAGCGGAGCCTCTCCCCCGGTTTCGCCGGCATCGACAATCCGCTGTTCTACATGCCGACGACGATGATGCTGTTCTCGGACGCGAAGGCGGCCCTCGAGAACATCCACGAAGCGTTGATCGAACTCTGACATGGAATTCGACGAGGTCGTTCGCCTCCGCCGGATGGTCCGCAACTACGCGGACGATCCGGTCGACGGTGAACTCCTCGATCGCATCCTCGATCGTGCCCAGCGCGCCCCGAGCGCCGGTTTCTCACAGGGAGTCTCCTTCGTCGTTGTCACCGACGAAGAACGGCGCGCGGAGATCGCTCGATTGGGTCACGAGGACGAGTACCTCGCCGACGGGTTCGACCCATGGATCTCGCGGGCACCGGTCCACGTCGTCATCTGTGTCAGCATGGATGCCTATCTCGAGCGCTACCGGGAAGAGGACAAGGGCGGACCGGATGGAAGGACAGCGAGCGAAGAGGGATGGCCGATCCCCTACTGGTGGGTCGACGCCGGGGCATCGATGATGTTGCTGCTTCTCGCCGTGGTGGACGAGGGTCTTGCCGCAGGTTTCCTCGGCTCTCACAACCTCGGGGAACTGTCGACGCTGCTCGACATCCCGGACCACGTCGCCCCGATCGGCGTGGTCACGATCGGTCACGCCGCAGGCGACCGTCGGTCCGGCTCGCTCGCCAGGGGTCGGCGATCCGATGCCATCCATCGTGAGCATTGGGAAGCACCTGCCGGGGATTGAGCGCGGCAGCCGGTACGATGCGCGCCAACTCAGGAGTCCCATGAACCTCACCGTCACTCATCGCCCGCCCTACGACCCGCCCGTCGAGTTCGTCGAACGAAAAGGGATCGGCCACCCGGATACCATCTGCGATCACCTTGCCGAGGAACTCGCTCGTGACCTCGCACGCTCGTCGCTCGAACAGACCGGACGAGTCCAGCACTTCAACGTAGACAAAGCGATCTTCGCCGCCGGTTCGGTGGACATCGACTTCGGAGGCGGCGAGCACACCAAGCGGTCGAAGCTCGTCCTTGTCGGCAAGGTGAACTTCACCGACGACTGGAAGCCCGACGTCGATGCGCTGACCGCGGATACCCGCCGGCGTCTCCTCGATCTGCTCCCCGATGCGACTCCGGAGGCCTTCGAGGTCGAACTGTGGCTCAATCAGGCAGCAGCGGATCTCGCCGATGTTGTCAACCGGGGACACGGCGAGGATGCACCGAGATCGAACGATACGTCGTTCGCTGCCGTCTCCCTCCCCCGCTCCCCGCTCGAAGAGGTCGTGTACCGCCTCGAGCACTATCTCAACTCGGCGCCGTACCGGGCCGACGTCCCGATCGGTCGCGACATCAAGGTCATGGGCGCTCGCGAAGGGAGCGAGGTCGCTGTGACCGTCGCGGTTCCGGTGCTCGCCCGGAGAGTTGACACCCGGTCTGCATACGACGACGTCATCGACCGGGTCAGGATCGACGCGCTTGCCCTCGTCCGCGACGGATTCGGGAACGGCACGACGGTCCGAGTCAACCAGGCCGACACACACGACTCGCAGTACCTGACCCTCACCGGAACCTCGGCCGAGGCCGGTGATGACGGGCAGGTCGGCCGGGGGAATCGCTACGGAGGATTGATCACCCCGTATCGCCCGATGAGCCTCGAAGCGACGGCCGGCAAGAACCCCGCCGCCCACGTCGGCAAGACCTACCACGCGTTCGCCGAGGACATCTCACAGCGAGTGATGGCTGAGACCGACGCCTTCGAGACGACGATCCGCATGCTGTCCTCGATCGGACGCCCGGTGACGGAGCCGCAGGTCGTCCACGTCGAGACCGCAGGGTCGGTCGACGAGGCCGATCTCGAGGTCATGGTGAAAGAATCGCTCGCAGATTGGGAAGGCGTCAGAGACCGCTTGATCGACGGAGCCTACGAGTTGTATTGAGTAGCCCCAAGCTCCAAGCCTCAAGCCTCAAGACCCGAGTTCCAGTTCTTCTCTTCCAGCTTGCTGCTTGCGGCTTGCAACTTGAACCGACCATCATCAGCACCCATGACCACCATGCTCCGCAGCGGCCTGCTTTTCGCCCTCGCCCTGTTCGTCGTTGTCGCGGCTGCGTCGCCGGCAGGAGCCCAGCGGGAGACCGTCGAGTGCGGCGAGTACCAGGGGGTCGTCTGCCAGGGCTACTTCACCGACGAGACGGGCGTGATCGACGATCCTCAGCGCATCGAGGACGCCATCTCACGGGTCGTGGGCCACTACGGGAACCCGATCGCCATCGTGGTCGTGCAGAACAGCCGCGGTGCCGACCCCGCCGACTTCGCCGCTGATCTGGCGAACGCGTGGGGCGTCGGAGGCCTGGTTGACGAAAATGGGATCCTGGTCCTCGTCTCTCTCGACGAGCGGCGGACCGAGGTCGTCAACCAGACCGGGGTAAGCATCCCAAGTGACGCAATCGCCGGGTCGGCGAGAAGCTTCTTCTCCGCAGGCGACTTCGAGGGTGGCCTCCTGGCGATCGTCGGCTCGATCGAGCAGGCGCTCGCGGGGACGCTCGTTGAGGAATCCGCCGCGGACCGCTTCCCCATCGGTGCGATCTTCTTCTTCGGGATCGTCGGCATCTTCATCTACTCGTTCGTTCGGATCGTCTTCGGCGCCAAGCGCGAGCGCCGCAAGGAGGAGCACAACGAACGCGAAGAACTCATCGACGCCGATCTCGCCGATCTGGAACCATCCGGGGCCGACCTCCCCCGGTACGCCGACTACTCCGTGCCGGTTCCGGTGGTCACCGATGTCTCTACCTCGACTGGCGTCACGGAGCTGTGGCGAGTCGCCTCCGGCCATCCGACGGATCCGGATGTGATGCGGTCGCTGTGGAGCCTCGGCCTGCTCGAGGTTGTCGATCGGGCGCGGCTCGTCGCCGAGACTCGAGAACCGCTCGATCTGCGAGCCTCCGAGGAACGCGCTCTTCTGGAGAACGCGGTGCAGGAGTCCGCCGACGATGCCCTCGGCGCCGGACTCGACGATGTCGAGTTCGAATCGAGGCGGCGGAATCTCAATCGATTGATCGCATCGCTGCGGCCTCACCGGGTCGCAGCAGCCCGCCGGCGAACCGGCGACGCTCTCGTTGCAGAACTCATCCCGTCCCCGATCGGGGATGTCTCGGTCACCCCGCTCGGACTCGCCGTCGCAGATGCTTCCCCGGCATTCGACGGCGACGCTCCTCTCAGCGAGTCTGTCGCTGAGTATCGAGCGGCGTCTGTGGAAGCCGAGGTGAAGATCGACCGTCTCGAACGGCTGTACGAACACCTTCCCGAGTCAACCGCTCGCCCGGCGGTGGCCGCTGCGCTCGCCGATCTCGACGACAACACCGATCGCGCCATCGAACGGTACGAGAGCGTCCGCGCCTCCCTCGCCGCCGAGGCGGCGGGACTCACCGCCGACGGCCTCGATCCGGCGGCGATCGCAGCGCTGCTTCTGATGAACCGCAACGAGCGCAACACGCGAGAGTTCCTCGACGGATACCGGCGGCATCGTGACCGTGGCTTCGACCCGGCCGAGGCGGTCGAGTTCGCCCTTGCCGGTCTCATGACCGATGGCGCCGTCGACCGGGTACGGGCCGTCACGCGCCGGCTCGATCTCCCTATCTCGATCACGGCTGCGCTCCTCGATCGCCGCGACGACGGGCCCGAGGTATACGAGTACCTTCGCGACGAACTCGCCGCCTACACGTCGAGCGATTCGGCGCGCACGATCGCCGGCGTCCTGGCCATGTCGCTCGAACCGACCCAGGCGATGCGTCGCTGGCTCAGTGCCCGTGAGGCTCTGCATCAATTCGGTTTGATCGGCTCGTATGCGGATGTGGCAGCGGCCTTCGGTGCATCCGATCCCAGGGGCCCCCGCGAGTTCGCCGTTGCCTACGCCGCCCAGCGCCGTGCGCTTTCCGATAGCAGCATCGACGATGCCGATCGGTTCGCTCCCGAACTCGCCCATGCCGGTACGGGCGGACAGACCGATACCTGGAACGGCACACCGATACCGGGAGGCATCGCTTCGTTCGATCCCTTCACCTTCTTCTTTGCCCATTGGGTGATCACCAGGGGCGTCTCCGGCTCCTACGGATGGGAACCCGTCTACGCCGATGCCTCGTGGTCGAAGGACCGTGGATCGTGGTGGGGTGGGGGTGGCGGATTCGGATCGAGCGGCGGATCGTCGTGGGGCGGGTCGTCGTGGAGTGGTGGCAGCTTCGGAGGATTCAGCGGCGGCGGTGGTTTCTCGTCGAGTGGAGGTGGAAGCTGGTGAATGTCGATATCCAAAGCCCATCGAATCGACGGATCGTCGAGACCGCCCGACTGAAGAAGCGCCGCGCCAGAGACGCCGAGGCACGCTTCCTCATCGAAGGCACGAGAGAGACCGAGCGCGCTGCCGAAGCCGGAGCGTCGATCGACGAAGTATTCCTCTGCCCGGAGATCGCGCCACCGGACACGGCCTCGCTGGCCGACCGCATCGCCGGAACCGGCAGTCGTCTCACCACCGTCTCGGCCATCGCCTTCGCCAAGCTCACGATGCGACAGAATCCCGACGGCATCATCGTGGTGGCCCCCACGTGGACCACCGCCACCGAGAGCCTCGATCGTGATCTGGTCCTCGTCGCAGAAGCGATCGAGAAGCCCGGCAATCTCGGCGCCATGTTCCGGACCGCCGATGCCACCGGCGCGGCGCTCCTCATCGCCGATGCCACGGTTGACCCCTTCAACCCGAACGTCGTACGCGCATCCCAGGGCGCGTTGTTCTCCGTCCCGTTCGCCGTCACCGATACTGAAGTGGCGATTGCCTGGGCCCGGGACCACGGAGCAATCGTGGTCGCCACTCCTGGCGCGAAGTCCGACTACTGGGATACCGACCTCTCCAGACGAGTCTCCATCGTCATCGGCTCCGAACACGCCGGCATTTCGGAAGCATGGCGAGACGCTGGCACACCGGTCCGCATCCCCATGGCAGGCAGCGCAGACTCTCTCAATGCGTCCGTCTCAGCTGCCGTTCTCCTGTACGAAGCGGTGAGACAACGCGGCAGTACTGAGTCCTGAGTACTGGGTACAAGTTGTCGGTTGAGGATCCGTCGCCTTGATCACGGTTCGAATTTCAATGCCGACGGTCCAGAGTTCGAAGTCGAGGGTTTGGAGGTCGGTCTTCTTCGGGTCTCAGGGTGGTGCTCGAGTGGTGGTGTAGGTGTGTCCGAGCCTGCTGGTCCATCGGTAGTCGCCGTTGGGGAGTCGGATGTACGTCCAACCTGCGTCGTGTCGGACGGTGATGTGGTCGTATCGACAGACCGGCGTGAGATGGCGAACGGTGGTGGGGCCGCCTTGGGCCCAAGGGATGCGGTGGTCGAGGTCGCAGTCCATCGCCGGCATGCGACAGCCCGGGAAGATGCACGTGACATCGCGACTCTCGATGGCTCGGCGTTGCGCTGCGGTGGGTCTGCGGCTGGTGGTGCCGGTGTGGATGGGTTGACCGGTTGCGGTGTCGGCCACGGTGTAGCGCCATTCGCATCGCTCGCCTTCTTCAGCCATCTGTCGTGCTATGTCCGAGATGACGGGCCCGTAGCCCCCGAGGTCGCCGGGATGGTCGGTGAGTCCGGCGAGGGTGTCGAGATCGACACGGATATCGACCACACCCCTCTTTGAACCCCCACTCGTAGCGTTGCCGTGTTTGCCGGCGAGGAGATCGAGATACACGTCGGCACGTAACTGGTCCATTGTTCGGCTCTCACCCGAGCCTCGAAGGCTACGGGCGATCCTGTTGATGCGACGGGTGAGCAGAGCGACACGGTGTGGTGGAAGATTGAGCCCAAAGAGGTTCGCGGTGCCGGTCTCGTTGGGTTCCATCACGACCCGACGGTCCGCAACGCTCTCGGCATATCGGGCCTCGGCTTCGTCCGGATCTGCTTCGATACACAATCTGCGGATCCGGACCGCGAGTTGACCCGTCGTGAGCCGGGAAGCAATCTCGGCAATTCGATCCACGACGCCGCGTGCCGCCTCGTCGGCGAGGTGGGTCGTGCCGCGTTCGATCGTCCTCGCCCGACGAGGGTCGATCTTCCCGGCTTCGAGCATGGCAGCGAGGCGAGGGAGCCGATCCCGCAGATCCAACGCAAACGAGAGTTCCGCATCCGCAGCACGCCGCGTGAGATGCAACGCCGCCCGGATTTCGGCTGCGGCGTATTCGGCTGCTGACTCCGCAGTGCATTCCTCACCGGGTTCACATATCGCATCCGTCACCGAAGCCATAGATCGATACACCTGCGCCGCATGATGCGACGCCATCCGCTGATGCGCCCGCACCACCACGATCCGGTCATACCCCGACACACAGGTCACATCGATCGAAGCCAGGAATCCGGCCAGGACAGGGCCGGGCTCCATCTCATCAAGCCCTGCCGGGATCGCATCGATGGCTGAAGTGTCCATGACGCCAACGTATCAAACGCCTATGACAAGAAGGCGTCGAATCGCGCCATTCGGCAAAGAATCTCTGGGGAATCCGCGAGGTATCCGGGCCCTCAACTCTCAGGGCTTCTCGAGCACCCAGATTCCGTCGTCTTCTAGGACAGCGTCGATGCGTCCCAGGCGTTCCAGCACATCCCCCTCGTAAGCCGCCGGGTTCACTTCGACCCTGAGAACGGGTCCATGGCGGTGGATTGTCGGGGTACCGGTGACGCCAAGTACCCGCCCCTCCTCGGTCGATGCGATGACCGCAGCGGGGTTCGGTTCGACGGTGCCGACAAGGCCAACAGCTTCGGTCGCGGCCGCGGCGGTGCGTGGATCGGTAAGGTCGGCATCTTCGAGATGGCGCAACGCGAGCAGCGCCTGGAAGAATGCCCCGTGCCGCTCGGGGCTATCGCGGCGCACGGACTCGACCAGAGCCAACCCGGCCACGCTCTGAACGTCGTCATCGTCTGCAAGGAACGATCGCCAGTCGAGTCGGAGGACGGCACCCTTCTTCCCCGCGGCGGCGAGGAACCGGTAGAAACGCCACACCTGTGGCGAGAAGTCGTAGTAGACGCGTCCTTCGAATCGCATGCGGCAAGTCTCAAGCCTCCGATGCGTGTCCGCAAGTCGCTTCTACTTGAATCGAACACCCGTTCGATGTACCGTCGTCGAGCGGAGGTAGCGATGCTGGTCGGGCAACGAACATTCGAGGACATGGGGGCGCCCCTCCATGAGGTCCCGTTCTGTGTGCTCGACCTGGAGACGACGGGCGCGACCGCCGCCGAATGCGAGATCACCGAGATCGGCGCAGTCAAGTTCCTCGGCGGTGAACCGACCGGCACGTTCCAGACGCTCGTGAACCCCGGAACCGAGATCCCGCCGTTCATCACCGTGCTCACCGGGATCACACAGGCGATGGTGATCGAGGCACCGACGATCGACGAGGCGCTCCCCGCGTTCCTCGAGTTCATCGGCGACGCCGTCATCGTCGGCCACAACATCCGATTCGACATGTCGTTCCTCAACGCCGCGGCCACCCGTCTCGGATACGGCAAACTCCCCAACCGAACCATCGACACGCTCGGCCTGAGCCGGCGCCTCGTCCGGTCGGAGGTTCGAAACCTGAAACTCTCTTCCCTCGCCGCCCACTTCCAGGCTCCGTCACCACCGACACATCGGGCGCTGGATGATGCGAAGGCAACCGCCCACGTCTTCTGGTCCCTTCTCGAGCGGGCCGGGATGCTCGGGGTTACTCACCTCGACGATCTGTTGATGCTTCCGACCGCCCGGGGCTCGGCCCACTACGGCAAGATCGCGCTCACCGAGAATCTCCCCCGAAAACCCGGCGTCTACTTCTTCGTCGACCGGCACGACACGGTGATCTATGTCGGGAAGGCGAAGAACCTCCGCACGAGAGTTCGCTCCTACTTCTACGGCGACGCTCGCAAGTCGGTCGCCCAGATGCTCCGCGACCTCGAACGGATCGACTACCGGGCCTGCAAGACGGAGGTCGAAGCCGAGGTCACCGAGTTGCGACTCATCGGTAAGCACCGTCCCCGATACAACCGCAAGTCGCGACCCCCGAGGAGCCAACACTGGGTGAAGCTGACCAAGGAGCGCTACCCGAGACTCTCGCTGGTCCGAACGGTGCGGGACGATGGGACGCCCTACCTGGGCCCTTTCCGGTCCCGGCAGGCCGCAGACACCGTCGTGCACGCCATCTGGGATGCGGTGCCGATCCGGCGCTGCAACGGATCGGGAACGAAACGAACGGCAGCGTGTTCGTTCGCGCAACTGGGCGCCGCACTCTGCCCGTGCGACGGATCTCTCGACGACGGCGAGTACCAACGGGTCATCGATCGTGTGGCCGCGGGCGTAACCGGGAATCCGGCGCTCCTGCTCGATGCCCTGCGCGACCGAATGGCACGCCTCTCCGAATCCAAGCGCTACGAAGATGCAGCCCGGGTGCGGGACCGGCACCAGTCACTCGGCCGAGCCATCGAGCACCGCCGTTCGTGGCAGGCGCTGATGGCCGCTGGAACCCTATGGGCGGAAGACCGGAACGGTGACGGGATCGTCGTGCAACACGGTCACCTGGTTGCGTCCTGGAACACGAAGTCATCCCTCCCTCTCGTCGCCATGGAGGATCCCGCCGAGTTGATTCCCCAGGTTCCCGAGTCCGTGGCGACCGCCGAAGAAGCGCATCTGATCTGGCGCTGGCTGAATCGCAGTGGGGTCCGCATCATCCAGAGCACCGGATCTCTCGCTCTCCCAACCTGCCCAGTCCCAACCCTCAAGTAGAGGTTGAACCTTTCTTCGTCCCCCCTCCAACTCTCTGGGAGATGGGCCCCGCTACGCGATGACCGACCCCGGCGGCACCGGTTCATCGGGCCGAAGAAGCACCACTCCGTGGTCGGTGAGCGCCCCGAGGACGAGCACGTCGGATCGGAACCCTCCCACCCTCAACGGCGAGAACCCGGTGACGACGACCACGTGCCTGCCGACGAGTTGCTTGATCGTGTACCGGTCGGTGATCTTCGCCGACGACTGGACTGGTTCTTCGTCACCGAGATCGATCCACAGTCGGTAGGCGGGATCTCGGGCGCCATCGTTGGGTTCGGCCTGCACGATCGTTCCGGCGCGCAGACCGAGCGCCTCAAAGTCCTCGAAGGTTGGCGTGTCGCTCATGGCATAACGCTACCTTCATCACATGCGCTTCATCATTCGAGCCGGCACCGACCCCGTCGCACGGGCGGACGCCACTCTCCTTGCCGCCATGGGCCTCCCGGGAGGCGGTGTCATCACCCTCGGCAGGACCCACTGCCTCGTGACGCCGGGGGACGTTCCCGGACCGAACGCGCTCACGGTCGGCCCAAGGACGCTCAGCAACGCCGGCATGTCGATCGGGGACTCGGCCGACGTTGTCCGGGCCGTCGTCCCGCAGGCACGACGGGTTGTCGTCTCCGGTACCGAAGACCTCGATGCCCGCCACCTTGCGCGCTCGCTTCAGGGTCACGTTGCAACGATCGGTGACAGGATCGTCATCCACGGCTCCTATGGCGAGGACGGCCAAGAGGAATACGAAGTTCGCGTCGTCTCCGTCACTCCGGGTCCGGCGGGGACGATCGGCGATCGCACCGTCGTTCACGACACCGAGGACACGGCCCCCGACGTAGCACCGCACCCGAAGGGACGCCCCCCGGGTGAACCGCCCTCGACCGCAGATGCGCTGCTTGCCGGTCTTGACACCGAACTCGAGACGCTGGTCGGATGGCTGACGCTGCTCACGTCCCGCTCCGATCTGCCTCGTTCGTGGGGCCTCCCGTCGGTTGCCGGCGTGATCGTGGAAGGACCGGCGGGTTGCGGCCGATCAGAGTTGGTCGCCGCTGCTGCCGGCGTGGCCGGCGTCGAGGTTCATGAGGTCTCGCTCGATCTCGTGTTCAAGCCCGAACGCCTCCTGACACTCCTCGAACGGGCGGTCAAGGACACTGCTCCCCCGGTCGTGCTCTTCATCGACCGACTCGACGCCGTCGCCGGAGCGGAGGGCATGTTCAAGAACCAGATCGCAGCGATCATGCGCTGGTTTCTCGATGCCGTTGCCCAGCGCCCCGGCATGGCGTGTGTACTCGGAGTTCACTCGACGGCGACACTCGGGGATGATCTGGCGAAGCACCCCCTTCTCCCCCGGTCTCTCACCGTGCCACCACCGGATCTCGAACGCCGACGCCTCCTCTTCGAAGCGGCGCTGGCCCGGGTTCCGACAGGAGAGATCGACTACGCACACCTGGCCGCGCGGACGGCAGGGTTCTCGGGCGCCGACGTCGTTTCAGCGGTCCTCCAGGCCTCCGCCGGTGCTGCAGGTTCGGGCGAACCCGTCGATCAGGAAGCCGTCAGGGCCGCCATCGACGGAACGACTCCTTCGCTGGGTACAACGTCATCCGGGGAGATCCCGGGCTACGGCTTCGACCGTGTCGCCAACCTCACCGACGTGAAGCAGCGTCTCACCGAGTCGGTGATCTGGCAGATGCAGGATCCCGATCGGTTCACTCGCCTCGGTATCGAACCGCCGCGTGGTCTCCTCCTCTACGGACCACCGGGGACGGGCAAGACCTACGTGATCAGAGCCCTCGCCCACGAATCCGGCGCGGCGTTCTTCCCGATCAAGGGGGCGGAACTCCTCGACAAGTGGGTCGGCGAGTCGGAGCGGGCCGTGCGCGAAGTCTTCTCCCGGGCGCGGGCGGTTGCACCGGCGATCCTCTTCTTCGACGAGATCGACGCCCTCGCCCCGGTACGGGGAAACTCGACGAACTCGGTGACCGACTCGGTCGTAGCAGCACTTCTCACAGAGATGGACGGCGTGTCCGATCGGGGCGACGTCTTCGT
>JAYEIJ010000210.1:9754-21905 GCA_034660035.1 Actinomycetota bacterium | reverse complement strand
ACCAGAACATGATGACAAGGTATCGAACCGGTGTGACAGAAAACACACGAAAACCGGACATCCAGAAAGAAAATCTCGAAAGACTCGGCGGTGGGCGAAGCGTGCAATTGCCCCCTTGTTCCGCCTCCCGCGATCGCATACGATGAAAGCATCGTCGAGGGAGAGAACATGCAGTTGTTCTTTGGAATGCTGCTTCTGATCGCCGGGCTCGCCGTCACGGCCTCGGCTCTTCCGCTGACGAATCGATTGGCCCAAGTCCTGCCACACTGGACCCTCAGCAGAGGCCAGGTCGAGCAGCTTGCTTCGACGACGTTCCTCACTGCATTCATCGGCCTCCTGATGACCGTGACCGGTGTCATGGCGGTCCTGATCGAAGTGCTGCCGAACTGACCGACTCAGACAATGAGCCGGGTCGATCGCAGCGGCACGGCGCGTCGGTCGCTGTCGGTAGTCACCCACTCACTTCTATCACGCCGGCTTCCTGCAGGGCGGCCATCCATCGACTCGCCATGATCTCGTCGCCGGCGTCGGTGGGATGGAGTGCGTCCCGGAGATCGCTCAGATCGAACCCGGTCTCCATGTCGACGACGATCACCGACGAACCACCGGTTGAGAGACCGGCGAACGACGCAACGGCATCGTTGAAGGCGGGCAAGTCCTCGGTACACCACACTGCCGGAGTGTCGCACGGGATGATCTGAGCGACAAGGATCGTGATGTCGGGACTTACCGCCTGCAGACCGGCGACGAACGACCCGAGTTCATCAGCGGTTCCGGCGGGTCCCTGGCCATGGGAGAGATCGTTGGTGCCGAGGTGCACGAGAGCAACATCGGGTTGGAGAACCCCCACGCTCGTCGTGACATCGTCGACCACATCCTGGATGTGGGCACCCCACATCGCTTCATGATCCTCATCGAAGACGGTGGGACACCCATACGGCCCACCCCTGTGGGGAGCGGAGTTTCTGCCCACGAAATCAAAGGAGACTTCGTCATCATCCAATGCTCCGTTGAGGTAGCAGCGGTATGTAGCCCAACCCGTCGAGCCCGACGTGATCGAATCCCCGATCGCCATGATCGTGAGCGGATGAACGGTCGTCGTTGGTTCCGGAACAGCCGTTGTGATCGTGGATTCAGTCATGGTCGCCGTGGTCGACAACTCAAGAGTCGTGGTCGGAGCGGGCGTTGTCGTCGAACCGTCACCCGTCGTGTCGCCGCATGCAGTCGATGTCAAGATGACCAGGGTCAACAGGATGAACCATCGCAAGGCGAGCCGACCGCGGCGTCCGGCCGACGAGCCGGGGTTCAGTCGGTCGGCCACATCGTCCGCAAGAACTCGAGCAACACCGCCGCTACGTCGCTCGTGGGGGCCGGGATGAACAACGTCGAACCCCGGATCACGCCCCGTCTCTGGATGCGCTCGAGACGAACCTCCTGCGACGGCCGCAGGTCGACCTTCGACAGACGAACCTCGTCGCGCACCTGGACGATCTCGTCGAGGCCTATCCGCAGAGCTTCGACACGGAGTCGGGCAACGGAGATGAGTTCTGCGGCCTCGACCGGCAGCGACCCGAAACGGTCTTCCCATTCGGAGACCACATCGTCAACCTCTTCCTCAGTCACCGCAGCCGCGAGACGCCGATACGCCTCGAGACGCCCATCGGCGTCGGGAACGTACGCGTCGGTGAGGCGGGCGTCGAGCGGCAGATCGATCCTGATCTCGTGCTTCTCTGTGCGCACGACCGTCTCGCCCTTCAGCTCCCGAACGGCCTCCGCAACAAGTTCCGTGTAGAGGTCGAAGCCGACGGCCGCGATCTGGCCCGATTGGGTTTCGGAAAGGATGCTTCCTGCTCCACGAATCTCGAGATCTCGCATCGCCAGCTCGAACCCGGACCCGAGGTCGGAGAACTCGCCGATGGCTTCGAGCCTGCGGTAGGCGTTCTCTCCGATCCGCTCCTCCGGTGGGTGGAACAAGTAGGCATACGCACGTTGGCTCGACCGCCCGACCCTGCCGCGTAACTGGTAGAGCTGGGCAAGACCGAGCCGGTCGGCCCGCTCGACGATCAGCGTGTTCACCTGGGGCAGGTCGAGACCGGATTCGATGATCGTGGTGGCGACCAGGACGTCATAGTCACCGTTCCAGAAGTCGTACATGACCTGCTCGAGTTGGCCTTCGCTCATCTGTCCGTGCGCTACGGCGTACCGGGCATCCGGGACGAGATCGCGAAGCCGGGCGACGGCGTGGTCGATCGACTGAACGCGGTTGTGAACGTAGAACACCTGCCCCTCGCGGAGCATCTCCCGCCGGATCGCGGCGGACACGGCCTGCTCGTCGTTCGGACCGACGTAGGTCAAGATGGGATGACGGTCCTCGGGGGCGGTCCTGATCTTGCTGACCTCGCGGATTCCGGTGAGCGCCATCTCCAACGTCCGCGGGATCGGTGTCGCTGTGAGAGTGAGCACATCGACCGAAGCGCGCAGTGCCTTCAGTTTGTCCTTGGCTGAGACACCGAATCGTTGCTCCTCGTCGACTACAAGGAGGCCAAGATCGTTGAACTCCACGTCGGCGGAGAGCAACCGGTGAGTGCCGACGATCGCATCGACGGAGCCATCCGCGATTCCTGCGATGACCTTTCGCTGCTGCGACGGTGTGAGGAACCGGCTCAGCACCTCGACCCGGATCGGGAACGGAGCGAAGCGCTCTTCCATCGTCGCGAAGTGCTGTTGGGCCAGGAGCGTGGTGGGGACGAGAATCGCCGCCTGCTTCCCGTCCTGAACGGCCTTGAACACCGCACGCAGCGCAACTTCGGTCTTCCCGAATCCGACGTCGCCGAAGACGAGGCGATCCATCGGAGCATCGAACTCCATATCCCGCTTCACATCGGCGATCGCCGTCAACTGGTCCGGCGTCTCCTCGTAGGGGAAGGCCGCTTCGAACTCTCCCTGCCACGGAGTGTCCGGATCGAAGGCATGACCGGCAACGGCAGCCCTCGTTCTGTGCAACTCGACCACGGCCTCAGCCACGACCGCTATCTCCTTACGGACCTTCTTGCGAGTCTGGGACCAGTCGGTTCCGCCCATCCGCGACAGCCGGGGAGTCTCACCACCGGTGTAGCGACGGACCGCTGCGAGCTGGTCTGTGGGAACGTACAACCGATCTCCGGCGGCGTACTCCACAAGCAGGTAGTCGCGTGCCGCTCCTGTCATATCGCGGTGCACGAGACCCTCGAATCGGCCGACGCCATGGTGGTGATGGACGACGAAGTCGCCGGGGTTCAAGTCCCGGTAGGCCTCGTCGTGCCGCTCGCCCCTTCCCTTGCGCACGGTCCGGTGCGCCCTGCGGCGCCCCGCCACTTCCCGTTCTCCGACGACGGCGATCTCCATAGCCGGGAAGACGAACCCGAGATGGATGCCGATCGGCAGAACGGATGATTCGACGGAATCCAACTCGTCGACGATGGGAAGCCCCGCTCCGGATTCGGCGAGAAGCCCTGAGACCCGCTCGGCGGCTGAGCGTCCATCCATGGCGATGATCACGTCGATCCCACGACCGGCCCATTCCGTGATCGATGACGCGACCGATTCGGGATCACCGGCCGTCGCCCCGAACCCGCGCATCTCGTAACCGTCGTCCCCCGGCGATGCCTGCACGGGTGGTGCGTCGAGAACGTCGACCCCGGGACCCACCTCAAGCGAGAGATAGAGCGGGGGGTGCGATGCCGCTTCCGGCCCCTCCTTGCCCCACGTGCCGGAGAGTGCAACGGCGAGGTCCGCTTCCTCCCCGATCAGATCACGGCATCGGTCTTTCGCCCGAACGGGATCGAACAGCACGATGATCGCATCGGTCTCATCGATGATCGTCATCGGCGGTGCGAGCCAGGGCAGCCACGACTCGATGCCCTGGAAGCGGATGCCCTCAGAGATGCGCTCCCAGGTCGATGCCCCCCACGGTGCTTCCACGAGGAACCGTGCTGCTTGAACACGCATCTCGTCGGAGATGAGCACTTCGCCTGCTGGGAATACGTCGATCTCATCGATCGTGCCTTCAGACCGTTGCGTCGAAACAGCGAACGACCGGATCTCTTCGACGGTGTCGCCCCAGAAATCGATCCGACGGGGTTGCGACGCCTGGGGCGAGAAGACGTCGATGATGCCTCCACGCACAGCGAACTCCCCCCGGCTCTCGACCCGGTCCGTCCGTCGATAACCAAGATCGGTCAGGTCGCGAACGAATTCATCGAATGGAGTATCCATGTTGGCTGTGACACGGATCGGCTCGACGGGTGTGGGACTGAGTCGCTGTGTGACCGCTCTCACCGATGCCACGATGATCACCTGATCGTCGCTCGCCAGCGCGTGGCGGGCAACGATACGATCCGCCATCGTGGAGATGCTCGGCGAGACGTGTTCGAACGGCAGGGTCTCCCATGCCGGCAGGTGATAGACACCGCGTGAGAACAGGGCGACATCCTCCGAAAGATCCTCCGCCTCGCGCTCCCCCGGTACAACACCGATGACGCTGCGTCCGGTGCGATCTGCGATCCCTGCCAGGACGACGGAGCGCAACGCCGGCGGCACCACGAACCGCCCCGGAATCGGCGGGACGAGATCACGACCGAAGCGTTTGAGCACGGAGATGAGCGGTGCGGCCACGAGAAGGCATCGTACCGACCGACGGGTCCAACGCGTCAGCCCTGGATGAGGCCCTCATCGCCGAGCCATTCGACCGTTCGTCTGAATGTCTCGCTGAGCGGGGTGTACGTCATCCCCAACTCTCTCACAGACAACGAGGCGTCGAACCGATGACCGTGGAGAAGCGTTCGCAGCATCTCGGTGCATACGGGTCCTTGTCCTCCGATCAGACCTGCTGTTGCTGCGATCGGATACGCGAACATTCCGCTCCACGGTGGAAGAACGATCGGATCGATGGCGCGATCTGCCGCCTCCGCCAGCATGGCCACCGCAGGGCGTATCCCGACCGTCGCACCGCTCACGAGATATCGCGCTCTGTTTCTCCCGCGGATCGCGGCGGCGAGGTGAGCCCGCGCCGTATCGTGGATGTCAACGATCGAAAGCGTGGTGTCGATCACGATCGGCCGCTGCACGCTCAATGCGTAGCGGAGCAGCAGGGCCGACCCATCGGCCCGACCGGGCCCCTGTACGGACGACGGATTGACGGCGATCGCTTCGATCCGTCGCTTCTCTGCCTCATCGAAGAACGCTCGCTCACCGAGGTACTTCGACCGTGCGTAGTGCGAGAGGAAGCGGCCCGCATGGGCAGTGCCTTCATCTCCGACCGTGCCTACCGGCTCCCCGATCGCTGCAGCGGACGACGTCAGCACGATTCTCCGAACACCGGCGTCGGCGGCAACGCGGACGACTGCCCGCACGAGATCGACGTTGACGCGGTACATCGTTCCAGGATCGTTCGGACACATCGTGTTGACACCGGCTACGTGGTAGACCACATCGCACCCGGACATGCCCGAACGGAGCGCCTCTTCGTTAGACAGGTCACCCAGGACCGGCGTGCCTCCGTTTCGGACGATCTCCTCAGCGGCTGCATCTGAACGGGCCAATCCCCTCACGGCGATCCCCGAACCGACCAGGTGCTGCACGACCGCTCCCCCAACGAATCCCGACCCTCCGGTCACGAACGCGGTCATCAGAGATGCCGGTGGACGGAGCACAGACCACAGCCAACGAACTGTCGTCTGTTGTCTGTTGTCTGTCGGCTCCGCAAGGTCACTCCCCCTTGCGGGTCGTCGTGAAGACAGATCGGAACTTCGAAAAGTAGTCGCCGGCTGAGATGACGGTCGAGACGACGGCGGCCGCCATCAGCCACTCGTCCAGCCTCCACGGCCCGATCGAGATGTCGAGGCGAAGGATCGCGAAGGAGATCGCCGTGAACTGAAGAGCCGCTTTCGACTTGCCCCACATGCTCGGCGGGACGGTTCCCTGGTCGAGTGCGGCGACGCTCCGGAGTCCCATGATCGCGATCTCACGCCCGATGATGATGAACGCCACCCATGTGGAGACCGTTCCGATCTCGACGAGCGCCAACAACGCGCCGGCGACGAGGACCTTGTCCGCCACGGTGTCGAGGAACGCACCGAGCGTGCTCGTGAGATGCCATCGCCGTGCGAGATAGCCGTCGGCGAAATCGGTGAGTGCCGCGATCACGAACAGGACGGTTGCGAGGATCCGCATGCCCTCATCGTCTGGGGCGACGAGAATGAGGGCCATCGCGATCGGGGTGAGTATCAGCCGCAATATTGCTAGAAGGTTCGGTATCGACATGCGAGTCAGATAGTAAGCGTTCCTGCCGTTCGACTACTCGACCCACCCGATCGACCGGTCGACCGCCTTGCGCCATTGTCGATATCGTAGATCTCGATCGGCCGGATCCATCTCAGGGGTGAACGTCCGCTCCTCTTCCCAGTGGGAGGCGATCTCATCGAGACTCTCCCAGAACCCGACGGCGAGACCTGCTGCGTATGCGGCGCCGAGCACGGTCGTCTCGTTGATCTTCGGCCGGACGACGTTGACGTCGAGCATGTCGGCTTGGAACTGCATGAGGAGGTCGTTCACGACCATTCCCCCGTCGACCTTCAGTTTGGAGAGGGTGACGCCGCTGTCGGCCTCCATGGCCTCGAGCACATCCCGACTCTGGAAAGCAGTCGCCTCGAGAACGGCTCGTGCCAGGTGGCTACGGTTCGCGAACCGGGTGAGTCCGGTGATGACACCACGGGCATCGTCGCGCCACCACGGAGCGAACAGGCCGGAGAAGGCAGGGACGAAATAGACACCGCCGTTGTCCTCGACCTCGAGAGCGAGAGCGGTGATCTCCTCCGCTGAATCGATCATCCGCAGGTTGTCACGCAGCCATTGCACGCCGGCACCGGCGATCGCTATCGATCCCTCCAAGGCGTAGCGTGCCGGTTCGCCCGCCCGCTGATAGGCGACCGTGGTGATCATCCCGTTTTCCGAGCGGACCGCCTGTTCACCGGTGTTCAGGAGCAGGAAGCAACCGGTGCCGTACGTGTTCTTGGCGGAGCCCGGTTCGAAACAGGCCTGCCCGAACAGGGCCGCCTGCTGGTCACCGAGGATCCCGGCGAATGGAACCCCGTTCAGCGGGTCTCGCGAGGTTGCGATCACGCCGGACGACGGGACGATACGGGGAAGTACCGATTGAGGTACACCGACCGCGTCGAGCAGCGTGTCGTCCCACGCCAGTGTCTCGAGATCCATGAGCAGAGTGCGGCTGGCGTTCGTGACGTCCGTGACGTGCTCACCCGTCAGATTCCAGGCCACCCAGGTGTCCATCGTCCCGAACGCAAGATCTCCGCTCTCGGCCCGCGCCCGGGTTTCGGCGTCGTGGTCGAGCAGCCACCTGATCTTCGGTCCGGCGAAATACGTGGCAAGGGGAAGACCGGTCTGGTCGCGGAATCGGTCGGGACCGGCGTCGCCGCCGATCTCCCTGCAGAGCTCCGCAGTCCTGACATCCTGCCAGACCACGGCATTGCCGAACGGTCGGCCGCTCTCCCGCGACCAGAGCAGCGTCGTCTCCCGCTGGTTCGTGACACCGACAGCCGCGATATCCGCAGGAGACGCACCCAGTTGCTCGAGCGCTTCACCGATGACATCATCGACGTTCAGTCGGATCTCAATAGGGTCGTGCTCGACCCATCCCGGTTGCGGGTAGATCTGTCGGTGCTCCCGTTGCGCCATCGCCACGATCGCCCCGTGATGGTCGATCAGAGCGCACCGTGAACTGGTCGTCCCCTGGTCGATCGCTGCAACATAGGAACCCATAACCACACCCTTCAGTCGTTCAACTCTCCAACCCTCTGCCTGGCGGCGTCACCACCATCGCGTGCGAAGGTCTCAAGAACGCTCACACTGCGAACGATGGCATCGTCGATGGCGGACCGTTCGACCTTAGCGAATCGGCCGAGGACATAGTCGGCAGGATCAACACGAGAGGGAGGGCGGCCGACGCCGATCTTCAAACGCCAGAAGTCCTTCGTATCGAGTGAGCCGACCAACGACCGGATGCCATTGTGCCCACCTGCACCGCCACCGAACTGAACCCTGATCTTCCCGAACGGGAGATCGATGTCATCGTGGACGATCAGCAGCCGATCCCCGTCGATCCGTTCATAGCGAGCGAGCGGAGCAACGGCCTGACCGCACTCGTTCATGAAGGTACGCGGTAGCGCTAGAACGGTTCGGACATCTCCAGAGCGAATCTCAGCAACATCGGCCCGGATTCCCAGCCGGGCCCGTTTGAACTTGACATCCGGCGCCGTGGCAGCGATCACCTCGGCACCAACGTTGTGGCGTGTACCGTCGTAGCGAGACCCGGGGTTCCGCAGACCGACGATGAGTTTCGTGGCCACGCAGCGAGATCAGCCTTCGTCGGAAGCGGCCTCGGCTTCGCCGCCTTCTTCGCCCTCTTCGCCCTCTTCGCCCTCTTCGCCCTCGAGCAGGTCCTCGGGGACCTCCTCTTCCTCGATGATGGCGGGCAGAAGCACGGTCAGAAGCGGCCGGTCCTCATCGGTGGCGTATGAAACGCCCTCGATCTCTGGAAGGTCCGACACCTTGAGGATGTCGCCGATACTGAGTTCGGAGATGTCGAGGGTGATCGACGAAGGAATGGCCGTCGGGAGCGCCATGATCATGACCGATGTCTCCATCGTCTCGACGAACCCGCCTTCCTCCTTGATGCCGATCGGTGTGCCGACGTATTCGATGCCGACCTCCGCCTCGATCTCCACGTCGAGCGAGACCATGATCAAGTCGAGGTGGGTGATATCTCCCCGCACTGGATCTCGCTGAATCTCACGAGCAACGGCGAGAATGTCGGTGCCTCCGTCGATCTCGACGTTGATGAGTGCGTTGAGACCGGCATCGGTGTGCAGGACACCGTGCAGGGCGCGACTCTCTACGGAGACCGACTGAGTGTCGAGCCCCTTGCCGTACACGACAGCCGGGATCTGGCCGTCGCGACGCATACGGCGTGCGGGCCGGCTTCCGAATCCGGTGCGCTTGAGAGCGCGCAAGGTCTCTTGCTGCATGATGGGGCTCCTCGGAGATCTTGAAGGGGTGCCAGGAGTGTAGGGGAGCCTTGCGGACAAAGCACATAGCGCAAGTACAGAGTAGAAAGTAGAGAGTAGAGAGACCGAACCCGGCAGCGTTGCCCTGGTCTTTCTACTTTCTACTTTCTACTGTCCAAGAAAACTCAGCCTCACCTGACGAACCGGATTGTCTTGGTTCGGGTCTACCAGGACGATCGATTGCCAGGTTCCCAACGCGAGGTGTCCGTTGATCACGGGAACCATGATCGAAGGTGCAACGATGCCCGGCATGACGTGATCGGCACCGTGTCCGGGAGATCCGTGCCGATGGCGATAACGGCGGTCGTCTCTCGGCAGCATGGTGTCGAGCGCATCCATCAGGTCGTCGTCGCTGCCTGCGCCGGTTTCGATCACAGCGACACCCGCAGTTGCATGTGGAACGAATACGTTGAGCAGGCCATCACCCTTGCCTGCAACGAATCGCGTCGCATCGGCTGTGAGGTCGAAGACGCCTCTCCGGTGTCCGGTCTCGATCGAGAAGATCTCAGTGTGCACAGGATCCCGTCAGACGTTCTCGCCCTGGAATATCTCGCTCACCGAGGCATCGGCGAAGATGGCGTTGACGGCCCCTGCCAGGATCGGCCCGACCGAGAGCACGGTGATCTTGCCAAGGGCGAGGGCATCAGCGGGAACGGGCAGCGAATTCGTGATCACGAGTTCATCGATCGGGGCATCTGCGATTCGCTGGACGGCCGGAGGCGACAGAACCCCGTGAGTCGCAACAACTCTGACCGATAGTGCTCCACGTCGCTTGAGCAAGTCGGCGGCCCCGACCACTGTGCCGGCGGTGTCGATCATGTCGTCGACGATGATGCAGTGCCGATCCCTCACGTCGCCGACGACCCACAGCGTCGACGATTCGTTCCTCACGTCGGAGGATCGTCGTTTGTGGACGAATGCGACCCTGGCGCCCAGGTGCGCTGCGTGCCGCGAAGCCAATTTGACTCGGCCTGAGTCCGGAGAGACCATCGTCGTAGGCCCCTCCGTCGTCTTCGACAGATACTCAGCGAACAGATGGAGAGCAGTGAGGTGGTCGAACGGCTTGTCGACGAAACCCTGGATCTGGCCCGTGTGGAGGTCGAGGCTGACGATGCGATCGGCGCCGGCGGAGACGAACAGATCGCCCATCATGCGGGCCGAGATCGGCTCGCGAGGGCGCCCCTTCTTGTCCTGTCTGGCATAGCCGTAGAACGGCACGACCGCTGTGATTCGCTTCGTCGACGCACGTTTGAGAGCGTCGATCATGATCAACTGTTCCATGATGTTGAAGTTGATCGGCGCCGTGTGACTCTGGATCACGAAGGCATCGGCGCCTCGAACACTCTCGGTGTAGTGGATGTAGATCTCACCGTTGGCGAAGACCGAGCGTTCCACGCCTCCGAGCTCGACGCCGAGGATACGAGCCACCTCCTCGGCGAGAGGTTCATTGGCTGAACCCGAAAAGACCATCAATCGTTTCTGGCTCCGAAGCTCCATTACTCCCCGTCCCGAGACGCCCGACGCTTCCGCTTGTCAGCGTAGCCAGGGATCTCCTTCTGATGCGAACGCTCGATAGCGAGCGCACCCGGAGTCACGTCGTGTGTGATCACCGAACCGGCACCCGTGTAGGCGTCGTCTCCGATTGTCACCGGAGCGACGAGCATCGTGTCCGAGCCGATCCTCACCCGATCTCCGATGGTGGTGCGGTGCTTCTCGAACCCGTCGTAGTTGACGGTCACGGTCGCTGCCCCGATATTCGAGGCTTCTCCGATCGTTGTATCGCCTATGTAGCTGAGGTGCGGGACCTTGGAGCGGACTCCAACCTGAGAGTTCTTGATCTCGACAAAGGCACCGGCTTTCGCCCCTTCCTTGAGATCGGTTCCCGGCCTCAGATAGGAGAACGGCCCGACCGTCGCCTCTGGTCCGATGACGGCCCCGTCGAGTACCGAGAACCGCACGGTCGCTCCCGGAGCGATCGACGTGTTCCCGGCATGGACGCTCGGCCCCACCACGGCTCCGGCGCCGACCGTCGTGTCACCCTCGAGGTAGACGTCCGGGTAGATCACCGCTCCGGGATCAACAGCGACCTCCGCGTCGATGTAGACCCGGGAGGGATCGAGCATCGCAACACCCTCAGCCATGAGTCGATCGTTGATACGGCGTCTCAGAGCTTCCCCGACGCCCGCCAGTTGGGCATGCGAATTGACACCCGTTCCTTCCACCACATCGGTGACGACACCGACAACCCGATGGCCGTCTGTGTTGAGAATCCCGATCACATCGGTGAGGTAGTACTCACCCTGGCTGTTGTCCCGGCCGAGGCGGCCGAGCGCGTCGGCGAGGAGTTCGGCGTCGAAGGCGTACACGGACGTGTTCACCTCGTTGATTCTGCGCTGCCGATCGTCGGCGTCCCGGTCCTCAACGATCCCGATGACCTGATCGCCGCGGCGTTCGATCCGTCCATATCCGGTTGGATCATCCATCTCCACGGCGAGAACCGTGGCGGCGGCGTGTTGATCTCGGTGTGTCTCGACAACTGTCGCAAGCGTGCCGGCTTCGAGCAACGGCATGTCGCCCGGGACCACAAGAACCGTGTCGACGGTATCTCCACAGCCACTGAGTCCGACGCGCACCGCATCGCCCGTCCCGAGTTGAGGTTCCTGGACAACGCTCGCCACACCAGATGGCAACGCCTCCACGACTGCGTCGGCTCCGTGGCCGATCACGGCAACGATCTCGTCTGCCTCAAGTGGATCGACCGCCGCCAGCACCCACCCGAGAAGACTCCGACCGGCGGCGCGGTGGAGCACTTTGGGTAGTTCGGACTTCATCCGCGTGCCCTTCCCTGCGGCGAGCACGATCACACCGAGACTCATTGGACCTCCATCGGATTTGGCTGGGGGGACAGGACTCGAACCCGTACTGGATGGACCAAAACCACCCGTGCTACCAGTTACACCACCCCCCATTGGGGTGTACCGAAGATTAGACGGCGTGGAACTCTTCTGGTCCTTGGAGGAAGTAGCTGAGTA
>JAYEIJ010000210.1:0-9654 GCA_034660035.1 Actinomycetota bacterium | reverse complement strand
CGGTTGATCGGCTCGGCTGCTTTCACCGCCACCGCTCCATCCGGAGCGATCGAAACCGCATCTTCCGCCTCGGACCTGGTCGGGAAGTAGGCGAAAAGTGCTGCTCCGCTTCCGGTCATCATCACGGGAACGCCCCACCGGGAGGCAAGTTCAGCTCTCCACTCGTCGATGGCTACGTCGATGGCTACCGCCGCCGGGTAGAGGTCGTTGCCGAGAGGTGCGTAGCCGCGCAAGGCGGGTGGTAGATCGTCGGCGCCGATCTCCGGACCTCGCGGTCCTTCGAGGCGGTCCCATGACCGATACACCGATGCCGTATCGAGGCTGATCGGCGGCACCACGATGGCGAAAGCGCAACCCGACGCGTCGGGTTGCGGCGATACGAACTCCCCACGACCTGTGACGATCGCAGTGCCTCCAACGACGGCGAACGGCACATCGGAACCGAGGTCGACGGCGATCCTGCGCACATCGTCAAACGAGACGGAGAAGCGCCGGGCCGCCAGGTTGAGCGCCGCGGCGGCATCGGCGCTTCCACCACCGAGGCCGGCGGGCGAAGGGATCCGCTTGTTGAGGACAACGCGTATCGGTCGAGCGTCGTTGCCGGCGTCCCGAGCGGCAGCAAGGGCTCTCCATGCAAGATTGGTCTCATCCTCCGGCGCCCCTCCACCCGGGACCTCCATGCCGTCCTCGTCGGAATCTTCCACGACAACGTCGTCACGCCAGTCGATCGTTTGGAAAACACCTCGAAGCGGGTGGTATCCGTCGGCATCTCGCGAGCGGATCCGGAGACCGAGGTTGATCTTGGCGTACGCCCTGGCCCTCACGCCTCCACCTCTGCAGCGATCGCCACGAAATCGACGGGTGACAGGTCCTCGGGTCGAAGAGTCGGGTCGATTCCGCATCGCTCGAGCAGCGGAACGGTATCGGGAATGATGTCGGCGAGACTTCTTCTCAACATCTTCCTCCGCTGCCCGAACGCTACGGTCGCGATCTCGATGGCGCGCTCCGCTTCGTCGGGTGCAGTCCGTCGCATGAGTTCGACCACGGTTGAATCGACCGAAGGGCTCGGATAGAAGACGGTCGGTGGTGCCGTGAACGCAACCGATCCAGAGGCGTGGAGTGCGGTGACCACCGACGGGATCCCGTAGTTGCGCGATCCGGGATCTGCGAGGAGACGGTCGGCGACCTCTCGCTGCACCATGATCACGAACCGATCGATGCAGGGCGCGTGTCTCAGCGCATCGAGAACGATCCCCGTGCCGACGTTGTACGGGAGATTGGCGACGAGAGCCCATGTTCCCTCTCCCAGATCACCATGGAGGTCGACGAGGCCGGCATCCTCATGTCGAATCTCGACGTTGGGCAGATCCCCCACGGAGTCTTCGAGTACTCGTACGAGACCGGCGTCGATCTCATACACGACGACGCGGGCGCCCGTTGCGGCAAGTGCCCCCGTGAGCGTCCCCGTACCGCCGCCGATCTCCACAACGTTCGACCTCGACGAGACATCGGCCAGTCGGACGATCCGTCGGATCACATTGGGGTCGACAAGGAAGTTCTGTCCGTACGACTGGTTCGGGCGGAGACCGTACTCGGCCAGGAGGCCCCGGATCGTTGCCTTCCCCTGCGGGCCCGGTTCATCCACGCGGCGTTCCGAAGACACGGGCCGAATTCTCGGAGGTCATGCGGGCGACATCGTCCGCGTCCATCCCCCAGATCTCCGCAAGAGCCATGCCGTTGAGGATCGACCACTCGGGGCGATTGTCCTCGCTTCGGTGCGGTACCGGGGTCAGGTACGGAGTGTCGGTCTCGACGAGCGTTCGCTCCGGCGGGGATTCTGCAGCACCGCGCCGCACCGTGTCTCCGGTCGGGTACGTGATCGGTCCGGCGAATGAGAACGTCGCACCGAGTTCCCTGAACCGTTTCGTCCATCGGGGGCCGCCCGTCCAGCAATGAAGGACCGCCTTTTCTCCCAGGTCCGCTTCGCCGAGGATCTCATAGACGTCGGCGAAGGAATCCCTGGTGTGGACGATCACCGGCTTGCCGAGATCGGACGCGAGTTGAACCTGGTCACGGAACGCCCGTCGCTGATCATCACGGGGCGACAGATCCCGGTAGTAGTCGAGCCCCACTTCGCCGATGGCCGCAGCCTCGACGGCAAGCGCTGAGATCCTGGCCTGTTCCTCATCCCACCGTTCGGCGTCGTGAGGGTGCAACCCGGTCGCCCACAGCACCCGATCGGGCCGATCCGCGGCGAGCCGTCGCGCCTGAAGGCTCGTCTCGAGATCAACACCGGGAACGAGCATCCAATCGATCCCCGCATCGACGGCCCGATCGACCGCGCCGGGCGGATCGTCGAGCATGAAGACATGGCAGTGGCTATCAACCCAGGTCGTCATCGACACCCTTCTCGTCGTCGGCGAACGGCTCCATCTTGGCGTACAACGGTCCGAGTTCACCCAGTCGGGTACCTGCCGGGATCGTCGGGCACTCCCACGACGGCCCGTGCTCCCCCATCGGCACGGAGCAGGCTTCGAGAAGTTCCACGGTTGTGAACGGAAGGTACGGGTAGAGAGCGACTGCGATGCCGGCGATGGCATCGATGGCAACGCTGAGCGTTGTTCCGGTTCGCGCCAAGTCGGTCTTTGCCGTCTTCCACGGTTCGCGCTCGTTGAGATACGCATTGACGGTCTGCGCACCGGCCATCGCCCGCTGGAGTCCGGCACGGAGTTTCACGTCGGAGATCAGTCGACCCACCTCAGAGAGGGTCTCATCGACCGACGTGATCAGTGCGTCGTCCTGCTCATCGAGACCGACCTGATCCTGGGTGACCCCATCGAAGTAGCGCCCGGTCATCGAAACGACCCGGTTGACGAGGTTTCCCCAGGTTGCGACGAGTTCGCCGTTGACCCGACGGATCATGTCGTCATCCGAGATATCGGTGTCGTTGTTCTCGGGGAAGTTGATCGCGACTGCATACCGGAGGGCGTCCGGTTCGAAGTGATCGGTGTACCACGAGATCGATCGGCCGACGCCGCGGCTGGCGGACCCCTTCTCACCCTTGAACGTGATGAACTGGTTCGCCGGCACATCGGTCGGCAGGTTCAGCCCGCCGTACCCCATCAACAACGCCGGCCAGTAGACGGCGTGGAACGGGATGTTGTCCTTTCCGATGAAGTAGTAGGCCTCGGCGTCGGGGTTCTCCCACCAGTCCTTCCACGCTTCGGGTTCGCCGCGCAGCCTTGCCCACTCCTTGGCCGCCGACAGATAGCCCATGACGGCCTCCCACCAGACGTATATGGATTTCCCCGGACCGAGATCGTCGACGGGAAGCGGGATACCCCAGTCCAGATCGCGGGTGAAGGATCGATCGTGGAGACCGTCTTCGACCATCCCGATCGCGAAGTTGATCACGTGGGGACGCCAGCCCTCGCGAGATCGGAGCCACTCGAGCAGCGGCTCCTGGAACTCGGAGAGCTTCCAGTAGAAATGCTCCGTCTCCCGCAGCACGGGCGTCGTCGCCGAGAGCTTCGAACGCGGGTCGACGAGATCGATCGGATCGAGCGTTCTACTGCAGTTGTCGCACTGGTCTCCGCGGGCATCGAGATACCCACAGTGGGGACAGGTCCCTTCGACGTACCGATCCGGGAGGAACCGGCCGGCTTCCACGTCGTAGAACTGATCCGTCGTCTCACGGTAGAGGTACCCGTTGTCGAGCAGATGCATGAAGAAGTCCTGGGCGACCTGCCGGTGCATGTCGGTCCCGGTGGTTGTGTAGAGGTCGTACGTGATCCCAACGTCTTTCCAGTTCTGCTCGACCTCGCCGTGGTAGCGATCAACGATCTCAGCGGGGCTGACACCCTCTTCGTCGGCGCGCACGGTGATGGGCGTACCGTGGACGTCGCTGCCTGAAACCATGAGAACCCGATCACCGACAGCGCGGTGGTAGCGGGCGAAGATGTCCGGTGGCAGGTATGCACCGCCCAGGTGACCCAGGTGTCGAGACCCGCTCGCGTAGGGCCAGGCCACGGCGACGAGGATGTGTTTGGAATTGTTGGTGTCAGTCACGGTCTTGCGATGGTAGTGCTGCGACCCGGATTGGAGTTCGACACGAACGGCTGAGCGACCTACACGCACCGGTACACTCGACGGGGCCGGCCGATCGGCACTCGACGTTGATGGAGGTTCGCCGTTGGATATCGTGATGGTTCGCAAGATCGATGACCTGGGTCGCATCGTGGTACCGGCCGAGACCCGTCGCCTGTTCAACATCCACGAAGGCGACGAACTTGAGATCGGTGTCGAGAACGACTCGATCGTGATCCGCAAGCTCGAGGCAAGTTGTGTGTTCTGCGGTTCCACGACATCGGTTGCGGCGTTCAAGGGTCGCGGCGTGTGTGTGGAGTGTCGTCGCTCTCTAACCGCCGGTTAGGAACCTGCAGTCCGGGCCGCCAGCGCAGCCTCGTAGAGCCCCCGGCGAGACACGCCGGTCTCTTCCGCCACGTCCCGCACGGCATTCGAGAGTCGCTCGCCGCTGCCCATGCGCTCCAGCACTGCATCGAGCGCCGCCGGTAGGTCGGGCGGTGCCTCGGGACGGGGTTCAACGACCAGCGTGAACTCCCCCCTGGGCTCGACCTCGGTGGTCCAGCGGTGAACGGCTTCTTCGAGAGTGCCGGTCCAGATCTCCTCATGCAGTTTCGTGATCTCTCTGGCCACCACGATCATGCGATCGCTACCGGCAGCAGCCTCGAGGTCGACGAGATCTTTCGCTACCCGGCTCGGTGCTGAGAACAAGACAACCGGCCGCTCGTCCTGAGTCACGCTTTGGATCCGACGACCGCGCTCCTCGCCGCTGCGAGGCAGGAACCCCTCGAAGACGAACCGATCCCCTCCAAGGCCTGCGACGGCTATCGCCGAGGTCACGGCACTTGGGCCGGGCACGACGGAGACCATGGCCCCGACGGAACGTGCGGCGCGAACGGCCGCGACACCCGGGTCCGAGACGGCCGGCATCCCGGCGTCGCTGACCAGAGCGATCGTCTCACCTCGCTCGAGCCGGGAGCGGATCTCGACCGTTCTCTCGCCTTCGTTCCCAAGAAAGAACGATCGCAACTGTGCTCTGACACCGAGTCTCGCGAGGAGCTTCCCGGTTCGCCGTGTGTCCTCGGCGAATACCACGTCTACAGCCGCGAGCGTCTGCTGCAATCGTGGAGACGCGTCTTCGAGATTCCCGATCGGCGTGGCGCAGATGATGAGGCTTCCGGTCATGACACGGAGGATGGCAGAACCACGAGCTTCACGCCCGTATCCGGTGCCGGCGTTCCGATCGGCAGTTCGAGAATCCACACCCCGCGTGCGGCGATTCGGCGCCCCGCCGGGAGGATGTCCAGGTGGATGACCATCCCATTCCCATCGAGGTGAACGAGTCGCAGCGGGTCGCGAAGCCCGAGAGCGTGTACGGACGAAGACCGGATGAGCACGCTCTCGATCGATCCACGTCGCATGCCGAGCAATCGATCGATGAACGATGCCGCGACCGTCACCGGAGGGGATGTCCACGAGCCGTCGGAGAGGACCACCGGTCCACCCCGCCGGTACGGGCAGTCGCCTGGTACGCTCCCACCCACTATGGCAAAGGCAAAACGACGCAAGCTTCGCGCACGCCGCAGCAAGGCGAACCACGGCCGCAAGCCGAACGCCGGCCGCGGCTGATCACGCCCTCCGCCCGTCTGCTGTTTCGATCCCCCGAACCGGACCCGGCGGCTTTCGCGCGTCATTTCCGCACCGTACCTGGATGGGCCCCTGCGGCCTAGAGGGTTGATCGGTCGTAATACGGCGAGCGAAGCGAGCTCAGATGCCCAGTTGCAGGCGAAGGCTCTCACCGGCCGTCTTGTCCGTCGACACGATCCAGTAGATGGCGTCGTCGATGCGGTCGATGAAGGAGTAGACCCCGCCCTGACGGTACAGCAGGCCACCTGCCGACTCCTCCGCCGGGCCTGCCTCCATGGAATCGCGAAGGTGGACGATCAGTCCGTTGGCGAGCTCTTCGGCATCGCGTTCGGAGTCGCCGACATAGGCCATCGCCATCGCAACATCTCCCCCGCGTGAGAACACGCGATAGATGTCGTTCCCCCAGCCGGCAGCCGCCTGGGTCGCCTCGCCCGGCCGTGAACTCTCGCCGAGGATGAGATTGAGACCCCACTCTCCGAACGTCGCTTCGTCGTGGAGATCCCAACCGTCGAGCGTCACGGCCGGCGGTGCGAGATCCCGCGGCTGCTCGCGGCGGTTGTACTTCGCAACGTCGAGAATCTGCTCCGTCGTCCCGGGTGGTTCTTGATACGCCTCGTCGATAGCAGCAAGACCACCGGCTGAAACGATCGCATCCACGAAGACGAGCCCCTCCTCGTATGGGAACATGAGATCGGCCTGCATCCACTCCGGTACCGAATCGAGAACCGACGAGTCGTAGCTCAGAGCCTCGGTGGCTGCTTGAACTGCTTCGAGTGGACTCATGCCCTCCATGTAGACGAGCTGTGAACGGGTCGCATCACCTTCGATGAGCGCCTGGAACGCCGACGCGTCATCGCCGGTGCCGTCGTCGATGAGCGCCTCGAATCCGTCGTTGAAGTCGAAGTGCTGGTCGGTGAGGGCGTGCACGAGTTCGTGCAGCACGGTGGTCTTCTGGAGCGGCGTGAAACCGTCCGGCGCCGCCGGAACAACCATCTCCTTGGTGTCACCATCGTAGAACCCGGCGACCTGCTCGGCGTAGAGATCGATCAGTAGCGAGTAGAGGTCGGTCCCCGGGCTGAGCATCCCGAGCATGGAGAAGAAGGCACTATCGACGGCCAACTCATCCTCGTCGAGATCCTCGGCGACAACGTCTGCGACCCGTTGCGTGAACTCGGCGTCATCGAGGATGACAACGGCCGGTGTAGCGATGAACGGGATGCCGCGAACCTGCTCGGCTTCAACCATCAGCTCGGCAAGTTCCGAGCGCATCTCTTCAACAATCGCAGGGTCGATCGAGTCCGATGCCGTGCCCGGTACAGAGATCGAGACGTCGGGCGCCGCTGTGGTGGTAGTGATCTGGTCGCCGCCATCGGTGGTGGTCGTGGTTACCAGCGTTGATGCAGTCGTTGTCGGGTCTGCCCCGGGGCTGCAGGCGGCGGCGATCAGAGAGAGGACGAGAACGAATCCCGCGATGAAGCGAAGCGTCTGAGAGTGGTGCACGAACCGGAGGCTACCGCTCCGCCCGACAAACCCGACGATCAGGCGTCTGGCGTAGGAAACGGCACGATTCCGTCACTTTTCTACGCCAGACTCCAGATGGTCAGGATGGATCGACCTTGTCGCCCTTGCCGATGACGACCAGACCGGACTCTGTGACCGTGAACCGGTCACGGTCGGCTTGTGCGTCAAAGCCGATCTGGACGCCATCCGGTATCTCGACGTTCTTGTCGATGATCGCCCGGCGGATCACAGCGCCGCGGCCGACCTTGACGCCCTGGAGCAGCAGAGAATCTTCAACGGATGCGTACGAGTGAAGTCGGACGTTCGACGAGAGGATCGACCGACGAGCCGTGCCCCCCGAGACCACGACGCCGGCACCGACGATCGACTCGTACGCCGCTCCCCTGCGATCGTCCAGATCGAACACGAACTTCGCAGGTGGGAACGGGGGACGGTGTGTCAGAATGGGCCAACGTCGGTTGTAATAAGAGAAGATCGGATCGACGGCGATCGTGTCCATGTTCGCCTGGTAGTAGGAATCGAGCGTTCCGACGTCCCTCCAATACCCGCGCTCTCGATCGGTCTGGCCCGGAACCACGTTGTCAGCGAAGTCATAGACCCGGGCCGCGCCCTGAGCCACGAGCGCCGGGATGATGTTCCCACCCATGTCGTGCTTGGAGTCCTCGTCTTCGGCATCCTCAGAGATGACGTCTCGTAGGGCATTCGTTTCGAAGACGTAGTTGCCCATCGAGACGTAGGCCGAGGAAGGATCCCCGGGGATCGGCTTCGGATGTTCGGGCTTCTCGAGGAACGAGATGATCTTGCCGTGTTCGTCGGCCTCGATCACCCCGAAGTCCGAGGCTTCCTCGATCGGGACCCGGATCCCGGCCACCGTCACACCCGCTCCAGATTCGACGTGCTGGTTCACCATCTGGCGCGGGTCCATGCGATAGATGTGGTCGGCTCCGAAGATGATCACGTGGTCGGGTTGCTCGTCGGTGAGAATGTTGAAGTTCTGGAAGATGGCATCGGCGGAACCGGAGAACCAGTACGGCCCGCGGCGCATCTGTGCGGGAACGGGCGTGATGTAGTTGCCCAGCATCTCGCTCATCGACCAACCGAGTGCGAGATGCCGGTCGAGACTATGGCTCTTGTACTGCGTGAGGACCGCGATCTTCCGGTACCCCGCGTTGACGAGGTTGGAAAGGACGAAGTCGACAAGCCGGTAGATGCCGCCGAACGGGACGGCGGGCTTGGAGCGATCCCGGGTGAGCGGCCAGAGGCGTTTGCCTTCTCCGCCGGCGAGGACGAGGGCGATGACTTTGGGTTCCATGGGCCGGAATCTAGTCCTCGTCGGTTGAGGCCGAGTCGTGTCTGCGGGAGCGGGTAGTGGTGTACACGGCAACGATGTAGGCGACAACGACCACGAGGTAGATCTGACCGATCACGGCGACCCATGCAGCGGCGAATCTCCCGGCCACCCCGACCGGTGCGAAATCCCCGTATCCGAGCGTGGTCAGGGTCACCAGGCTGAAGTACATGAAGACCGTCGTCGGCTGCTCAGACATGAAGAACTTCTCCGAACCTAGTCCACCCGTATCAATGAACAGGAACAGGTATGTGCCGGCAACGGCCATCATCAGGTAGACGCTCACGACCCCGAGGACGGTCTCGGTCGTGACCTCCCTGTGATTCATGAGCCGTCTCAGCGCTACGACCGGTGCCGCGATGACAAGAAGCAACCAGAGGAGCCCACCGTGAGCCAGCGTGGAATCCGACGCGAAGGCCCCGAAGGCGGATCCGAGCACGGTCAGGGTTGCTGCGATCCATGCCAGACGGCGTCCTCGCCGTCCGACACCGGCGGCGCCGACCGCGAGCAACAGCATCGCCGCGGTCAGGATGGTCACCGTCACCGCCAGGAACTCATAGAAACCCGTGTCCTGGTTGAGATCGACGAGGAGAAGCAGCGCGACGGTGATGGCTGCTACAAGGAGCAGCAGGTCGAACCGGTCGTAGTACCTGCGCGTGGTTGGATCGATCCCGGCCATAGCACCAGAGCGTAGACGATTCGCCTTCATGCCCGGAATGGGATCACGATACGGGTCGAACCGACAGCCCTACTCGGGACGACCCGCGTGCCGACCCTCGGTCGGGATCTCGGCTGCGAACTCGACGTTCGGGTAGAAGCACGCCACCGGGTGGCCCTGACCCCGGTCGATGAGTTCTGGTGGATCTTCGGCACACACCGCCTGGGCCTTCCAGCAGCGTGTCCGGAAGCGGCACCCCGATGGCGGGTCGGCCGGGCTTGGAACATCACCCTCGAGCAGGATCCGATTCCGGGTCTCCCTCCCCCTCGGATCGGGGACGGGGACCGAGGAAAGCAACGCCTGGGTATACGGGTGTGCCGTGTGGTCGTAGACGTCG
>JAYEIJ010000209.1:0-6449 GCA_034660035.1 Actinomycetota bacterium | reverse complement strand
CCATCAACGAAAGGATTCGATCCATGACCGGATTGAAGAAGCGCGGAGCACTGTTCGTACTGCTCCTCGCACTCGCTCTGATTGCCGCTGCGTGCAGCAGCAGTGACGACACAACGACAACGGCTGCGGCCACTGAGACGACTGCGGCTACTGAGACGACTGCGGCTACTGAGACGACTGCGGCTACTGAGACGACTGCGGCGGCAGAGACGACCACTACTGCTGGCGGCGCGTCCGGCGAAGGCATCAAGGTTGGCCTGGCCTACGACATCGGTGGACGCGGCGACAAGTCGTTCAACGACTCCGCGGCAGCCGGTCTCGACCGGGCCGTCGCTGACTACGGCATCGAGACTCAAGAGCTCGAGCCGACAGCTGGTGGCGAGAATCGGTTGGAGAATCTCAACCTGCTCGCCGAGAGCGGTTTCGATCTCATCTTCGCGATCGGCTTCGCGTATGCCGAGCACGTCGAGCCCGTTGCTGCCGACTATCCGGAGACGAGCTTCGGCCTTGTCGACTCTGTGGTCGATGCGCCGAATGTTGCGTCGCTCGTATTCGCCGAGCATGAGGGCTCCGCCCTCGTGGGTGCCGCGGCTGCTCTGAAGTCGCAAACCGGCATCATCGGGTTCATCGGGGGCGTCAACGTCGCCCTCATCAACAAGTTCGAGGCCGGCTACAAGTTCGGTGCCGAGCAGATCACCCCGGACATCGAAGTTCTTGTTCAGTACCTGACCGAGTCGCCTGACTTCTCAGGGTTCAACGACCCGGCCAAGGGCAAGGAAGCCGCCCTCGCCATGTATGAGAATGGCGCCGACGTGGTGTACCACGCTGCTGGTGGTTCCGGTGGTGGCCTCTTCGAGGCGGCCAAGGAAGTCTCAACGACCGGTGACGTGAAGGTGTGGGCGATCGGCGTCGACTCCGACCAGTATGAGACTTCGGGTGAGGACGTCCGAGAGTACATCCTGACCTCGATGATCAAGCGTGTCGACGTGGCTGTCTACAAGACGATCACGGACTACGTCAACAACGGATCGGTATCCGGTATCAACGTCTTCGACCTTGGCGCCGACGGTGTGGGCTATTCCACCTCGGGCGGATTCATCGATGACATCACGGACCAGATCAATGACCTTCGTGACAAGATCATCTCGGGTGAACTCGTCGTACCGGATCCAACAGCCGGCTGATCTCCACGTCCAATTAGAAACGAATGGGCCCGAGGCGCTAGCCTCGGGCCCATCGTATTGAGGGAACAGTCGCGGACGCGAGGAGCAGACCGGTGGCAGACGAACCATTAGCGGTCGAGTTGACAGGCATCACCAAGACTTTCCCCGGGGTAATCGCCAACGAAGACGTCGAACTCGCGGTCGGTGCAGGCACGATCCACGCCATCGTGGGAGAGAACGGCGCCGGCAAGTCGACGCTGATGAAGATCCTCTACGGGATGCAGAGTCCCGATGAAGGCACGATCCGGGTACGTGGCCATGAGGTTCACTTCAAGACACCGAAGGAAGCAATCGCCGAGGGAATCGGAATGGTGCACCAGCACTTCATGCTTGCAGACAACTTCACGGTGCTCGAGAACATCGTCCTGGGTTCGGAGCCCACGAAGGGTCCACAGCTCGACTTCGCTGAAGGCCGTGACCGGATCAACGAGATCGGGACGACCTACGGCATGGAGATCGATCCGGATGCTCTCGTCGAGACACTGACGGTTGGTGCGCGGCAACGCACCGAGATCGTGAAGGTCCTCTACCGGGGTGCGAAGATCCTCATCCTCGATGAACCGACTGCCGTCCTCGTGCCCCAGGAAGTTGATGAGCTATTCAAGAGCCTTCGAGAGTTCAAGGAGGAAGGCGAGTCGGTCATCTTCATCTCGCACCACCTCGACGAGGTTCTGGCGATCGCTGATTCGATCACCGTGATGCGGGGCGGGCGTACCGTGGCGACGGTCAACCCGGACGACGTCGATGCGAAGCAACTTGCGGAACTGATGGTCGGATCCGAACTCCCGACAGCAGAGACAACCGAGTCGACGGTTACCGACGTCGTCGAACTCTCGATTCGCGGTGTCGAAGCTCTCTCCGAAGACGGAAGGGCCATCCTCGATGATGTCACGTTCGACATCCATCAGGGTGAGATCGTCGGTATCGCCGGTGTCGAGGGCAACGGACAGACCGAGTTGATCGACGCGATCATGGGTATCCAGGTGATCTCGAGCGGCGCTATTGAATTCAAGGGTGATGACATCGCCGACCGGTCAACGAAGCGCCGCCGTAAGGACGGGATCGGAATCATTCCTGCCGATCGACACCGGCAAGGGCTTCTGCTCCAGTCTCCGCTGTGGGAGAACGCCATGCTCGGCCATCAAACGGTCGCCCCATTCAGCAAGGGACCCTGGATCGACCGGAAAGGTGCGCGGGAACGGACGACGGCGATCATCGATCGATTCGATGTGAAGACGCCCGGTCCCGATGTGGCGGCGATCGCGTTGTCCGGCGGCAACCAGCAGAAGTTGATCGTCGGCAAGGAGATGATCGCCGAGCCGAACGTGCTCATTGCAGCGCATCCGACCCGGGGAATCGATGTCGGCGCCCAGGCCGCTATCTGGGACGAACTGCGGGATGCAAGGAAGGAAGGACTCGCCGTGCTTCTGATCAGCGCAGATCTCGAGGAGTTGATCGGGCTCTCAGATCGGCTGCTTGTCATATTCAGTGGACGGATCGTCGCGGAACTCGATCCGCAGACGGTCACACCTGACGAACTCGGCTCATACATGACGGGCGTCGGAGCGGAGGTGGCATCGTGAATGTGAAGAAGATGCTCTTCTCGCTTCTTGCACCGGCTACCGCAATCGTGTTCGCTCTGGTTGTGGCTTCGATCGCGCTCTGGGCCGTCGGCCGAAACCCGATCGACGCGTTCAGTTCGATGTGGAGTTTCGGGACGACATCGACCTCGATAGCGTCGATGATCAACCGTGCCATCCCGCTGTACATCTCGGCCGTTGCAGTGGCGATCGGTTTCCAGATGGGATTGTTCAACATCGGTGTCGAAGGTCAGTACCTTCTCGCTGCCCTGTTTGCCGGTTGGGTCGGCGGCAGCATCGGCCTGTGGTCGCCGCTTCATATCACGATCATCATCCTGGTAGCGATCCTCATTGGGGCGATCTGGTCCGGGATTGCCGGATTCCTGAAAGTCACGCGTGGCGTTCATGAGGTCATCTCGACGATCATGCTGAACTTCATCGCCTTCAGCGTCATCGCATACTTCTTGCTGAACTGGTTCAGGGACGACCCGAAGGCGCTGAATCTGAGAACGCCCGAGTTTGCAGCATCTGCGCAGTTCCCCGATTTGAACTGGGTGTTCACGAGTCTCGGCTTCACCGAACCCCGGGGGATCTCGATGCACGGCTTCCTGTTGGTTGCCGTCGGTGTCGGGATCTTCTACTACATGCTCGTGAAGCGCACGAGATTCGGTTTCGAACTCCGGGCATCCGGCATGAACCCGGGCGCGGCCCGGATGGCCGGTGTCGCTCCCAAGAAGATGGTGTTCACGACGATGCTGATCTCCGGCGGCGTTGCCGGCCTAGTCGGTCTGTCGACCGTTTTCGGCAGTCTCCATTCATACACTCAGGATTTCCCGAGGGGTCTCGGTTTCACCGGCATCGCGGTGGCACTGCTTGGTCGCAACAGCGCGGTCGGGATGGCCCTCGGAGCGTTGCTCTTCGGATTCATGGAGCGTTCGGCGCTGATCCTCGATCTCGAGGACACACCCAAGGAGGTTGTCCAGATCATGCAGGGCGTCGTCGTCCTCGCGGTGGTCATTGCCTATGAGGTCGTGAATCGCATGATCGAGAAGCGAGAGATCAAGGCGGCTGCCGAGGCGACACTGTCACTGGACCTGGAAGAGGAGGTGGCAGCATGACCGGCCGACTCGATGATTCCAACACCAGTCTCCCGGACACCGCAGAGTACGAACCCGATGTGAAGGCCAAGCCGTCTCTCCTCGAGTCTCGCGCTCTCCGGTACACAGTGATAGCCCTCGGAGGTCTGCTGCTGCTGTCGATCGTTCAGGCGATCAGCGGAACTTCCGAGTTGACCTCTCCGGGCACGTGGGCGGCCGCAGTCCGGCTTGCGATTCCGATCATGCTCGCCGGTCTCGGCGGCTTGTTCTCGGAGCGTGCAGGCGTCGTCAACATCGGCCTCGAAGGAATGATGATCGCCGGTACGTGGTTCGGCGCATGGGCCGGCTGGTCCTTCGGCCCATGGTACGGGGTGCTGTTCGGTCTCCTCGGTGGGGCGGTGTTCGGTCTGATCCACGCCGTGGCCACCGTCACCTTCGCAGTCGATCACATCGTCTCCGGCGTTGCCATCAACATTCTCGCTGGCGGTGCAATGAGGTTCTTGTCGGTGACTGTGTACGACGTCGAGTCCGGTGGTGGAGCTACTCAATCGCCGAAGATCAAGAGCCCGATCGGGACATTCGACGTGCCGCTGCTGTCGGACGCGTTCAACTGGCTCGAAGAGCAGGCCATCTTCTTCATCAGCGACGTGTCGGGTGTTCTGGCCGGCTTCACGACGCGAATGTCGTGGCTGACCCTGGTGACCCTGCTCATCGTGCCGCTCACGTGGTGGGTGCTTTGGCGAACTGCATGGGGTCTGCGGCTGCGCTCATGCGGTGAGAACCCGTACGCAGCCGAGTCGCTCGGCGTGTCCGTGCTCAAGATGAAGTACTACGGTGTGGTGATCTCAGGTGCCCTTGCCGGTCTCGGCGGAGCGTACCTCGTTGTCGTTCAGGCGGGCATCTATCGCGAGGGCATGACAGCGGGTCGAGGCTTCATCGGCCTCGCTTCTCTGATCTTCGGGAACTGGTACCCGTTCGGCGTCGCGGCCGGGTCGGCGGTCTTCGGCTACGCCGACGCGCTGAGCCTTCGTCAGGCAACGGCCGTCCACGCGCTGCTCCTCGTGGCTGCGATCGGACTCGCCGCCCTCACCGCCTGGTCGATCGCCAAGAAGCAGACGACGGCTGCGATCGTGCAGGGCGTCGCCGCTGCGTTCTTCCTCGGCTGGTACCTGGCAACCGACACGGTGCCGACACAGGTTGTTGCTGCGCTGCCGTACCTCGTGACGCTGCTGGTCCTTTCCCTAGCAACCCAGCGACTGAGGATGCCCGCAGCCGACGGCCTGAGATACCGGAAGGGTGAAGCGGTCTAGGGAGCACGTACTCCGTAGTCCGTAGTCCGTACCGAGTGCGGAACACGGGACCGCGTTTGGATCGTGGGCATCGAGGCCGACGAACCATCACCCGTAGTCGACCACGCACTACGGGATACGGAATACGCAGCCGCTTGCGCAGCAAGCGGCTGCTCAACCTTCGCTGCCGAAGACTCTCACCGACTGGAGCGCTAGTTCGTTGAACGGTGGGCGATCGCCGGCCGGTTCGGCAGGGTAGGTGCTCTTCACCTCGATCGTCAGTTCGGTAGTCCCGATGCTCGCGATCGGTATCCGTTGCGGATCGTTCGTGTTGGCAAGCCGCCCCGAGATCTCGATCGACAGGTCGTTGGTGGTGATCAGGTAACCCTGGATCTTGTAGTTCTTCTTGAAACGATCATCATCGAAGAGGTTCTGAAGTTCGATCTCGGTGATCCGTACCGGCTGCGAAAACGAGAGTCGCACCCACGCATCGACGCCCCTGGCGCCGTCGTCGTTCCAGTCGGTATCGGCATCACCGTCGATCAGATTCTCGGGGTCGTGCCCGTTGAGGAATGAGCTCGCTTCAACCGTGGCCGGGAACAACTCGACGGCGGCTACTGGGACCGTGGTGCTCGTCGTGGTCGTCGAGGTCGCTGCTTCTTCGCCACCGCCTCGGAAAACGTTGAAGATCAGCGCAGCGAGAGCTACGAAGAGTACGACGGCACCGAGTACGCCGAGAGCTCGACCTCCGGGGGAGGTACGGAGAGTGGGGGCCGGGGCTACGGGGAGGGGATCCTCACTCAGTCGGGCTCCACATTGCTCGCAGTGACGGTTGTAGTCCGGATTGGATACTCCGCACGACGGGCACGGAACGGTCGGCACGTCGGAACTCACAGGATGCGTTGGCGCTGTGGGCGGCGCAGCTTCGGGCTCCGGCGGCGGCGGTGGTCGGCGGCGCGGGGTCTCTGATTGTGGTGGCGTCTCTCCGAGTTCGAATGGTTCGAAGAGATCGTCGAATTCGGGTTTGTCCTGATCCATCCGGTTGCAGTCTTCCAAAGGGGGAACGTGTCACGGTATTGTGGCACGAATGTCGTGTATTGCGTTGGTTCGTGTGGCTGAGCCCTGGAGCTTCTGGAATGTTGTCGGGGCTTTGTTCCTCGTTGTCGTTATCTCGGTGATCGTCTATTGGGCAATCCGTCGCCGCTGAAACAGCGAACAGCCAACATCCAAACCCACAGATGTGCGATGGTCTTCGCCGTC
>JAYEIJ010000208.1:9406-21927 GCA_034660035.1 Actinomycetota bacterium | reverse complement strand
CGGTTTAGGAAACCGGTGCTCTATCCCCTGAGCTACGAGGGCGGGGGCCTCAATGGTAGGAGGTGTTCACCGCGACGCATCGTTGGTGGCGATAGTCACCCCAATATCAGTGGTGGCCGCCGGGGGCGTGGGCCCGGTCGGGATCGTGTGAGATCGTGCCGGTCGCATACCGCTGCACGGCTTCGTCGATCGAACGCGTATCGGTGAGCACGACCTCGATGCCGGCTTCCTGCAGTCGGTCGCGAACGGGGAGCCCCATCCCCCCAGCGATCACGACATCACAGTCGCGAACGGCGTCCACCAGGTCGTGATGGCGACGGCGGTGTCCCGGATCCTGATGGTGGCTCTTGTCGCAGGAGCCGACCTCGCGGAGTTCCCGGTTCACCTCGGCGCCGTCGTCGAGGTCGATGACGGCAAACGCCTTCGTGCGACCGAAGTGTGCGGTGACGGTGTTCCCATTCAGAGTGGCAAGTGCGATCTTCATAGGTTGCAGGATACGGGCTACGCGAAATTGACCTGCAAACCGCTTTGTCAGGCATCGGCCGGGCGAATGGCGTAGATTCACCCCCAGCAGTCCGTTCATCCGAGAGGAGTCGCTATGTCGTTCGAGACCATTCCGCAGAAGATCCTGCAAGCAGGAATCGATCGCGGTGAGGCGGACGCCTATGCCGTGCGCCACGCCGGCGGGTGGGTGACCACGAGTTGGCGCGGCTACGCGGAAGAGATCAAGGCAGCCGCTCGCGGCCTCATAGCGCTCGGGGTTGAGGTGGGATCACCGGTCGCGATTCTGGGTGCCAACGCACCGGAGTGGGTGATCTTCGACGTCGCAGCGATGGCCGTCGGCGCGATGCCGGCGGGGATCTATCCCACGAGCACGCCCGATGAGTGTGCGTACGTCCTCGAGCATTCGAGCTCTCCGGTCGTGCTCGTCCAGAACGAGGACCAACTCGCCAAGATCCTCGAAATCTGGGGTGATCTCCCAACCCTCAACCACATCGTTCTCATGCGGGGTGCTTCCTCCGATGCCGAAGGTGTGCTGACGTGGGATGAATTCATTGAGCAGGGTGTCGGTGTGCAGGGCAACGGGGTCGAGGACCGGCTCGCAGCACTCGGACCTCGAGACGGGGCCACGCTCATCTACACGTCCGGCACGACGGGCCGACCGAAGGCCGTCGTGCTCCCGCATGAGGCGCTCGTCTCGACAGCGGAAGCGATCAAGTCGTTCATCGACGTCGGCATGTCCGACTCTGCGCTCTCATACCTTCCCCTCTCTCACATCGCCGAGCAGATCGTCTCGATCCACACGCCGGCGGTGATGGGGCACACGATCTACTACGAGCCGGACATCTACCGCCTCGCCGAGAGCCTCAAAGAGGTGCGACCGACGGCGTTCTTCGCGGTGCCGCGAGTGTGGGAGAAGTTCTACGCTGCCGTCTCCGAGAAGCTGGATGAAGCGAGCGGTGTGAAGGCGGCGATCGCCAATCGTGCCCTCACGGTCGGGCGCGAGCACACCGCGGCTCTGGACCGAGGCGAGCAGCCGGGGGGATTGCTCGGTGCCCAGTTCGGTCTCTTCGACAAGCTCGTCTACTCGAAGGCGAAGGAGGCGATGGGGCTCGACCGGTGCCGGTTCATGTTCTCGTCTGCGGCGCCGCTGTCTCCGAGGATCGCCGAGTACTTCTCTGGTCTCGGCATGCAGATCCTCCAGTTGTACGGGCAGTCCGAGTGCACCGGGATCTGTGCGTTCAACGAACCGGATCGCAACAGGATCGGTTCGGTCGGGCCGGCACTTCCTTGCGCCGAACTGAGCATCGCCGAGGATGGGGAGATCCTCACACGTGGATCAAGCGTGTTCCTGGGGTACCTCCACAATGACGAGGCGACCGCCGAGGCGCTCGGTGAGGACGGGTGGCTCAAGACCGGTGACGTGGGCCACATCGACGATGACGGGTTCCTGTTCATCACCGACCGGAAGAAGGACATCATCATCACGGCGGGCGGTGAGAACGTAACACCGTCGCTCATTGAGACGGCGATGCAGACGAATCCGTTGATCGCGACTGTCGTCGTCATCGGTGACCAGCGGCCGTTCCTCACGGCGCTTGTCTCTGTTGACCCGGAAGCGGCCGAGGGGATGAGTGCCACCGACATTCGCGAGGTCGTCCAGGGGGCGTTGGACGATGTCAACGCCGATGCGGCGAGGGTGCGTCAGTTGAAGAAGTTCGTCATCCTCGACGAGCCGCTTTCGATCGAACATGGGGAGCTGACACCGACGCTCAAAGTGAAGCGGAAGGTCGTTCGCGAGCACTTCGCCGGCGAGATCGAGGGGATGTACTCCTAGCGAACACCCCCCCAGCCGTTCCTGCGTAACTATCGGAGGCCCGCTTCCCATAGTTACGCAGGAACGGTTGGGGGTGGGGTCTAGCATCTCGGTATGACCACCACCGCACCATTCGGATCCTGGGAGTCGCCGATCGGCGCTGCCGACACCGTTGCCGGCATCGTCCGTTTCTCCGACATCCAGTACGACGACGGCAACCTTTTCTGGCTGGAGGGGCGCCCGTCGGAGGGCGGCAGATCGGTGCTCGTTCGACGCATGCCCGACGGAACCATCGAGGACGTGTTGCCAGCGACAGCGAACGTCCGCACGATGGTCCACGAATACGGGGGAGGGGCCTACCTCGCGTCTGATAGAGCGATCACCTACTCCGAGTTCGCGGACCAGCGCCTCTACGGGGTCGAGGGAGAGGCAGTGATTCCGATCACACCCGAGCCGCCCCGTCCGATGGCGCTTCGCTACGGCGACGCCATCCGTGGAGCGGACGGTTCGCTGATCTGCGTACGCGAGACGCATCCAGAGGAAGGCGAGGCAGCGAACGAACTCGTCTCAGTCGATCCCGACGGCCTGGCGACCGTGATCGCATCGGGGAGCGACTTCTACTCGTCACCCCGCATCTCGATGGACGGAACGAAGCTCGCATGGATCGAGTGGAGCCACCCGAACATGCCGTGGGACGGAACGCGTCTCGTCGTAGCCGACCTCGAGGACATCACTGATCGAATAGTGGTCGCAGGTGGCCCGGATGAGTCGATCGTTCAACCGGAGTGGACCTGGGACGGAGCGCTCGTCTTCGCGTCAGATCGAACCGGCTGGTGGAACCTCTACCAATTCGATGGTGAGTCGAAGCATCCTGTTCTGACGATGGAAGCCGAATTCGCCGGGCCCGCCTGGCTTCTCGGATTCTCCTGGTACGGGCTCCTGTCAGGTGGCCGAATTGTTGCGGCGTTCTGGGAGAACGGGCAACACCATCTCGGCATCATCAGCGCCGATGGGCAACTCGAGCGTCTGGATCTCGACTATTCGAGCTACGGCTACCACATCACCACCGACGGCGATCACACGGTGTGGTTCGTGGGCACGCACCCGAAGCGCCCGTCGGCGCTCGTCGAGTTGGATGTCGATTCCGGTGTCGAGACCGTCATCCGCTCCAACCCGTCGAACGTTGGCGAGGCGTACGCTCCAGAACCACGCCTGATCACCTTCCCCACCACCGGCGGTGACGTCGCCTTCGCCGTCTACTACCCGCCGACCAACCCTGTATCCGAAGGTCCGGCGGGGGACTACCCACCGCTCATCGTCGACATCCACGGCGGTCCCACGGCCAACGTCTATGCCATGTTCAGCATGCAGACGGCGTATTGGACGTCGCGAGGGATCGGGTTCGTTGACGTCAACTATCGCGGGTCGACGGGATTCGGGCGGGCGTATAGGGAGAAGCTCGATGGTGAGTGGGGCGTCGTCGACGTCGACGACGCCGTTGCAGCGGCCGAGTACCTGGCCTCGATCGGGGAGGTCGACGGTGATCGCCTCGCCATCAGCGGTGGCAGCGCCGGCGGATACACCACGCTTGCCGCCCTTGCCTTCCGTGACACGTTCAACGCGGGAGCCTCGCACTACGGCATCGCCGACATCGAGATGCTGATGGGTGACAGCCACAAGTTCGAGTCCCGATACGAGATCCGACTCCTCGGCAGCGACCCAGGGGTCTGGCGGCAACGGTCCCCGATTCACTCGGTCGATCAGATCGACGTGCCGGTGGCGTTGTTCCAGGGCCTCGACGACAAGGTCGTCCCTCCCAACCAGGCCATCCTGATCGCCGAAGCGCTTGCCTCACGCGGTATCCCGTACGTCCATGTTGAGTACGAGGGTGAAGGCCACGGATTCCGCAAAGCAGAGAACGTGATCAACAGTCTCGAAACCGAACTCGCCTTCTACGGCAAGGTGTTCGGCTTCACTCCGGCCGGTGACCTACCGGACATCGCCCTGGCCAAGGGGTAACCGGTCCCCGATCCATTCTCAACCTCACAGACGGAAACGGGATCCGAAGGAGTAGCGGTATGGATGATCGGTTGACGGTGGTGTTGGTGGATGTGGGAGAATGAGGGCATGACTCATGTTGAAGACACGCTGCTCGTCATGACGAAATACGGGCAATCGATGAGCGAAGCCGCTGTCAGCATCCTTGGCGCCGATGATCTTGTCTCGAACGTGTCTCTCTCCACGCTCATGCTGCTGCATAGTGACGGGCCACAGCGTCCAACACGAATCGCAGAACTAACCGGCTTGACCAGTGGCGGTGCGACCAAGCTCATCACGAGGCTGGAGACGGGGGGTCTCGTTGTCCGAGAGGAAGGGATCGTGCCGTCCGATGGCCGAGCGGTTGTCGTGGCCCTCACCGAAACCGGTACTGAAAAGGTGGGGGAAGTCGTGATGGCCCTGGCTCCACAGATCGACGCCCTCGTCGATGAACTCGACGCGATTCGTGCCGATGCCTGAAGGCGAGCACTCCGCCGGTGACGTGCCGGCCATACAGGACACCTACCCCGAAGACGTGTCGCACTGCTACGGGTGCGGGCGTTTGAACGACGTCGGGCATCAGATCAAGACTCGCCCTGTGGACGATGAGACGGTGACGATCTTCACCCCTGAGCCGTTCCATACCGCCATTCCCGGCTACGCATATGGCGGACTTGTCGCTTCGATCATCGACTGCCACTCCACAGGGTCGGCGGCGATCTTCCAGATGCAGCACGCCGGCAAGGCGGTCGGCAGCGAACAGTCGCCTCGGTTCGTGACCGCACATCTAGAGGTCGACTACCTGCTACCCACACCCCTCTCTGAGTTCCATCTCGTCGGGCGGCTCGTCGAGATCAAGGGGCGCAAAGTCGTCGTCGAAACGGAACTCTCAGTCGACGGGACCATCACGGCGACCGGGTCCGCTGTCCTCGTGGAGATACCCGAGCATCTGTTCGATCCGGAGGCGTGAATCACGCCAGAATCGGGTCCTTTGGCCCCGCCGGATCGGTGTCGGTAGTCCGGTCCGCCGATACCATTCCCTCAGTTCTTCGGAGGTAGACCACGGTCGCGCGAACGTTTCCGAACAGGGGATGTAGCGACGCTCGGAATCGGTTTCCGATGAGCGTCACAATTGAAGATGTTCCACCAGATCGGGTTGCACTCCCTCCTTCCTCCCCGCAGTCCGAACCGGTGGGTCACGGACGGCCGTTCGGCCCCAACCGCTTGGTCGTCCGATTTGATCGCCTCGTGCCGTATCCCCCCTTCGGCACGGGGCGATCGCTTGTTGCCACTTCGGAAATGGGCGGGGTCGGTTGGAACTGGGGGGACTGCAGGCAGTAGTACGCCCTACGTATGACGTAGTACGACCCCGGATCAGGGGGGAGACGTCCGCGTTTCGAGGTTCGTGGGTGGCGCGTTGATCTTCTCAAGGCGCTCGCGTAGAACCCGGGCGGATTCTCCGACCGATACAAGACCTCCGGGTCGTACTTCGTTCTACTTCGTTCCGAGGCTTCACCCCGCTCAAATCCGAAGAGCCGCTTCGTTGAGCTGCCCTTAGACCTGGACTCCGAAGAACTCATCGAGGGCGGCAAGGAGTTGCTCGGCGCTCAGTCCACCCTGTTGGACGTGAACGACGGTTCCGGCCTCGTCGTAGAACACGGTCATCGGTGAGCCACGAGCACCGAACGTCCCGGTGCTGAGACCGCTGCCGTTGTTGCCCCCGATGTCCCTGGCGAGCGGCCACACTCCCGCGATACCCCATCGCTCGGCGTCACCGAGCCCCGAACCGTTGTCTTGCGTGTCGATACCCACGAAGTGGACCTGTTCACCGACCTGTTGCGACACCGAGAGGTACTCCGGGATCTCGTGTTCGCAGACCTCACACCACGAGGCGAAGAAGGCGGCGACCGTGGGAGTGCCATGGGAGTCGGCGATCTTGACCCGGCCGTCGCCGTCGAGTTGTGGAAGATCCCAGGCTGTGGCGGTCGTATTGCCGACCGCGGGGTCTGGCCAGAGGACGACGAGAAGTCCGATGAGGGCAACGCCGATGGCGCCGGCGATGCCCGCGTTTCGGATCGTGCTCTTTCGAGACGCTGCTTTCCGCTTGCTCTCGGCGTCTCGGCGGCGCTGGCCGCGTTGCTGCTTGTTCGATGATCGTGCCATGCCAATCGACAACCCGCGGAACCCCGGGCGGATTCCCGCCAGCCTGGCGAACGATCAACCCCTAGGCTCGGTGTATGGAGTCAGCCACCCACGTCGCGAACGGGATCGAACTCGCAGTGGTCGAAGAGGGAACGGGGGATGCGGTCGTCTTCATCCACGGGTTCCCCGAGCTTGCCTACTCCTGGCGTCACCAGATTCCTGCACTCGCCGAAGCAGGGTTCCGGGCGATCGCCTACGACCAGCGGGGATACGGTGACTCGTCCAAGCCCGGGACCGTTGAGGCATATGCACTGACGGATCTGGTCGCCGATGCGATCGGGTTGCTCGACACGCTCGATATCGACCGGGCCACTCTTGTCGGCCACGATTGGGGCAGCATCGTCGTCTGGACTGCCGCCCTCATGCATCCGGATCGCGTCGAGAGAGTCGTCAGCCTGAACGTACCGTATCGGGGATGGTGCGCCGGTTTCCCGACTATCGGGTTCATCCGGGAGCATCTTGCCGATCGATTCGGTTACGTGCTCTCGTTTCAGGAACCGGGAGTCACCGAAGCGGCATTCGAATCGGATCCGGATGCCTGGCTCCGTGCGATCTTCATGGGCATCGCCGCCGACAAGGGATTCATGACCGATGACGAGTTCGCCGTCTACAGGAACGCGTTCGTGGAAGGTGGCATCTTCGGCCCCCTCGGCCCATACCGGAATATCGACGCGAACGCGGCCACCACTGAGCACCTTGGCAACGCTCCGATCACCCAATCAACCCTGATGATCACGGCCGACCGGGACCCGATCCTCCCTCCCTCGCTGGCCGAAGGCATGGAGCGCTGGATCGCTGATCTGACCGTCGTAGGCATCGAGCACAGCGGGCACTGGACTCAGCAAGAACAGCCGGACCGTGTCAACACAGCTCTCATTGAGTTTCTACGACAGGAGGCGGCCACACCGTGAAACACATCCGCGACTGGTTGACGACGATCCCCACCCTCGCGGCGTTCGGTCTCTCACTCGCCGTGTTCCACGTCGTGGCTCTCGCAGCGCTGCCGTTCGGGAAGCGCCCCTTCGAGAAGGTGATGGCGACACTCCAGCGCACCCTTATCTCAGTATTCGCCATCTCCGGAGTCCGCGTCGATACGAAGGGCCGTGACGGGTTCGCAACCACCGGCGGGTACATCTTCGTGTCGAACCACCAGTCGATGTACGACGTGCCGATCTTCGGCGGACTCCTGGGACGCAATTACCCGAAGTACGTTGCGAAACGTGAACTCGCCAAGGGGATCCCGAGCGTGTCCCTCAACCTCCGTCACGGAGGCAACGCTCTCATCGATCGGGGTGACCGGGCCGGGGCGATGGAGGCGATCAGAGAGATGGCCTCCGAGGCCGAGCGGCGGGACGTATCGGTCGTGATCTTCCCTGAAGGAACCCGATCGCGGATCGGAGAACTCGGCGAGTTCCGGGTGGGTGGGCTGACGGCGATCATGGAAGCTGCTCCGAACCTGACGATCATCCCGACGGCGATCGATGGCTCATGGCGGGTGTTCCAGCGGAACATGTTCCCGGTCCCGTACGGCGCAGCGGTTCATGTGAGATTCGGCGAACCGATCGAACGGGTTCGCGGCGAGTCGCCAACCGAGATCCTCGAGCGCTGCCGCGTCTGGATCGAGGCGACGATCGACGAGTGGAGATCTCGCGACCCCTCCACCTGATACGCTGCCGTCATGGAAGAAGAACGCATCGGCCTGTTCATTGACTACGAGAACCTCGCGATCGGCGCACGGGAGGATCTCGGCATCCAATTCGACTTCAAGCCGGTCGCCGACGCCCTCGCCGAACGGGGCCGGGTCGTCGTACGGCGCGCCTACGCCGACTGGACCTTCTTCGAAAAGGACCGTCGGATGCTCACCGACAATCAGATCGAACTGATCGAGATCCCGCAACGCAGGGGAGCGGTCCGCAAGAACGCCGCCGATATCAAGATGGCCGTCGACGCCGTGGAACTCGCATTCGAGCGGGACTACATAACGATGTTCGTCCTCTGTACCGGCGACTCCGATTTCACGCCGCTCGTGCACAAGCTGCGGGAGTTGAACCGCAGGGTCGTCGGTGTGGGGCTGAAGGACTCGACGTCGAAGCTGCTCCCGGCGGCCTGCGACGAGTTCCTCTTCTACGAAAAGTTGTCCGGTGTGGATCTCCCGGACCGGACCCCGAAGAAGGAACGCCCGAAGGCCGAGAAGGCGCCTGCTCCGTCTGCGGAGACTCCGGACGCGGTGCTCGTGCCGACCCTGGCGGGCCTAATCCGGGCGGGGAACGGGGACGTGAGAGCGTCGAGTCTCAAGCGGGCGCTGCTTCGCAAGGACTCCACCTTCACTGAAACGGACTACGGGTTCCGTGCCTTTGGGGAATTGATGCGGAACCTGTCCGATCGCGGTGTCGTCGAACTCGACCACGAGGGGTCCCAGGGCGACCCCGTCGTGCGATTCCCGAAGTCGGGAAGGGGCGAAGAGGCGGGCTTCGGACTCCTCCACGACGCCGTGGGTGACCTCGGCAAAGGTGGTGCCCCGGTCGCGCTATCGGGTCTCAAGAACCAATTGCGGAAACGAGACAGCGGCTTCTCCGAGAAGAAGCTTGGCTACTCGGGGTTCCTCCAATTCGTGAAGGCGGCCGCCGCGAGCGGCTATGTCGATCTCCTCTGGGACGACGAGTCGGACGACTACGTGCTGTCGGCTCCGTAGAGCGGACGTCCACTAGAACTCGGCGTTGCGTGGGGACCGTGGGAACGGGATCACGTCACGAATGTTCTGCATGCCCGTGGTGAACTGAACGACGCGTTCGAGTCCGAGTCCGAATCCCGCATGGGGGGCGCTTCCGAAGCGTCGAAGATCGAGGTACCACCAGTAGTGGTCCTCGTCCATCCCCTTGATGCGCATGCTGTCGGCAAGCACGTCGAGTCGCTCCTCGCGCTGGCTCCCTCCGACGATCTCGCCGATCTGCGGGACGAGAACGTCCATCGCCGCCACGGTCTTGCCGTCGTCGTTGCGCCGCATGTAGAACGCCTTGAAGTCGAACGGGAAGTCGGTGACGATCACAGGCTTCTTGATCGCCTGCTCGGTGAGATACCGCTCGTGCTCCGACTGGAGATCATCACCCCACGCCACAGGGAACTCGAACGACTCGTCGGCTTCCTCAAGGAGATCGATCGCCTGCGTGTAGGTGATCCGCTCGAAGTCGCTCTCGACAACCCCGGTGAGCGTGTCGACGAGACCCTCATCGACCCACTTGTTGAAGAACTCGATGTCGGTCGCATTGTGGTCGAGCACGTACCGGATGAGGTACTTGACGTAGTCCTCGGCGAGGTCGGCGTTGTCGTTGAGATCGGCGAATGCGATCTCCGGTTCGACCATCCAGAACTCGGCGAGGTGCCGCCGCGTGTTGGAGTTCTCCGCCCGGAAGGTGGGGCCGAAGGTGTACACCCGGTCGAGAGCGAGGGCGTAGGTTTCGGCGTTGAGTTGGCCGCTCACCGTGAGGAAGGTCGGCGAACCGAAGAAGTCCTGTGCATAGTCGACGGCGCCGTCCTTGACGCGTGGCGGGGATCCGGGATCGAGGGTCGTGACTCGGAACATTTCGCCGGCACCCTCGGCATCACTGGTTGTGATGATCGGAGAGTGAAGGTAGAGGAAGTCACGTTCCTGATAGAAACGGTGTGTTGCGTAGGACAGGGCGCTGCGGACGCGGGCAACGGCGCTGATCGTGTTGGTGCGTGGCCGCAGGTGCGCGATCTCGCGAAGATGCTCGAACGAGACGCGCTTCTTCTGGAGCGGGTAGGTCTCGGGATCGGCGAGTCCGAACGGCTCGACTTCGGTCGCTTTGATCTCGACGCGCTGGCCCTTGGCGGGGGACTCGGTGAGGATGCCGGTGACCCGAACCGCACTCCCGATCGTGAGGTGGAGGATCTCGGTCTCGTAGTTGGAGAGGTCTCCGTCGGCGATGATCTGGAGACCGGTGAGGATCGATCCGTCGTTGAGTTCGATGAACGAGAAGCCGCCCTTCGAATCTCTCCGGGTCCGGACCCATCCGGCCACGGTCACCTCGGCGCCGTAGTCCTCACGCTCGAGGACGTGCTTGATCAATTCCCTCTTCATGTCCTGCTCCTTGACGAATCGGGACGATAGCCCTCGTAGGCGTTGAGTTGAGCTGCCGGTCGCCCTGACCGAGCCTGAAGCGACCTGAGTTCCTCCGTTGTCTGTGTGCGGAACCACAACTGTTGTGAACCTAAGCACGAACGATGAGAGCACGCACGAGATCCCTCATCGTCCGTGTGCGAAACCACAACTGTTGTGAACGTAGGCACGATCGTCGGCGTTGCGAATTCCTTTTGCTTTCAAGGGTTCTCATGAATTACACTTGTGTAAGACACGGAGGGGTTCCATGGCGGTAGCGATACGAGAATCGATGATCACCGACGTTGATCGCGTCACGGCGGCCACGCTTGACGTCTACGCGAAGCGCCGTGATCTTGCCACCGAGATGCCGCTCGCGGAACTGCTGTCCGTGCCTTCCGATCTGGGCGCGCTCCGTGCCGTTGTCGGTGCCACCGACCGGACGGTGGAGATCGTTCTCGATTCCGATATCGAAGCAGGAACGGTCGCGCCGTCTGCGTGGGCTCTTGCATCGAAAGGCTTCCGGCCGATCGTGCTTGTTGCGCTCGATCGGATCGGGGAGGCCCACGAGGGTCTGCGGGGCACGCCGTGCTGGCTCCAGCCCTGGTGGTCGAGCGGAGACGACATCGTGTTCGGGGCATTCGAGACGACCTGATGACGTCGCCGCCTTGTCCGGCGAGGCCCTAACCTCACCGTCATGCCAACCCCCCTCTACACCCAGACCGTTATCGCCCTGGTGTGGGACTTCGATCGCACGCTCATCCCGGGGAATATGCAAGACCCGATTTTCGATGCCTACGACGTAGATCCGGCCGTCTTCTGGGGCGAGGTCGATGGACTCGTCGAGCACTACGGACGCCAGGGTGTTCGCATCCAGCGCGACATCGCCTACCTCGGCCACCTCCTCACGTATGTGAGAGAGGGAGTGTTCAAGAACCTGACGAATGAACGTCTGCACGAACTCGGGAGTGGGCTCGTCGCAGCGCCCGGGATGCCCGACTTCTTGGAAGAGTCCCGTCGACACGTATCCGATATCCCGGATTTCGCCGACGAGGGGATCTCTGTGGAGCACTACGTCGTCTCGACAGGGATCCTTCCGATGATCGAGGGCAGCGTATTCGCCGACCACGTCGACGGTATCTGGGCGAACACGCTCATCGAGTCGCCGGCGCCGCCCGGCTACCTCGATCAGCTTCCCGTCGCTTCGGCTTCGGCGCCGGTTGGTCATCTCGGATACACGATCGACAACACCGCCAAGACCAGGGCCCTGTTCGAGATCAACAAGGGCGTCAATCGGACCACCGACGTCAACGTCAATGCAAGGATCGGTGAGGAGGAGCGCAGGGTGCCGCTCCGGCACATGGTCTACATCGCCGATGGTCCGTCCGATGTTCCCTGCTTCTCGATCCTCAATCAGAATGGCGGCAAGACGCTCGGCGTCTACACGCTGGACCCGATCGACAACCATCGACAGGTGAAGCAACTCCAGGCGCAAGGCCGGATCCAGGGGATGGCAGAGGCCGACTACCGACCCGGCAAGGCGGCCTATCTGTGGCTGATGGACAGCATCGAACAGATCGGTCACGAGATCGTCGAGGCCAGACGCCAGGCCTTCGCATCGATTCCGAACCCACCGGGGCACATCTAGCAAACAGCCGACAGCCGTGTCTTGCTGTTTGCTGTTTGCTGTTTGCTGTTTGCTGTCTGCCGTCTGCTGTCTGCCGTCCGCTTCGAATCCGATTCGCAGGGTGTGGGCAAGCCCGGTACCTTCCGACCACTTGGATTCGATCAACGGAGGCTGCCATGGCTATCGAACGCGTTGGGATCGTTGGTGGGGGACAGATGGGC
>JAYEIJ010000208.1:0-9306 GCA_034660035.1 Actinomycetota bacterium | reverse complement strand
CCGTCCGCTTCGAATCCGATTCGCAGGGTGTGGGCAAGCCCGGTACCTTCCGACCACTTGGATTCGATCAACGGAGGCTGCCATGGCTATCGAACGCGTTGGGATCGTTGGTGGGGGACAGATGGGCGGTGGGATCGCCGAGATCTGCGTGAAAGCAGGCGTCGACACGATCATCGTCGAAGTCAACGAAGACCTCGTCGACCGATCGAAGGCGGGGATCGAGAAGTCTCTCGGCAAGGCCGTCGACCGGGGCAAGCTTGAGGTTGATGCCCGTGAAGCGGCGCTCTCCCTGCTGGCCTTCTCGACCGATCGGGAGTCACTCGCGGATCGGGACCTCGTCATCGAGGCGGTTATCGAGAACGAGGATCTGAAGCACGACATCTTCAGCGATCTCGATCGGATCGTGGAGTCCGCCGACGCGATCCTGGCGACGAATACGTCGTCGATTCCCGTCACCCGGATCGCCCAGGCGACGAGCCGGCCGGAGTCGGTGGTGGGGATGCACTTCTTCAACCCGGCGACGATCATGCCCCTCGTCGAGATCGTCCGCACCGTCGTGGCCTCAGATGACACGGTCGATCGAGCGGCGTCGTTCGCATCCGACCGGCTCGGGAAGACCGTGGTCCACGCAAAGGATCGGGCGGGCTTCATCGTGAACAAACTGCTCTGCCCGTACATCTTCGAATCGATTCGGATGCTCGAAGAGGGCTTCGCGACACGCGAAGACATCGACGCAGCGATGGTGAACGGGACCGGCTACCCGATGGGGCCATTGACGCTGTCCGACCTCGTCGGCAACGACACGATGCTCGCCGTTGCGGAGTCGTTCATGGCTGAGTACGAAGATCCTCGCTTCGCTGCGCCGCCGCTGCTGAAGAGGATGGTTGAGGCCGGTCTTCTCGGCCGGAAGTCCGGGCGCGGCTTCTACGACTACGAGAAGTGAGTGCCTGAGGAGCGCTCGGCGGTGCTTCAGCTCAGTAGATGAGTGGAGCTAGGCCTCTCGTCTCAGCTACTCAGCTACTCGTGTCGCGCCGTTCGACTCGAGCACTCGCGCCAACTGGTCTTTCTTGACGAGACCTGATGTCCGGAAGCGTTGCGTTGGGCGACTCGCCTGCTGCTTCTTCGTGCCCTGTGCCTTCTTGCGAGCCTTCTTCGATTTCTTCTGAGGTGGCCGAGCGATGACCACGGTCGTCGGCGTTGATCGGATCTTGTAGGCCTGTGCGGCGCCGTTGACCCGGCCGATGTCGGCCTTGACGATGTGCGCCGAATCGCCGTACTCGCGGGCGAGTTCGTTCACGATGCCGTCCATGACCTGGCAAGGAGCGCAGCCGACCTGGAAGAAGCTGATCAGCACCGGTCGCCCGGAAGCAACCAACGGCGGCAACTCGTCGAGGCTTTGGATCTTGCGTGCCTTCGGTTTGCGCTTGAACATCGTCGTCCTCTCCGGTTCCGGTGCTGCAACGCTCCGGCCCCGGGAAGTATGCCCGGTACCCGAACCAACCGCTCGTCCGACTTGGTGACTCGTCTCGCTCAATCGACCAGAATGGCGGCATCGCGAGAACAGGAGTCGAGGATGGCGAAGATCCACGGAGGGCAAGCGATCGCCCGGGCGCTCAAGGCTGAAGGGGTCGACACCGTATTCATGCTGACCGGTGGTCACGTCCTCCCGACCATCGACGGCTGCGTCGCTGAGGGGATCAACGTCGTCGACGTGAGACATGAGCAGGCAGCGGCTCACGCCGCAGATGCGTACGCCCGATTGACCGGGCGACTCGGTGTCGTGATCGCCACAGCCGGACCCGGAGTTACAGACACGATCACCGGGATCGCAAACGCATGGTTCGCCAACAGTCCCGTTCTCCTCATCGGTGGTCGTCACCTCACAACCGAGGATCTGCGCGGCGGTCTCCAGGAGATGGATCATCCGCGCTTGTTCAACTCGATCACGAAGTGGGCCGACACAGCATCCGACACGTCGCGGCTCCCCGAGTACATCGCCACCGCGGCCCGGCACGCGTTCTCAGGCCGGGGCGGGCCAGTGTTCCTCGATATCCCATGGGACGTCCAGGCGGAATTGGTGGAGGAGAACGCCATCGGATGGCCGTCCGGGTATCGGGCAGATCGACCGGCCGGTCTTGACGACGAGACGCTTCGAGAAGTAGTCGGCATCGCCAATCGCGCTGAGCGTCCGGTCGTGTTCGCCGGCACCGGATACCGCTGGAGCCGCTACGGAGATCCGACCGCAGCCCTCGCCGGTCTCGTCGAGTCGCTGCAATCTCCGGTGTTCCTGAACAGTCTCGCTCGAGGCACTCTCCGTTGGGACCATCCGCTCCTGGGGAATCGCACCCGGTCGGATGCGCTCCGGCAAGCCGACGTCGTGCTGGCTCTCGGTGTCGACTGGGACTTCCGGACCGGCTTCGGGAAGAAGGTGGCGCCGGACGCGACGGTGATCCAGATCGACGCCGAACCCTCACGTGTGGGATGGAATCGGCCCGCTCAGATCGGTGTTGTCGCCGACCCCGGGGCGGTTGCAGCTCAGCTCGCCGATCGTGTAGAGGGCGGCGGGCACGCCGACTGGATCGAGGAGATCGCCGCTCTCGAGAAGCAGAAGCAAGCGGTCGCCGACGAGATGGCATCCGCCGACGGTGGACCGGTCCCTCCCGAGCGGTTCGCCCGAGAAGTCGCTGAGTTCTTCGGGGAGGACGCGATTGTCGCGGCGGACGGCGGTGACATCGTTTCGACGACGGCCAAGTGGCTTCGGACCAGCCGTCCGGGTGGCCTTCTCGACCCCGGCCCGTTTGGTTGTCTTGGTGTCGGTGCCCCGTTCGCGCTCGCGGCCAAAGCGGTTGAGCCCGACACCAGGGTCGGCATCATCTACGGCGACGGATCGTTCGGTTTCAACGGGATGGAGTACGACTCGCTGATCCGGCACGGCATGCCGGTTGTCGGTGTCGTCGGGAACGACGGGGCATGGAACAACATCAAAGCGATCCACCGAATGCTGTATCCGGATCGCATGGTCGGCGCCGATCTCGGTATTCGCCGCTACGACCTGATGGTCGAGGGGCTCGGCGGCTACGGCGAGTTCGTCGAGAATGCATCCGAGCTGAGGCCGGCTCTCGAGCGAGCTCAGGACAGCGGTCTCCCCGCTCTCGTGAACGTGCACATAGCGGAGCAGTTCAGGCTGAGCAGCGCGTACGGGGCATAGGAAGAGCTACCAGCTACGAGCTGCCAGCTTCCAACTCGGACACGCGGAACTTGAGCTGAACCGTTCTTGCTGGTGGCTGGTATCTGGTGGCTGGTAGCTCAGAGGATGATCACGGCGACTGCTCCGACGATCACGCAGTAGATCCCGAAGGGAGCGAGGCCGACCTTCCCGAGGACGCGGATCAGGAACGTGATCGCCCAGTAGCCGACGACGGCGGCGACCACCATCCCGACGATCGTCGACACGGTGATCCCGGAGCCATCCGACACGGCCTTGGCGACTGAGAGCAAGCCGGCCCCGGCGATCACGGGGATTCCGAGGAGGAACGCGAATCGTGCCGCTTCGACGCGGTCCATGCCGCGGGCGAGACCGGCGGAGATCGTCATCCCGGATCGGGAGATGCCGGGGATCAGAGCCAGGGATTGCGCGAGGCCGATGATTCCGGCGTCTGTCGGAGAAAGTTCCTCGGCCGTTCTGCGTCCTCGTCGGAGCAGCGTTGTCGCCATCAGCGTCACCCCGGTGACGATGAGCATGACCGCCACCACGGTCGGTCTTTCGGTGAGTTCATCGAGCTTGCTTTCGAATGCCAGGCCGAAGACCACGGCAGGGATCGTGCCGATGACGATGATCGTGATCATGCGTCTCGCCGGGCGGTCGAAGCGAGCCATTCGCGCGAGATCGCTGCGGTAGTAGGCGAGTACGGCGACGAGCGTGCCGAGATGGAGCATGGCCACGGTTGTGAGATCGGGGCCCTCGCGTCCGAGTAGTGCCGGAATAAGGACGAGATGACCGCTGGATGAGATCGGGAGGAACTCGGTCAGACCCTGAACGGCTCCCCAGAAGATGGCGTCAAACATAGGGGGAGCCTAGAAGGCTTGACGCCGGTCGTAGGAGTATTGAGCTGTGAGCCATGAGCCATGAGCTACCAGCCACCAGCAGAACCAGGCCACACTTCACCGACTACGGACTACGGACTACTCCGGGCGCAGCCCGGCTCACGGATCAAGCAGCACGATGAGCGTTCCGTCTCTCGCCGCGATCGCTACGAGAGCTGCGAAGTCCGGGGGGACGGCGACCATCCCGGATTCGGAGAAGGACAGGAGTTCCTCTCCAGCGACGGAGACGACGATGCCATTGGTCTCGAACACCGTCTCGACCCCCACCAGGCGTACGAGAGTGCCGGGGATCGCCGTCCCCGGGAGAGGGATCGGGACGGACCACCATCCATTCGGGATCATGGATTCGCCCGATACTGCCGATGGAACGATCGGCTCCCCGACTCCGACATCGCGAGCGGCGATGGGATCGACCAGGTCGGGCATTTCCATGAGCCCTTCCGGGATGCTGCGCCATACGACCTGAGAATCGGTGATCGGCGTACCCGCTGCGATGGCCCCCGACGCGAATGGATACAGGATCTGGGCACTGCCCCTCAGGTCCCACACGAGGGCGGCGGCGACGATCGCTACGGCGACCGCCCACCGAACGTACGGAGGTCGGGTCAACCAGAACACCCGTCGACTGTATCGCCTGGAAGCCGCTTGGGGAAGGGGTCTGAAAGAGAGGATCCCTCCCCGTGGTTGCCTTGCGCAAGCAGGGGGAATGGTGGGGGGCCTGCGTTCGGTTGTCCACGGGGAGGGAAGTCTTACCCCCATTGTTGCGCGTTGATCGGCATAGTGGAAGGAACTTCGCGTCGGCACGCGCATAAACTTGCGGGAGTGGACGTTCTCGCACCGCTGGTCATCGCCTATCTCATCGGATCGATCGATTTCGGGGTCATCGTCCCGCGGATTCTCGGCGTCGACATCTACTCGACCGGCAGCGGGAATCCGGGGACGTCGAACGTCATGCGCTCTCTCGGGAAGGGGCCCGCGGCGATGGTTCTTCTCGGCGACGGCGCCAAGGGGGCGATCGCTGCAGCGATCGGGGCGGCCTGGGCCGGCACTGTTTCCACCACGGCCTCGGCCGAGGTTCTTGCCTTCGCATGCGCCTTCGCAGCGGTGCTGGGACACATCGCGCCGATCTGGCACCGGTTCCGCGGCGGGCGCGGTGTCGCAACAGCCATCGGTGCAGCGATCTACCTCGCTCCGATCTTCGGTGTTCTGCTCGCTGTGACATGGCTTGTAGTCACCCTCGTTTTCAAGGTTGCGTCGATCGCGTCGCTTGGAGCGATGGCGCTCTATGTGCCGGGTTTCGCTCTTTCGGGCTACCGGGGGTGGTCCCTTGTATGGGCTGCCGGCATCGCCGTGCTCGTTGTGGTTCGCCACGCTCCCAACATCCGCCGACTCGCTGCAGGTTCCGAACGGTCGGTCGCCGGATGATGCGCCCGCTCACAGAAATGCAGGCCGAGGTGCTCGACAGCGTGCCGCTTCTCGATGAGATCGATGTGGGTCTTGCCGACTCGATCGGTGCCGTTCTTTCTCGGGATGTCGATGCACCGGATGATCTCCCCGGTTTCGAGAACGCTGCGATGGATGGTTTCGCCGTGCTGGCGGCGGATACGGTGAACTCTCCGGTCGATCTCGATGTCGTTGATGATGTGGCGGCGGGCGCTGTGCCATTGGTCACGCTCACGAGCGGTGCGGCGACGAGGATCATGACCGGAGCTCCGATCCCGACCGGTGCCGACGCGATCGTCCCGGTCGAAGCGACGGAAACGAGCCAAGACGATCGCGTCTGGATTCTGGAGGAGGCTTTGATCGGCGACCACATCAGGCCTGCGGGTGGGAACGTGCAGGCGGGTGTCAGGATCTTCAACGCCGGACTCCGACTCGGACCGACGCACGTCTCGGTGTTGGCATCGATGGGTGTGCGCCCGCGTGTCAGGAGACGCCCGGTTGTCGCGATGATGTCGACCGGCAATGAACTCGTTCCGCCATCGACGCCGGCTCTCGCACGGGGCGAAGTCCGCGACTCGAACCGGACGCTCATGGAGGGTCTGTTGGTCGACCTCGGGGTCGAGGTCAGGGACTACGGCATCATCGCCGACGATGCAGGCGCATTCGAGACCGCCATCGAAGAAGCCATCGAGAGTGCCGACGCGATCGTGACGAGCGGAGGCGTGTCGATGGGTGCTTACGACATCGTCAAACTCGCGTTGCGAGAGCGAGGCGGCGTCGGGTTCTGGAAGATCGCCATGCAGCCGGGGAAACCGTTCGGATTCGGGACGGTCGGCGGTGTCCCGTTCTTCGGTCTGCCCGGGAACCCGGTCTCGGTGTTCGTGTCGTTCGAACAGTTCATGCGTCCCGCTCTCCTCTCCATGATGGGCGCTGAACGGCTCTTTCGTGATCGCGTGGAGGGCATCCTCGATGACGGCGCCGATACCAATCCCGACAAGACCGTGTTCCTTCGAGTCGCCACCGAACGAGACGGCGACGGTCGGTGGCACGCGCGGAAATCGGGGGGACAATCATCGAACGTCCTGTCCGCTCTCGCTTTCGCCGATGCGCTTGCCGTTGTGCCCGTTGGGACCGGTCACGTCGAACCCGGCGGTACCGTAGACCTCGAGATGATCCACTGGCCGGAAGTAAGGAGTCGGAGGGAGGTGCTCGGTGACCGATGAATTGACCCACCTCGACGACGCAGGGAACGTGCGCATGATCGACGTGGGAGACAAGGCAGTGACCGTGCGAAGGGCCGTTGCTGAGGCGACGGTCCACATGAACGAATCCACTCGCGATCGGCTGTTCGCGGGTGATCTGCCGAAGGGCGACGCCGTTGCCACGGTGCGGATCGCAGCGATCCAAGGGGCGAAGCAGACCTCGATGCTCGTCCCGCTGTGTCATCCCCTTCCGATCGAATCTGTGACAGTCACCGTCGAGCCGTCGGATATCGGCGCAACGATCACCGTCACCACCACGGTCACGGCCAGGACGGGCGTGGAGATGGAGGCCATGACGGGAGCGGCTATCGGCGCTGTGGCCCTCTACGACATGATCAAAGGTGTCGATAGGGGAGCGGAGATCGGCAGCGTTCGCCTCCTCGAGAAGTCGGGTGGACGGTCGGGGGAGTGGCGTCGTGGGTGATCGAACCGTGGCGGTGGTCACCGTGTCGGACCGGGTGTCATGTGGAACGGCCGAGGATCGCTCCGGCCCTACAGCGGTCGCCCTTCTGGAATCGGCCGGCCTTCGTGTGGTCGAGTGCCGGGTGATCCCCGATGGTGTGGAGTCGGTCGCCGGGACCCTCTCCGAACTGGCGGGCACGGTCGACCTCATCGTCACCACGGGTGGTACCGGACTCACCTCGCGGGATCTCACACCGGAAGGCACGAGGGCGGTTCTCAAGCGTGAGGCACCGGGGTTGGCTGAGGCGATGAGAGCGGCGACGTTCGGCAAGAACCCCCACGGAATGCTCTCGCGCGGTGTTGCCGGCACGATCGGGCGGACGCTCGTAGTCAACCTTCCGGGGTCCGTGAGCGGGGTCGAGGAGTCCCTGGAGGTGATCCTCCCTGCGCTCTCCCATGGTTTGGAGTTGCTAGTAAGCGGATCATCGGACCACAATGCATAGCTCAGTACTGGGAAAATGCTTCGAAGTCGCGGGATGCGAGCCTACGCTCGATCAAGCGGCGGAGTACAACTGATGGGCATCATTCTTTTCATCCTCATCGCGGGGGCGTGGGCGGCGTTTCTACTGCCCTCGTTCTTCGATCATCGACGGGAGAACCCGCGGGCGACGACCCGTGCGTTCGCGCGCTCGAAAGAGAAGCTGGCCAATGTCACCGCTGCACAGGTCGGCAGCCCCGCCTATGCCCAGCATCACGCTCAGATGCGTCGGCAGCGGATCTTCATCGCATTGTTCGTAACGGCCCTCGTCACGCTTGTGATCGCCGTGATGCGATCCAGCATCACCTGGCTCGGCATCACGATCGTCGTCGACATGGCGGTCGGGGCCTATGTCGCGCTGATCCTCACCGCCCGCCAGCCGAAGAGAGCGCGACGCGCTCCGGTCGTACCTCTGCCCACACCGGTGGCCTCGAGTCCGACATCCGTCGAGTCCCTCGAACTCGAAGCGGCACCGCCGACGGTTCGCGTCATCGCCGGCTGATCCGGTGAAGATCGATCCCCCCGACCTGTCAGCCGTCGAAGCCGCGGTTCGTCTTGACCTGGATGAGAAGAACGCCGCACGCGAGCTCGCCCTGAAGAACTGCCGGATCATCATCCGCACGTCGGCGAACGCGATCCGGGCACTCCATCGCGGCGAGACCGAACGAGCCGATGAGCTCCTTGCACGGGCCCGCTCCCTCATCACCGAGGCCGAAGCCCCTCTCTCTGATCATCAGGACATCTACCACGCCGGGTTCTTCTACGACGCCGTGAAGGAGTACGCAGAGGGGATCCTGACGGCCGCCCTCCTTGCGGGGGAGCCGCTGCCGCTCCCATCGGACATCGGCGTCCACTCCGTTCCGTACCTCAAAGGTCTGGGGGAAGCGGTCGGCGAGCAGCGTCGACGCATGCTGGACTATCTCAGAGCCGGCAGGATCGCCGATGCCGAGGCCACGTTCGTCTCGATGGACGCGGTGCTCGACCTCCTGACATCGCTCGACTATCCCGATGGAATGACGGCCGGGCTGCGTCGCACAACCGATGTCGCGCGGTCTCTCATCGAACGGAGCCGGTCGGATCTGACGACCGCCGTTGTCCAGGAAAGACTGCGAACCGATCTTGGGAGGAACTGAGCCAATGACCGCACCTGCTTGTCCCGTATGTTCGTCAACCGACGTCCGCCTCGTGTGGACAACAGAGGTGACTCGCCGGATCGTGGGATCCCGATCCAAAGACGGCACGCCGGTTTTCATCGTGGAATCAGATCCGATCGAGGAGTCGGTGGAAGAACGGGTCATCTGCGCCAACGGTCACTCGCATCCGGATCGTGTCGGTTTCGACGTCGAGTGGGCGGAATAGGGCTGCCGCTGCGCATTTCTGCCTGATACACTCCCGCCTCGTCCGGGGGTGTAGCTCAGTCCGGCAGAGCACTACGTTCGCAACGTAGGGGCCAGGGGTTCAAATCCCCTCACCTCCACCGAAATCCAACCTGCGGCCGGATTCAGGGTTCAATGTTCAGAGAGAGTGCGCCGTTGGGTGGAGAATCTGTGAACTGTG
>JAYEIJ010000207.1:0-6566 GCA_034660035.1 Actinomycetota bacterium | reverse complement strand
TACTACCTCCTCAAGAACACACCCTCCGGCGTGGACCCCTACGGGCCAGAGAACACGTTGTCGTTCATGCTCTCCGGGCCTACGGGGGCACCCGTTGCCGGGCAGAGCCGTTGCACCGTTGTCGCCAAGTCCCCCATCACCGGAGGCGTTGGAGACAGTCAGGCCGGCGGTTTCTGGCCCGCTGAGCTCCGGTTCGCGGGGTTCGACGGCATCGTCGTGCGCGGCATCTCGCCGAAACCGGTGTATCTCTGGATCAACAAGGGAGCGGCAGAGCTCCGCGATGCCTCGCACCTCTGGGGAGAGACAACGCTGGAAACGGAACACACGCTCAAGGCTGAGCTCGAGGACGATCGAATCGAGGTCATCCAGGTCGGCCCGGCGGGAGAGAACAAGGTCCGCTTCGCCGCCATTATGTCGATGGCAACCCGAGCCCATGGACGCACTGGAATGGGAGCCGTCATGGGCAGCAAGATGCTCAAGGCGATCGCAGTGCGTGGCGGCAAGAAGAAGCTCCCAATGGCCGATCCGGAAGCACTGCGATCCATTGTCCAACGAGCGGTGCCGCTCGTTCGCGAGGACGAAGACGTCTGGGGCCTCGCCAAGTACGGGACCATGGACATCGTTGAGAGCCAGAGCGCGGTCGGTGGCCTCCCAACCCGAAACTACCTGAGTGGCTCACTCGGGTTCGATGATGCGAAGAAGATCGGCGCCCAGCGCTACTTCGATGAGCTCTTGCGCGGCGCCGATACGGGTGATCAGCTCAAGCAGGGCCGAGAGACGTGTTACTCGTGTGCCGTGCGCTGCAAGCGCGCCGTCGAGACCGAGTGGCAGGACAGGGCCATCAACGCCGAGTCCGGCGGACCGGAGTACGAGACCGTCGCCATGTTCGGAGCGGGTTGCGGCATCACCGATCCACACGCCATCGCCTATGCCAACCAACTCTGCAACCAGTACGGCGCCGACACCATTGCTGCCGGTGGAACCATGGCGTTCGCGATCGAGTGTTTCGAGAGAGGCTTGATCAACGTTGAGGACACCGGGGGCATCGAACTGACCTGGGGAGGTGCCGAAGCGATGATCGCGATGCTGGAGAAGACGCTCCGTCGTGAGGGCCTCGGCGACATCCTTGCCGAAGGGTCTGCCGCGGCTGCCGCCGAAATCGGTGGCGGTGCAACGGATCTCGTCGTCGCAGTGAAGGGCTCGGAACTCCCCGCACACATGCCACATGTGAAACCGACTCTCGGCGTCATCTACGCGGTCAATCCATTCGGCGCCGATCACCAATCCAGTGAACACGACCCGATGTACGAGCCGGGAACGATCGAAAGCTGGCCGGAGAAGTACGGCAAGCGGATGGAGGACATCGGACTGGCCGACCCGCAGCCGGCCGATTCCCTCAACGAGGAGAAGATCCGCTACGCCCTCACCACCCAATACGCCTACTCGGCCATGGACACGGCCAACGTCTGCCAATTCGTGTTCGGTCCCGCCTGGCAGCTCCTCGGCATGGATGACCTCGCCCGCGTCGTCACGGCGGTCACAGGGATGGAGACTTCGGTCGATGATCTCATCACCTACGGCCGACGGCGTCTGAACATGCTCCGGGCGTTCAATGCCCGCGAGGGCATCACCCGCGAGCAGGACACACTCCCGAAGCGCCTCTACGACGATCCGTTGGAGGACGGACCGAGCGCCGGGGCCACGATGGATCGGCAGACGATCGCCGCAGCCCTCGAGACCTACTACCGGTTGGCGGGATGGGACCCGGAGACCGGCAACCCACCGAGAGAGACGCTCGAGGAGCTGGACCTGGGCTGGGTAGCGGACAAGTTGAAGATCTGAGAGACAAGTAGCAAGTAGCAAGTAGCAAGTAGCAAGTAGCAAGTAGCAAGTAGCAAGTAGCAAGACCGAAACGGAACTTGTGTCTTGTGTCTTGTGTCTTGTGTCTTGTGTCTTGCTACTTCGTTAGCATCGCTGGCTCATGACGAAACACCTTGATGTAAGGATGCGCGGCTTCCGCGATCGATCCACGGTTGAGGAGGCTCTCGACGCGGCGCTCGCCGGAATCTCACCGCTTCCCTCTGAGTGCGTGGATGTCATGGCCGCGGCCGGGAGGGTGCTCGCAGACGACGTTGTGAGTGATGTGAACGTACCGACGTTCCGGCGCTCGATGATGGATGGATACGCGGTGAGAGCTGAAGACACGTACGGCGCCACCGCCTACAACCCCATCCCCCTCCAGGTCGTGGGCACGTCGATGCCGGGAACCGTCCCCGACAGCCCGGTTGCTCAAGGACACTGTGTGACGATCGTGACCGGCGCTCCCATGCCGGACGGCGCCGACGCCGTCTTGATGGTCGAGAACACGAGCGGTTCCGGAGACCAGATCGAGGCCACGGCACCGGTACCGATCGGCAGGAACGTCGGGCGAGTCGGTGAGGACGTGACAGCAGGGGATCGGATCCTCGACTCGGGGAGGATCCTCCTTCCCCAGGATGTCGGACTCCTCTCTGCGATCGGCTGCGACCCGGTCGGCGTTGTGCGCCGGCCCGTCGTCCGCATCATCGTCTCGGGTGATGAGTTGCTGGCCCCGGGTTCGTCTCCGGCGGGCACCAAGATCGTCGACTCCAATTCTCCGATGCTCGCAGCACTCGTCGAACGCGACGGTGGCGTCCCCGAGGTCGTCCGACTCCTCGATGAGGAGGGCGCCATGGAGGAGGCCCTTGCACGCCCGGGGGTCGACTTCATTGTCACGGCCGGGGCAGCATCGGTCGGGTCGGAGGACCGGGTGCCGATCCTCGTCGACAGACGCGGCATTCTCACCGTCCACGGCATCACGATGCGGCCATCGGCACCGACGGGCGTCGGCACCATCGACGGGATCCGGATCGTCATCCTCCCCGGCAACCCGGTCTCATGTCTTGCCGCCTACGACTTCTTCGCCGGTCCCGTCGTACGATCTCTCGGCGGACGATCCTCGGACTGGCCGTACATCGCCGTCAGACGAACGCTGGCACGCAGGATCATCTCGCAGATCGGACGCACCGACTACGCCCGGGTTGTCGTCGACGAGGATCGCGTCGATCCGGTGGCGATCTCGGGTTCATCGGTCCTGTCCTCGGTCACGGGGGCTTCGGGATTCGTGGTGGTTCCCGCCTCGCTCGAGGGGTACCCGGAGGGCACCCGCGTAACGGTGCACTGCTATCACGGAGATTGCAGCTCGTGAAGCAGCGTCAGTTCTTGAACGTTGTTGACGAAGATGCCGCCCACGCAACCTTTCGCGATGCATGCAGCCACCTCGATCCCCAGACAGAACGGGTGCCGCTGGGACGTGCCTTGGGCCGGATTCTGGCCGATGACGTAGCGGCAGCCGTCGACGTACCCGGCTTCGATCGCAGCAACGTCGACGGATTCGCCGTTCACGCAGTCGACACCTACGGAGCGGAAGAGCTCGAACCGATCGCTCTCACTCTCTCGAAAGTGACGCTCGCGGCCGGAGACGCACCTGACGAAGGGTTCGACACGCCGCCCGGGACCGCCGTGCAGATCGCCACAGGCGGGGTTGTCCCACGCGGGACCGATGCGGTCGTCATGATCGAACACACGGAACCGGTTGATGCGGGCATTGAAGTCTCCCGGTCGGTCGCTCCCGGAGCGAATGTGTCGTACGCCGGTTCGGACATCGGTCGGGGCGACACCGTGCTGCGCAGCGGTATCGCTCTCACGTCTCGGGATACGGCAGTGATTGCCGCCGTAGGCATCGCTCACGTGAACGTGATCTCCCAACCCCGGGTCGCCGTCGTCTCCACCGGTAACGAGATCGTGAAGCCCGGTGGAACGCTCGCGATAGGGGAGGTCTTCGACTCGAACCAGCCGATGCTGCTCGACGCCGTCGCGGAACTTGGGTGCGAACCGGTGCCGTCCGGAATCGCTCCCGATGACCTCGACGACGTCGAAGCGATGTTGGAAGCGCTCGTCACCGGGCCGGACGCTGTCGACGTCGTGCTGCTCTCGGGGGGAACGTCGAAGGGCGAGGGCGATGTGAACTCGGAGGCCGTTACTCGCCTTGCCGCCCGCCTTCCCAACTCGCCCGGGATCGTCGTCCACGGAGTGGCCCTGAAGCCCGGCAAGCCGATCCTCCTCTCAGTCATCGCCGGCACGCCCGTCGTCGTGCTCCCCGGTTTCCCGACTTCGGCCGTCTTCACCTTCCACGAGTTCGTAGCGCCGCTCCTGCGACGCCTCTCCGGCGTGCCGGATGACGCCGTTCATACCGTCGAGGCCATCGCGCCGATGCGGATCACGTCGGTCCCCGGCCGCGCCGAGTATTCCCTGGTCGACCTCGTCGAAGGGGAGAACGGGTTGGCCGCCTATCCCCTCGGCGCGGGCTCGGGCAGCGTGACCGCCTTCGGGCGAGCCGATGGGTTCGTTCGCATCCCTGCGTCCACCGAATACGTGGCAGAAGGAGACCGGATGACGATTCGTCTCCTCGAGGATCGGGTCCGGATTCCCGACCTTGTCGCTATCGGAAGCCATTGCGTGGGCCTCGACCACCTCCTCGGACTGCTCGCAGCAGACGGCTACCTGATCAAGGCGATCCCGGTTGGTTCAACGGCAGGTCTTGCAGCGCTGGGACGTGGCGAAGGTGATGTCGCCGGCACGCATCTGCTGGACGCCGAAACGGGCCGCTACAACGAGTCCTTCCTCCCCCCGGGTGTTCGTCTCATCTCCGGCTACGACCGGCGTCAGGGCATCGCGTATCGGTCCGACGAGCCGGGGCTTTCCGGCATCGACGACGACCCTCTCCTCGAAGAGATCCGCAGTGATCGCTACCGGATGGTCAACAGGAACCCCGGAAGCGGCACGCGCATCCTGATCGACCAACTCCTGGACGGACGCCAACCCGCCGGTTACCTGCATCAGGTCAAGACACACAACGGCGTGGCTGCGGCCATCGAGCAGGGCCGAGCCGATTGGGGGATGACCCTCGAAACGGTGGCAGAGGCTGCAGGACTCGGTTTCCACTTCATCGCGAACGAGCGCTACGACTTCGCCGTTCGCGAGGATCGCTGGGACCGGCCCGCCGTCGTCGCACTCCGGCGCCTTCTCATCAACGATCAGGTGCGGGCGGACCTCGCGGAGATCGGATTCCACTAGACGACGGCGGAGAGGCCTAACCGCCCTTGCCGTCACCGAAAGACAGACCGGATGTGTCTTCGGTTCCGGTGCCGGACGGCCCGTCGTCTTCTATCGGCGCCGCAGTCGTCTGCGCCCCGGGAGCGATGAACACGGGCGAGCCCACGAGCACTCGCTGCTCACCGCGACGTTGCATCCACCACACCCATGCGACTCCGACCAGCACGGCAAGCGCGGAGATCCAGCCGTTGCGGCTCAGTCCGAGTAGACGGAACGTGGTGTCCGTCCGCATCAACTCCATGAGGAAACGTCCGATCCCGTACACGATCAAGTACATCCCGATCGAGGCGCCCTTTGCGAGCTTCCCGCGACGCTCGAGCCAGAGAATGATCCCAACGGTGAGAAACACGTTCCAGAGCGACTCGTAGAGGAACGTCGGGTGAAAGGTCGTGTACCCGGGATACCCGGCCGCCGCAGCGATGTTCGGATCGATCTCGACTGCCCACGGAAGGTTCGACGGTGTGCCGAAAAGCTCCTGGTTGAAGTAGTTGCCCCACCGACCGATGGCCTGGGCAAGAGGAATCCCGACGGCGACGGCGTCGGCAAACGCGAAGGCGTCGCCGTTCCATCTGCGAAGAAGGAAGATCGCCGTGAGCGCTCCAACCGTGAGGCCACCGTAGAGAGCTAACCCTCCCTCCCAGATGAACAGAACCCCCCAGGGGCGGTCGATGAAGTCTCCCGTGTGCGTGATGACATACCCGAGCCGGGCACCCAGGAAGCCGATGGCCACAGCCCAGATCGACACGCGCTCGACGAGTTCACCGCTGCCGCCGAAACGTATATAGCGTCTCTTGGCAACGATCACCGCGACGATCACGCCGATCGCGATCATGATCCCGTAGAAGTGGACGGTGAGAGGACCGATCTCGAGGACGTTCTGCGACGGCGACGGAATGGAAGCGAGCACAGGGATCATCCGTACTTCTCTTTGAATTCTTTGAAGGCTTCCCACGCCTCAGGTCCGTATACCGAGGCGGGTCCCCCACCCATCTGGATGGTGACACCGATGGTCTCGGCCATCTGTTCCTCGGTGGCACCCTTGCGCGCGGCGCTCCGTGCATGGCTGGCGACACACCCTTTGCAGCCTTGCGACACGGCGATGGCGACGGCCATCAACTCCTTTGTAGCGGCAGGAAGCGCTCCGTCTTTGTAGACGGCGCGGTACGTCGTAGTGAAGCCTTCGTAGACCTCCGGAACGTGCTTGCGCAGTTCAGCCGACGGCGGGCCGATCTTTCTAATCTCGTCTTGGTACTGTCCCATGACACCTCCTGGCCGGAGCAATGCTACGGCCTTTCAACCCGTGACGGCTGCCGTCATTCCCGCCGTGTGTAGCGTGGGCGGAGTAGCGGAGTAGCGGAGTAGCGGAGTAGCGG
>JAYEIJ010000206.1:0-6620 GCA_034660035.1 Actinomycetota bacterium | reverse complement strand
CTACTCCGCTACTCCCTTCGGATAACCTCCAATCAGCCGATGACGCGTCCCCGATTGACGCGTACCTTTGACATGGACGCCGAAGACCACACGAAGGACACACCATGCTGGAAACACTCCCATCGAGCGAAGCAGCGGCACGCATCCGTAGCGGAACGAAGATCTACGGGGAAGGCGACGCGGAGATCAGAGCGCTCGACGGCATCTCCGCCGACTTCCAGCGCGGTCAGTTCACAGCCATCATGGGACCGTCGGGGTCGGGCAAGTCGACGCTGCTTCACACGCTGGCCGGCCTCGACGACCTCAGCGAAGGCTCCGTCTACATCGGAGAGACCGACCTCGGCACGTTGAAGGATCGGGATCTGACGATTCTCCGCCGCGAGCAGGTGGGCTTCGTGTTCCAGGCCTTCAACCTGATCCCGACCCTCAACGCGAAGGAGAACATCCTTCTCCCCCTCTCGATCGCGGGATCCAAGCCCGATCAGGAGTGGTACAACAAGGTTGTCGGGGCCGTTGGTCTCAACGACCGTCTTGACCACCGGCCCAGCGAACTCTCGGGCGGCGAGCAGCAACGCGTGGCTGCTGCGCGTGCGCTCGTCTCGAAACCCGAGATCGTCTTCGCCGACGAGCCGAGTGGCAACCTCGACTCGGTCGCCAGCGGGGAGTTGCTCAATTTCATGCGGACGGCAGTTCGGGAATTCGACCAGACGATCGTGATGGTCACTCATGACCCCATCGCTGCCAGCTACTCGGACCGGATCGTGTTCCTCAACGACGGCGACATCGTCGACGAGATGACCGATCCGACGCCCGATTCGATCCTCGAACAGATGAAACATCTGGGAGCCTGACGATGCTGCGCGCAGCCATCAAAGGAGTATTCGCCAACAAGGTGAGACTCACCCTGACCGCGCTCGCCATCGTCATCGGCGTGGCATTTGTCTCAGCGAGCTTCGTCTTCACCGACACCATCAGCGCCCGCTTCGATGCGCTCCTCGAAACTACGACGACGGGCGTGGACGTTTACGTACGTGCCGCGCCGCTCGAGGCCGGCGACAACATGCAGAACACCGAATTCGGATCGATTCCGGAAGACACGCTCGAATCAGTCCTGGCGGCGCCGGGTGTGCGAATCGCCGAAGGCGGCGTTGCCGGCTTCGCCCAGATCGTCAACAAGGAAGGCGAAGCGATCGGGGGCCAGGGCCCGCCAACCCTGGGTTACTCATGGTCGGTCGAGAGCTCGATGAGTCCCGTGACGGTCAAGGATGGGAACGGTCGCGGACCCGAGATCGCAGGCGAGGTTGTGATCGATGCCAACTCGGCTCAAACGAACGACCTTGTGGTTGGGGACACGATCACGGTCCTGACGATCGGCGCCCCCGAAGAGTTCGTGATCGTCGGCATCGGCAGTTTCGGAGAGAGCGACAGCCTTGCCGGTGCGACGCTCGCCATGTTCACTCTCGAGGAAGCACAGCGACTCTTCGATCTCGAAGGTCGGTTAAGTGCGATATCGGTCGCCGCCGAATCCGGGATCACCCCCGAAGAACTCGCAGCGACCATCGCGACAACGACGAACGGCGATGTCGAAGTCGTCACAGCCGAGCAGTCGAACGATGAGCAATCCGAAGCCATCTCCGAAGGCCTGGGCTTCCTGAACATCGCCCTCCTTGCGTTCGCAGCGGTGGCCGTCTTCGTCGGCGCGTTCATCATCAGCAACACGTTCCGTATCATCGTTGCCCAGCGCACCAAGGAACTCGCTCTCCTTCGGGCGGTCGGCGCCACCGGCAGACAGGTCACCTGGATGGTCGTCATCGAAGCCCTGATCGTCGGACTCGTGGCGTCGGTCATCGGCGTTGCTGTCGGTGTCCTGCTCGCAGTGGGACTCGCCGCAGCCATGAACGCCTTCGGTTTCAACATGCCCAGCGGACCGCTCACCGTTCTTCCCAGAACCGTGATCGTCGGCATGGCCGTCGGACTTGTCGTGACGGTCGTCTCGGCGCTTCTGCCCGCACGCAAGGCCGCCCGCATTCCCCCGGTGGCCGCCATGAGGGAGGAAGCAGCGCGTCCCAAGCGTCGTTCGCTGCACACGCGGGCCGTGACCGGAACGGTCACCATCGGGTTGGGTGTCGCGGCACTCCTCGTCGGACTGTTCACGTCCGTGGGGGGAGGTATATGGTTCGTTGCCGTCGGTGCCCTCGTGTTCTTCCTTGGTGTGTCGATCATCGCTCCACTCGCAGCGGGCCCCGTCGCGACGGTTCTCGGGTGGCCACTCCCGAAGATGTTCGGTGTCGCAGGACAGCTTGCGCAGGACAACACGAGACGTCAGCCACGACGGACCGCATCCACAGCATCGGCATTGATGATCGGAGTAGCACTCGTCGTCTTCGTCGCGGTGTTCGGCGCCTCGATCAAGTCATCGGTCGCAGAATCGGTCACCGATACGTTCCCCGGAGACTTCTCAGTGCAGTCGACGAACTTCGCCGTGGGAGTGAGTCCGGCGTTCACGGAAGAGGTTCGGTCACTGCCGGATGTCGGAGATGTGTCCACCTTGAAGATCGGGAGCGCCGCCATCGAAGGCGAGAGCACAACCATCGTCGCGGTCGATCCCGCCACGATCGATACCGTCACGAGTTTCGATGTATCACCGGGCGCGTTCGAGTCGCTCGCAGCGACGAACGGAATTCTCGTTGCCGAGTCCCTCATGGATGACAACGACTGGTCCATCGGAGACTCCATAACAATTGTGTATCCCCAGGATCCCGGCGGCCCGATCGAGATCGCAGGGACAATCGCATCGGCGAACTTCGGGAACTACGTGATAACCGATACCGCCTACGCCGTCGGCTTCAGTAACCCGACCGACTTCTACGTCTTCGCGAACAGCGCCGCCGGTGTAACCATCGAGGATGCTCGAGCCGCCATCGATGGCGTAGCCGCCGGGTACCCGAACGTGAAGGTTCAGAACAAGAGCGAACTCATCGCGGGTGCCGAGACACAGATCGATCAGATGCTGGTGCTGTTCACAGGACTTCTCTTCCTAGCGATCATCATCGCTGTGTTGGGCATCACCAACACGCTGGCGCTGGCGATCATCGAACGGACCCGGGAGATCGGTCTCCTCCGCGCGGTCGGCATGGTGCGCCGCCAAGTGCGTCGGATGATCCGATGGGAAGCCGTCATCATTGCGCTCTTCGGTGCCGTCATGGGCGTCGGTGTCGGCCTCTTCCTCGGTTGGGCGGTCGTGCGGGCCCTGGCCGATGAAGGGCTCGGGTCGTTCGCAATTCCGACCGGACAGATCGTGGCACTGGTGCTCCTCGCGGGTGTGGCTGGTGTGATCGCCGCCATCTACCCGTCGTGGAAGGCGTCTCGTCTGAACGTTCTCGAGGCCATCGCCTACGAGTAGCGGCGGACCGCGGGCAAGGGCGGGGCCATGGGTTCGAACCCGTGGTCCGGTTCCTCCCGACCGTCCCAAGCGTGATATCGTCGCTCCATGCACGGAGTCCTTCGCTTCATCTCGCTTCCGAAGACGGAGGCACAAGGGTGACCACCGACCAGGAACCGGCCGGCGACGGACTGATCTCGAGGGCCTTCTCGCGAGCCACCGGAGCGGTCGTTGATGCGGTCGACCCAGATCTGATCATCGATCACGTCGATGTCAACGCCCTGATGGAGCGAGTGGACGTCAACGCGCTCCTCGACCGCGTCGACCCGCAGGTCCTCCTCGATCACGTCGACGTCAATGCCCTGATGGACCGGGTCGACGTTGATGCACTCCTCGATCGGGTCGACGTGGACGCCCTCATGGACAGGGTGGACGTCGACGCCATCCTCGACCGAGTCGACGTGAAGGAACTCACCGACCGAGCAGGCATCCCGGACATCGTTCGAGAGAGCACGGGAGCGCTTGCCGGTTCGGCAATGGACGTAGTCCGCCGCCAGATCGTCGCCCTTGACCAGATCATCGGCAGCACCTCGTATAGGGCCATCGGACGGCACCCCTCTGAGCGCCCTGTGGCCCCGGCGAACCTCAAAGCCGGAACCGGCGTCGATGACGATGGTCACGGTCAGGTGACCGGCCACTATGCGGGACCGATCTCCCGGCTCGCCGCCTATGTGCTCGACGCTCTCATCCTCTGGGCATCGTATCTACTGACTCTGATGGGATTCACCTTCGTCATCGATTTCGTCTTCCAGGTACAGGTGGACACGGGTTGGGAGAGCGGCATCTTCGGAGTGCTTCTCGGAGCACTGTGGGGGTTCACCTACTACTTCGCCTCATGGGCATTCGCCGGACGCACCATAGGCATGGCGATCATCGGTCTGAGTGTGACTTCGCGCGAAGGGTCGACGATCTCCGGCAAGGCGGCGTTCATCAGAGCCCTCGTATTCCCCATTTCGTTCATGGTCTTCGGTCTCGGGTTCGTTGGACTCTTCACCAGTCCTGAGCGGCGCTCACTACACGACAGCGCCGCAGGTACGGTCGTCGTCTACGACTGGGGCGACCGGCCGGCAGAGATGTCCGCTCCGCTCACCAGGTGGGTGAACCGACGCATGGAGGATGAAGACTGAGACCTTCGGTCGGTACTGGATGCTGAGTACGCAGTACACGCGGCGAAGCCGGGTCAGCCTATCCAGTCGGGGGCGTGCTCGGTTACGTACATGCTCACCGCGTGGACCCGATCGAGGGTCTCGCAGAGACTGTCCTGGCGGTACATGAGATCGACGAGCGAGATCTGCACCGCAGCGATGATCGAGAGACGGCGCTCCTGCCCGTCGGACAGTGCCCCGAAGCTATCGACCGCCGACACTTCGATGGGCAGGTCGACCCCTCCGATGCCGGCGAGTTCGGCCGACAGCACGATCAGATCCGGTGGGTCCTTCAGCGGAGGCAACCCCCAATTGAACAGGAACGGCACGACGAATCGCCCATCGGGATCCTCGGGCGTCTCCGGCGCCTCCATGAGCATGTCCTCGAGTTCCAGAACGACACGAGGATCGAGATCGATCGCGAGGTGCAGATCGAGCGGACCCTCGCAGGATTCGGCAGGGTGAAGGTCGACCTCCCACGCCTGACGAAGTGTGTAGGTCTCTACGAAGTGGCGCTCGTCGTGAACGTGAAAACCATGCTCGACCGCGTGGTCCTTGAGATAAGTGACGGTGCCTGCGAGGTCTACAGCCATGGGGCGAGGGTACCGCCGAACGGTGCGATAGGCCGCGGCAACCGTCAGGAGGCGGAGCGGATGGCCACACCGCCGAAGTACGCGCGGGCATCCACGAGAAGGAGCGGTGCCTCACCTGCGACCGCGTCCGGATCCGTCAGATTCTCCACTCCACCGGCGAACACCGTCGATGTCATCTCGACGCGCCAATTCGCCGGCACGGTCACCTCGATGCCTCCGGCGACTGCAACGAGTTCGAGCGTTGCCGAAGTGGAGATCTCAGCCTTGGTGAGATCGATCGTCATGCCGCCCATCACGGCGGTCCCTGATCCTGCGCGAAATGAGTCGGAGCGGTTCACGACCTCGGCGCCGTCCATTGCCGCCACGGCGGCGAAGACGTCGGAATCTTCATCCCCGTATGCGGGAAGCATTCGCTTCGCGACCTGAGCCGCAACGACCAGAAGAACGTTCAGGAGGATGACGCCGAGAAGGACACGCTTGAGGATTCGCATGACAGAAACGCTACCAGGCAACCATCGCCTACTCGGTCGGCGCGAGCGAATCCTTGACGTCGGTAGCCCCCCACCGTTGGATGACCGCGGCGGCTCCGAGCACCATCGCTCCACCGACCATCTGGATCACGCTGAGGTACTGACCGAGCAGCACCCATGCAGCCGTCGCAGCGAACACCGGCTCTGTGGTTGAGATGACGCCGACGATCCCGGAGGCGGCACGACGGAGGGCTGAGAAGCCGAACAGGAACGGCAATGCCGTTCCGATGATCCCGACCCACAACAACTCGACCCATACCTTGGCCGATAGATCCGTGGGAAAGGTCCAGAGCGGTTGCACGAATATCCAGATGATCGACGCGAACACGAATCCCCAGGTAACGATCGTGATGGCCGGATGCGAACGCCCGAGGTACTCGCCGAAGATGAGATACGACGCGAACGCAACCGCCGAGATCAGCCCCCACGCCACCCCGATCCAGTCTCCCCCCTCGAGGGTCCACGCTTCCGTGATGAAGAACACACCGGCCACTGCCACCACCGCCGCCGCCCAGACCACGGGCGAGACACGCCGGCGTTGGGCGACAACCATCCACAGAAGAACGAAGATCGGAGCAAGGAACTGGATCGTCGCTCCCGGGCCGACGCCGAGCCGGTCGATCGCCCAGTAGAACGTCACGTTCACGAGCGCCAGATTGGCACCGAGAAGAGCGAATCCCAGAAGCCCTCCCCGGGGAGCGAGAGCGCCGCGGAAGTAAGCGAATGGGATGAAGAAGAGCGAGGTCACGATGGCCCGCACCTCGGCGACGCGGGTCGGAGACACATGGGTGAAGGCATCCGCGGCGATCGCACCGCTGACCCCCCAGAAGAGGGCAGCAAGAAGAGCGAACGCGATCCCGTTCCGTGTCGACCTGTCCATGGGAGAAGAAGGTAGTCGGTAGTCCGTAGT
>JAYEIJ010000205.1:0-1511 GCA_034660035.1 Actinomycetota bacterium | reverse complement strand
GCAACTCGTACTCGCTATGGAGTGCTCAAAGAGCGCTCAGAAGGTTTCGGTGGCCATGGCGGCGGGGTCCCACCCGTTCCCATTCCGAACACGGAAGTTAAGCCCGCCAGCGCCGATGGTACTTGGATCGAAGGGTCCCGGGAGAGTAGGTCGCTGCCGAACACTATTAGGCTCAGGCCGCCCCTTGACGGGGGCGGCCTGAGTGCGTTTTTGGGGAAGAACAACGATGAGCAAGCAATACGACAAGAACAAGGGTCACGGCCAGCCTGGCAAGGGCGCCTCGCAGAAGCGGTCAACCTCGAAGTCCGGATCCGGCGGTTCCGGTCGCTCCGGCAAATCCGGGCGTTCGGGTGGTTCAAGCCGTTCCGGCGGTTCGGGTCGCTCGGGCAGCTCCGGGCAGGAGAGGGGTTCGTCGAGTCGTTCCGGGCGCTCTTCCGGCCGATCGTACGGCGGCGACGACCGTCGATCTTCGAAGGATGGAGATAGGGGTCGAGGGGAAGGTCACCAGACGAAGCGCCGGCGTGATCTCCAGGGATCGGCCGTGGATCTTCCGAACTGGATCGTCGAGGCTCTCGCCCGCGTGACGCCGAAAGACCGGATCGCCCCCGCCCTGGAGGCGCTCGGCGACGCTTCTGCAGCGATGAACGACGGTCGCTATCACGCGGCGGTCAAAGATGCGAAGCGCGCCAAGAACCTTGCTCCCCAGGACACGACGGTACGGGAGACTCTCGGGCTATCCGCCTATCGGATCGGCGATTGGGACACGGCGCTTGCGGAACTCCGTGCATACCGGCGCATGGCGGGAGACGCCTCGCATCTCCCCATCGAGATGGACGTTCTTCGCGCGAAAGGGCGCGGCAAGGACGTGAAAGCGGCGTGGGAGACCCTCCAGAAGGCCGATGTCAGTCCGGCGGCATGGAAAGAGGGCAAGGTCGTCTACGGCTCGTATCTGCTCGACGAGGGCGACGCCGAAGCGGCCTGGGATCTCACCGGCCCCGAGCGCGTAGGACCGAATGCCAAAGAAGCCGATCTTCGCGTCTGGTACATCGCAGCGCGCGCTGCCGCACGTAACGGCGACACCGACACCGCCCGCAGGATCGCGGATGCCATCGTGCTCAACGATCCGTCGTTCCCCGGGTTGGACGAACTCGATCTGGAGATCGCGCGCAGTTCCTGACGGGATTTGGATGGTCGGACTTATGGGGAGAGGAGTCTGTAGTACGAAGCACGAAGTACGTAGTACGACTCGGAGGTCTCAGTGCCCTGATCGGGTTTCGTACTACGTCATACGTACTACTGCCTGCAGACTCCGCGGTCGCACGACGACACCGCCCACTGCCCGCGCACCGCGAATCTGTCACAGACGGTCCATATCGTTGAACCTCCGCACTTCCTCGGATCGAGAGGAGATGTCATGGACCTCAACCTCGTCGTCATCGCAGGGCGACTCGCAGCAGCACCGGAGATCAGGGTCTTCGATGGAGGATCAACACTCGTTCGATACCTCGTGA
>JAYEIJ010000204.1:0-1514 GCA_034660035.1 Actinomycetota bacterium | reverse complement strand
CCGCGAGCGGATTCACCGGGCGCTTCTCGAAACGGAAGAGGTCGCCCAACATGAACACGCCGGCCTTCTCGATGTGGCAGACGGCGCCGATTCGGTGTTCGGTGTGGGAGCCGACGATCACCTCACCCGGGTAGATCCGGACCGTCCGCTCCTCGAGATGGTGGGCGAGCGCTCCGGCGTTCCGGACGCACGGGCCGGTCTGCTTGGCGGCGTCACTCTTCCAGTACTCCGTGTAGTGGATCGGCCGCTCTGCACCGAGCGACGCCGAACTCGCCAGGTAGTCGTCGTAGATCGCCTGGATGTGTGGGGAAGGCTGCCAATCCGTCACGCCGTGGTCTCTCTGGAAGCGGGCGCCGAAGCCTACCGCGGCCGGAGGTGCGCGGGGGTCCGGTCCCGGCCATGTGCCTGCGATACTCCGCTTCGGTGACCGATCGGGGGTCTGGTATCGGTCGGCTTCGTGTCGTACGGTGTCTGAATGGCCGATGTCGTGGGGCCGGAGCTTCGGAAGGCTCGCGTTCCGGTGAACAAGGGCAAGAAGTATCCGGTCGAGATCCTCACGCCCGACGAGGTGTGGGCGATCGCCGCGCAGTGCTCGACGACGTCGAACTACGGGATCCGCGATCGGGCGCTCATCGTGGTGCTGTACCGCGCCGGGCTGCGCCTCGGCGAAGTGCTCGCTCTCAGGCCGAAGGATGTCAACTTGGAGATCGGTGCGATCACCGTCCTGCACGGAAAGGGGAACCGGCAGCGCACGGTCGGGATCGACCCGGGAGCCGACCCGCACATCGTGGCGTGGCTCGAACGCCGGGAGTCGCTCGGCCTGCCGGCCGATGCGCCGCTGTTCTGCACGATGAAGGGAACACCGATTGTGCCCTCGAGCGTGAATCGACTGTTCCACAAGCTCGCCCGACGGGCAGGAATCCAGAAGCGGGTGCACCCGCACGGGTTCCGCCATACGCATGCCTGCGAGCTGATGATGGAGGGCATCCCGATGCCGATCATCCGACGACAGCTGGGTCATGTGTCGCTGGCGACCACGGACCGATACGTCGCTCATATCGCCCCGAAGCAGGTCATCGAAACCATGGCCAAACGAGAGTGGAGTGCGTGATGGATGAGGCGGCGCATGCGCGGGACTGGTGCTACGGGCCCTGCCCGCGGCGGCGGCTGCCAATTACGCCAACGAACGCGTGTCGCGAGTTCTTCTGTCTGGTCCCCTCGGTCGTGGACGGGGGTCCGGAGAGTCGGATGAGCGTTCTATACGTGCCCGTCGCTTTCGGTATCGTGAACACACGTCCAGGTGAGGAGCCGTCGTCATCGACACTCGATTTGAAGTCCCCGTCTATACCGTCGCGGAAGCCGCCAGATACGTCGGCATGCACCCGTTGACGTTGTCGACGTGGGCGAAGGGATATGAGCGGCGGTTCCCGGACCGAAAGCCGGTGCAGATGGGTCCCGTCATCGCCTCGATCGTCGACGCCTCGGAGCGCACCAGGTTGCCGTTCATCGGACTC
>JAYEIJ010000203.1:0-22689 GCA_034660035.1 Actinomycetota bacterium | reverse complement strand
CCGAGGAGGAGGGCGAACAGCGTGTTGAGGAACGCGAGCCACACACTTCGGACGCCGACCGTGCGGACGAGCGGATCACCGAGCTTGGCCCACCATTCGAGCGTCCACTCGCCGAGCACCGGTTTGCCGGTCCGACTCCGTTCCGCGAAGGAGATTACGGCGATGATGATGAGGGGAAGGACGAAGAAGGCGACGAGATAGACGTACGTTGGGAGAGCGGTGAAGAACCCGCGCCAACTCTCGGCGCGCTCGGCCTTCTTCTCGAGTTCGGGGCTGGCTTCTTCCGACGGGCGATCGTCGAGCATCGTCATGACGTCAACGCCTCGGCGGCCTCCCGGTGGAAGCTGATCGTCACTTCTGTCCCAACGTCCCATCGCTTCAGCGAGGGGATGTTCTCGAGCCGCGCATCGAGCAGTTCTCCACCGGCAATCTCGAGTTCGTAGTACAGGGATTCCCCGTAGTAGAGCTGCCGGGTGATCGTGGCCAAGATCTGATTCCGCTCGGGCGGGATGCCCGCGGCGTCGCGAGCATGGATCTGAATCTTCTCGGGACGAAGTGTGAGTACTACCGCCGTCCCGTCTGGTGCATCGGAGATCGCATAGACGACAGCTCCGTCGGCCAAGCGGATACGGTCATCGCCGACGGTTGTGCCGTGGATGAAGTTCGTCTCGCCGATGAACTCGGCGACGAAGCGGTTCATGGGCCGCTCGTAGATCTCTTCGGGTGTGCCGACCTGGAGAAGCTTGCCGGCCTCCATGACGCCGATCCGGTTCGACATCGTGAGCGCTTCCTCCTGGTCGTGGGTCACGTAGATGAACGTGATGCCGACCTCAGCCTGGATGTCCTTGAGTTCGATCTGCATCGCCTGGCGAAGCTTCAGGTCGAGGGCGCCGAGCGGCTCGTCGAGAAGGAGGACCTTCGGCCGGTTGATGAGGGCTCTGGCGAGGGCGACCCGTTGCTGCTGGCCACCGGAGAGCTGCTTCGGCTTGCGCTTCTCCATGCCCGTCATGTGGACGGCCTCGATGGCCTGTGAGACGCGTTCGTTGATCTCGGCCTTGTCGACCTTGCGCATCTCGAGCCCGAATGCGACGTTCTTCTCGACCGTCATGTGCGGGAACAGGGCGTATGACTGGAACACCGTGTTGACGGGCCGCTTGTTCGGAGGGCTGAGGGCCAACTCCTCCCCGAAGATCTGGATGCTGCCCTCGGTGGGGAACTCGAGGCCGGCGATCATCCGCAGCATGGTCGTCTTGCCGCAGCCCGATGGCCCGAGGAGCGAGAAGAACTCGCCGTCGACGATGTCGAGGGAGACGTTGTCCACTGCGGTGACATCGGTACCGAATCGTTTGGTGACACCCCGGATGCCTACGGCTGCCGTCATCCTGCCCTCCCTCTGGTTCGGACGCTTACGGAGCGGACCGATCTGTGAGGCGCTGCCCCGGAGTTGTCGCTCAATCTGAGGCGGGACGATAGTCGTCTTGAACCGAGCCCACATCCCTGCCACGCCATCTCGACACCGTGTCGGGCCAGATGAGGAAGACGCGCTCACCGGTACAATCGGGTGGCGTTCTTGTCGATCGGCAGATCACGGTCGACCGCAACCAGAGGTGAGAGACATGGGTATCCAGGGTCCCAAGACGGCCGAGTGGTTCGGCCGAGGCAAGGAAGCGCTCGTCAACGGCGTGTCCAGCGGGTTCCGCTACTGGGGTGATGACGACACGCTCGTTATCGATAGGGGCGAGGGCGCCTACGTCTACGACATGGACGGCAACCGCTACATCGACTACCAACTCGGGTTCGGTCCGATCATCCTCGGGCACGGCCACAAACCCGTCGCCGACGCTGTCGCCGAAGCCGCTGCACGCGGCACCGTCTTCGCCATGACGACGGCGCTCGAGATCGAAGCGGCGCTGGCCATGCGCAACGCCATCCCGTGGCTCGACGCACTTCGGTTCACCAACACTGGTACAGAGGCAACGATGCACGCCATCCGCCTCGCCAGGGCCGTCACGGGGCGCGATCTCATCGTCAAGTTCGAAGGTGCCTATCACGGTGCTCACGACTACGTCGGCTACAGCACGGCTGGCGCCCCTCTCGGGAATCTCGGAAACCGCCGTTCTCCGGTGCCGTTCGAGGTCTCGTCCGGCGTGCCGTCGACGATCCGCGACTACATCCGGATCGCTCACTTCAACGATCTCGAGTTCATGGAGAAGCTCTTCAAGAGTGACGGGCACCGCATCGCCGGCATCCTCGTCGAGCCGGCTCTCGGCAACGTCTTCGGTCTCATGCCGGACGACGGGTACATGGAGGGTCTCCGGGCCATCACCGAGGAGTGGGGCTCGATGCTGATGTTCGATGAGGTGAAGACCGGATTCCGCCTGGGACTCGGCGGAGCCGCCGAGTACCTGGACATCGTCCCGGACATCGGCATGTACGCGAAGTCGATGGGGAACGGGTTCCCGATCGCCGCGGTCGGCGGCCGAACGGAGATCATGTCGGCATGGGCCGAAGGCGGCGTCATGCAGGCAGGCACCTACTCAGGCAACTCCGTTGGTGCAGCGGCGACGGTCGCCACGATCGCTGAACTGTCGACAGGTGCTCCGTACGAGAAGATCACGAAGACCGGCGAGGCCCTCATGGCCGGCCTCGAGAAGATCCTCGCTGAGCAGTCGATGGACGCTTCGATCATCGGCCACCCGTCGATGTTCTCGATCTTCCTGGGCGAGGGCGAGTTGAAGAACTACCGGGACACTGGTCGTCACGATGAGGACCTCTACAGCGAGATCATCTTCGGCATGATCCGCCGCGGCGTGATGCCGGTCGACGATGCCAAGGAGCCGTGGTTCATCTCGTCGGCACACAGCGACGAAGACGTCGCAGAGACACTGACGGCATTCGAAGAAGCCCTGGTCGAAGCGAAGGCGTAGCAGATTCCTTCTTGCGTAGCTATGGGAAGCGGGCTTCCGATAGCTACGCAAGAACAGTGGTTTCGGGTTGCGTCGCGGAATCAGTGACGGACCACTGGACGGGCGCATTGCATTGTGCAATGCTGGGTGCATGACACAACTTGTTACCCGGGTCAATGAAGACCTTGTCTCCCTCGTCGACGAACTCGTCGAGGATGGTGTCGTGGAGTCTCGCTCCGACGCCGTCAGGCGAGGTCTGCGAGTCTTGGTCGACCAGCAGCAGCGTCTACGGACCGGTGAGGCGATCGTTCGGGGCTATCGAGACCGTCCCCAGACCGAAGAAGAGGTCGGGTGGGCCGACAAGGCCACGGTCAGGATGATCGGGAATGAGCCGTGGTGACTCCCGCCCAGGGCGACATATGGTGGGCTGAAGCTGAAGACAAGCGGCGCCCTGTCCTGGTCGTTACCCGAAGCGAAGCGATACCTGTTCTCGATTGGATCGTCGTGGCCCCGGTCACGCGGACCATTCGCGGGATCCCGACCGAGATCCGCCTGGACAGGGAAGACGGTCTGGTTGCTCCATGCGTCGCCGCGTTTGACAACGTCCAACCCATTCGCAAGACATTCCTTACCGAGTTCGTCGGGTCGATATCTCAGCGGCGAACCGAGATCTGTAGAGCAGTAGCGGCTCTCACCGATTGCTGAACGATCACTGGTCACCAGTTCGAAGCAAGGAGCTTCCATCCGGCGGCCCCCAGCAGGACAGGATGCCTTCCCGGACTACGGAGTACGGGCTACGGAATACGGCGTAGCCGGCGTCACCATCCAGATCAGTGGCAGCCCGACGAACATCGCAGCCGCAGCGATGTACATGGACGTCGAAAGACCGAACGCATCACCGAAGAGGCCGTAGGCGATGGCCGCTATCGATCGGATGGCGAAGTTCATCGACAGGTAGACGCCGTTGGCGAGTGCTCTGCTCTCCGGGAACTGTTCCTGGACGAGCGCCATCAGAACCGGTGGAACTGCCAGCAGTGAGAAGCCGATGATCGGGAGGATGGCGACGCGTACCCATCCATCAGTTGCGAGGAATGCCAAGAGAGCGATGGGTGCGGCGATCTGCCCCAAGATCATCACGACCCGTCGTCCGACGTGATCACTGATCCATCCTCCGGCGAATGCTCCAGCGATCCCTGCGGCCTCGACGATCGAGAGTGCCGCACCGGCCAGCCAGAGACTCGCACCCTCCTGGGTGAGATAGAGGGGAAGGAAGAGAGTTACGGCCATCACCATCATGCTGCGCAGGGAGACCAGGGCGCCCAGCGGCAGCATGACCCCGCGCATCGCACGAACCGCCGTCCGCCAGGGCACTTGTTCTCCGTCGCCGCGGGTTCGCAGCGGCACATCACGCAATCGGAAGTAGAGAAACACCGATGTTGCGATGGCGGCAAGCGACAGGAACGCCATCGACTTCATCGACATCACGGCCAGCGCGCTCACCACTATGAGCGGGCCAAGGGTTCGTCCGAGTTCGCCTCCGACCATCCAGAAGCCCATGCCCCTGCCCAACCGGTTCCCCGACAGGTATCCGATTGCAACCGGCGCTGTTGCGTGGAAGGCCGCGACGCTCACGCCGGCAACGAGGAGCAATAGGGCCAGGGCGAAGTAGCCGGGCGCCCATCCCAGGAAGCTCATCGCAGTTCCCGTCACTCCCGGGCCGAGGATGACGATCCAGCGCAGCGTGGTTCGATCGGCGAGGTGTCCGATTACCGGTTGGAACAGTGAAGGGATCTGGAGGAACGCCGCCAGAGATCCGGCTGCAGCGTTGGAGAGCGACATCGTTTCCACGAAGTGGGGTAGGAGAGGGGGCAGGAACGCGGTGTAGGTGTCGTGGACGGCGTGGCCACCCGCGATGGTGGCAACGCGTCCGGTCTGGAATTCATCGGGCGAACTGTCGACGGCGCCGACAGGCTCGGTGTCGGTCATGAGCTTCGGGAGAGGGTGGACATGGCCACATGATGTCACACTGCGGTTCGGTTCCGATCCGATCGATAGGGATCGCGGGAGTCGCGTTCCTCCATCGAATCGATGAACGGCTGGAGCGATACCATCCGACGATCATCAACACCTGAAGGGGTCAAAGTGGAACGTTTCCACCATCTGATCAACGGCGTCACGACCGTCGGCACATCCGGAAGCCTCGGACCGGTCTACAACCCGGCAACCGGTCGTCAGGTTGGAGAAGTCGATCTGGCATCGGTGGAAGAGACGGACGCCGCCGTCGCTGCTGCCGCGGCTGCATTCCCGGCGTGGCGGGCCACGTCGCTTGCAACCCGAACAAAACTCATGTATCGCTACCGGGAACTCGTCGACGCGAACCGTGCCGAGATCGCACGCCGCATCTCGATCCAGCACGGCAAGACGCTTCCAGACGCCGACGGTGAAGTGGCTCGTGGTCTCGAGAACATCGAATTCGCATCGGGCGTTGCCGCCAACATCGCCGGTCGTTTCACCGAGCAGGCCTCCACGGGTGTCGACGTGTACGACATGCGCCAACCGCTCGGCGTCACGGTGGGGATCACCCCCTTCAACTTCCCTGCGATGGTGCCCCTCTGGATGTTCCCGATGGCGGTCGCTGCAGGCAACACCTTCATCCTCAAGCCGTCGGAGAAGGACCCGGCCGCGTCGCTGTACATCGCTGAGTTGATGAACGAAGCGGGCTTCCCTCCGGGAGTGATGAACGTGCTCAACGGTGACCGCGTCGCCGTCGACCGGCTCCTCACTCACCCCGACGTCAAGGCGGTCTCCTTCGTCGGATCGACTCCCGTGGCTCGCCATGTCCAGGAGACGTCGGTGGCGCACGGAAAGCGCGTTCAGGCCCTCGCCGGAGCGAAGAACCATATGATCGTGTTGCCCGACGCCGACATCGGTCTCGCAGCCGATGCCGCCGTCAACGCGGGCTTCGGCTCTGCGGGCGAACGGTGCATGGCGATAGCGGTGGTCGTTGCCGTCGGCGACATCGCCGACCCGCTGGTGAAGGCGATCACCGAACGCATGGAGGGGCTCGTGGTCGGTCCCGGCGACCAGGCATCCACCGACATGGGTCCGCTCATCACCAGCGAGCATCGTGAGCGAGTCGCCGGCTACGTCGCCGCCGGTGCCGAGGCCGGTGCAGAAGTCGTCGTCGATGGGCGCGACCTCGAGTTCGAGGGCGACGGGTTCTACTTCGGTCCGACGCTGATCGATCGAGTCCGGCCGGCCATGACGGTCTACACCGACGAGATCTTCGGGCCGGTGTTGTCGGTCGTGCGGGTTGATACCTATGACGAAGGCATCGATCTGATCGCTTCCAACCAATGGGGGAACGGCACTGCGATCTTCACTCGTGACGGTGGTGCGGCCCGCCAGTTCGTGTTCGACGTCGATGCCGGCATGGTCGGTGTCAACGTTCCGATCCCCGTGCCCGTGGGCTACTACTCGTTCGGCGGTTGGGGCGAGTCACTCTTCGGCGATACACACATGTACGGACCGGAGGGTTTCCGGTTCTGGACGCGGAACAAGGTCGTGACCAGTCGCTGGCCCGACCCATCGACGAGCACGGTCGACCTCGGCTTCCCAAGAAACGATTGATCCCGGCTACGCCGGGAGTAGCCGGCAGTCCGTGACGTGTGGCCTGTCCTGCTGGTAGCTGGTAGCTCGTAGCTCCCACACCCCTCTTGCCCAAAGCTCACGCCTCATGGCCACCAGATCTTCTTCCGCTACTGAGCTACTGAGCTACTCGTCTATCCCCTGAGCCGCGGCTCCGCGACCGTGCCGGGTCGGTAGCATCCCGTGCATTCGTCGGCACCGACAACCAAGGAGTTCCCGATGAGAATCGTCGTACTGGGTGGGGCAGGGAAGATGGGCGCCATGGCCGTCGAAGACCTGGTCATCAATCCCCGGGTGGATGAAGTGATCCTCGCGGACCGGGACATGGAGGGCGCTGCAGCGATCGCCGGGTATCTCGATAGCCCGAAGCTCACGATCACCGAGTCGGATCTCAATGACCACGAGGCGCTCGTGGCGCTGCTCGAACCTGCCGACGCGTGTCTCAACGCCACCGTCTACTACACCAACATGAAGGTGATGGAGGCTTGCCTGGAAGCCGGCACCCACTACACCGATATGGGGGGCCTCTTCCACGGCACTCTCAAGCAACTGGAACTCACCGACCGATTCACCGAAGCAGGGATCAGCGCTGTTCTGGGGATGGGTTCCGCCCCGGGCGCACCGAACATCCTCGCCCGGTACGCGGCCGACCGCCTCGACACCATCGATGCGATCAAGATCTACGACGGTGTCAAGCCGCCACCGCCGGGCACGATGAAGTTCACGTACGCTGCGCCGACGATCATCGACGAGTTGACCCAGCAACCGATGATCTTCCGTGGCGGGGAGTTCATCGCCTGTGAGCCGCTCACCGAGTTCGAGGACTACCCGTTCGCCGGTTCGCTCGGGCATCTCCCCATGCACCTGTCCCTCCATTCGGAGGTAGCGACGCTGCCGGTGAGCTTTGCCGACAAGGGAGTGCAGGAGTGCTTCTTCAAGATCAACTACTGGGGCATGGACCGGGGGATCGTAGAGAAAGTGCGCGTGCTCGCGGAGTTCGGATTCGATGGAACCGACCCCATCTCCGTGGGCGGCGTCGAGGTTTCACCGAGAGACTTCACGATCGAGATGATGGGCGACTTCGTTCCGTCGGCGTACGAGATGCTGGTCACGCCGGCGAACGAGCCCGGTGATTGGGCGAAGGAGATCGTCTCCGACGTCACCGGCACGATCGACGGGGAACCCGTCAGGTATCGAATGGGCGTCCTCACGCTCAAAGGTGCGCTCCCGACCGGAACGCTCCCCGCCCGAGCCGCCACGTGGATGGCCGCCGGCAAGGTCGCTCCCGGAGTTCATCCACCGGAACTGGCCTTCGATCCTGAGCCGTTCCTGAAAGAGCTTGAAGAGCGCGGGATCGAAACGCAGGTGACGGTGACGCGAGGGTTGTGAGTAGCGGAGTAGCGGAGTAGCTGAGGAAGAGCTGCTGGCTACCAACTGCCAGCCGGGCAGGCCACGCTTCGCGGGCTACGCCCCCGTCGTGGGTGACCGTGACCGTGCGGGTCAGAGTTCTAGGGCGGCCAGGCGAGTGAACACGATGTCGGTGTTTCTCAGGAACCGGTCTGGCGAGAAGCAGACGTTGAGTTCTTCGGTCGTCAGGTCGCACTCCGGGTCGGATGACAGGCGGTCCCGGAGGATTCCTCCCTCGTCCCACGTGGCCATCGCACTGTTCTGAACGATTCGGTAGGCGCTGTCACGGCTGTGGCCCCGTTCGGCGAGGGCGAGCAAGACCGCCTGCGAATACACGAGGCCGCGCGTCGACTCGAGATTCTCGGCCATGCGATCGATGTCGACGACGAGACCGTCGACGAGTCCGGCCATCCGTGCGAGAGCGAAGTCGAGCAGACCGGTCGCATCGGGGAGCGCCACGCGCTCGGCCGCAGAGTGGCTGATATCGCGTTCGTGCCACAGCGCCACGTTCTCCATCCCGACCGAGGCGTAGGCTCGGAGGAGGCGGGAGATCCCTGTGATGTTTTCCGAGGCGATGGGGTTGCGCTTGTGCGGCATCGCAGACGAGCCCTTCTGGCCCGATCCGAACGACTCCCTGGCCTCTCCGACCTCGCTTCGTTGGAGGTGGCGGATCTCGGTGGCGAAGCGCTCGAGGGAGGATCCCGTGAGAGCGATCGCATTGAGGAACTCGGCCTGGCGATCCCGGTGTGTGATCTGTGACGAGGCCGGCTCGATCCCGATCCCGAGTCGCTCGCAGACGAAGGCCTCGACCGAGGGAGGTGTGTGGGCGTAGGTGCCCACGGCGCCCGAGATCTTCCCGACGGCGACGGCTTCCCCGGCGCTCTGCATCCGATGATGATCCCGGGCGATCTCGAACGCCCAGTTCGCCAACTTGAGACCGAATGAAGTCGGTTCGGCCCAGATGCCGTGGGTGCGGCCGATCGTCGGCGTGTCACGGTGCTCCATGGCCTTGTTCCGAACGATGTCGAAGAGAGTTGCGATTCGGTCGAGTAGCAGATCGGCAGCATCTCGAAGGAGGACGCCATTCGCTGTGTCGAGGACATCGGATGAGGTGAGGCCGAAGTGGACCCACTCTCCTCCGGTGTCGAGAGAGCCGGCGAGGAGGTCGACGAACGCCGCAACGTCGTGATTCGTGACCCGCTCGCGTTCCTTCCACGCAGCAGGGTCGACCTCGGGAGCGGAACGCAGCGCCCGGGCAACCCCGGACGGAGCGACGCCGAGATCGGTCCACGCCTCAACGACGAGGGTTTCGACTTCCTTCCACACGGCGAGCTTGCGTTCTTCGCTCCAGACGGCAGCCATCGCGGGAAGGGAGTAGCGGTCGATCACTGGCCGTAGTCCGTAGTCCGTAGTCCGTAGTCCGTATGACGGGGTCCGCGGGGTACGGGGTACTGGGCACTGGGTACTGAGTACTTGGCAGGTGTCATGACGCTGGGCGCATCAGCGTGGCTTCGCGGCCCGGGCCCACGCCGACGGAGGACACTCTGACTCCGCTCAGTTCCTCGACCCGCTCGACGTATCGCTTCGCCGCGGCGGGGAGATCGTCGTACGACTCGACGTCGCTGATGTCCACTCCCCACCCCTCGAGTTCTTCGTACACGGGGTGGCAGTTGTAGAGCACACGCTGCTGACGCGGGAACTCGTCGTACCGCTCGCCCAGCGAGTCGTAGGCGACCGCGATCTTCAGCGGGCCGAAGTGGGAGAGGATGTCGAGTTTCGTGAGAGCGATCTCAGTGAGACCGTTGACACGAGCGGAGTAGCGCAGGGCCACCGCATCGAGCCAACCGGTGCGGCGTCGGCGGCCGGTCACGACACCGTACTCGCCGCCGATGTCGATCATGCGTTCGCCGGTCTCGTCGAAGAGTTCGGTCGGGAACGGTCCCGTGCCGACCCGTGTGATGTAGGCCTTGGCTACTCCGATCACGTTGTCGATGTCGCGCGGGCCGATCCCTGAACCCGTGATGGCGCCACCTGCCGTTGGATTCGATGACGTCACGAACGGGTACGTGCCGTGGTCGATATCGAGAAGCGTTCCCTGCGCGCCCTCGAAGAGGACGTTCTTGCCGGCGTGGATCGCTTCCCAGACGAGCAGCGACGTGTCTGTGATGTGGTCGCGGATCACATCGGCGTAGCCCAGATACTCCTCGTAGATCTCGTCGATGTCGAGGGGCAGTTGGTTGTAGACCTTCTGGAGTTGCCGGTTCTTGTCCCTGCCGACCACATCGAGTTTCTTCCGGAAGATCTTCGGGTCGAAGAGATCCTGCATGCGGATTCCGAACCGCGAATACTTGTCCATGTAAGCCGGGCCGATGCCCCGCTTCGTCGTTCCGATCTGCTCCTCGCCGAGAAAGCGCTCGAGTACCGCATCGAGCTTGCGGTGGTAGGGCATGATGAGATGGGCGTTCCCGGAGACCCGGACCCGGGAAGGATCGATTCCCCGAGCGGTGAGTTCTTCCATCTCTCGGATCATCACGGCAGGGTCGACCACGGTTCCGTTACCGATCACCGGCGTGACCTGGGGGTAGAGCACCCCCGACGGGATGAGGCTCAGGGCGAACCGTTCACCTTCGACGACGATCGTATGGCCCGCGTTGTTGCCGCCTTGATAGCGAACGACGACGTCGGCATCTCGGGAATACCGATCAGTGATCTTCCCCTTACCTTCATCGCCCCACTGGGCACCAAGGATCACCGTGGCCGACATGTGGTCTCCTCCACTCGTGAAAGTCGATTCTACAGGACCGCCGCAACCGTCTTGCGATACGATTCGGTTTGGTCTGGCGGGTCGGGAGAGCCGCCGGTATCCTGGTGCTGTCGTTAGTGTGCCGCCAACGTTTCACGAGGAAGTCCATGGACGAACGTATCGCGATCCGCAAAGCCACGATCGACCCGGTCGGTACTCCCGTCGTGCTCGCCGTATCGGAATCACCGGCGATCCGCACCGAGGCGATGCACTTCCACACGGGAGCGTCCGAAGAGTTCTGGGACTTCACCGATATCGTCCGCGACGTGGCGAAGCGATCGATGGTCCGACACGGTCAGATCACCGTTTCGACGCCGCACACGACGACGTCGATCGTGCTCAACGAATCCGAGACCGGGTTCCTCAACGACTTCCGCAAAGCGATCGATCGTATGGTTCCCGTCGACACCTACTACGAACACGACGATCACAACATCCGCACCGAGAACATGCAGGAAGATGAGTTCATCAACGGGCACTCGCACATCCGGCAACTCATCACCGGCCAACCCTCGGTCACGATCCCGATCGTCGACGGCGAGGTCCTCCTCGGTCAATGGCAGCGAGTCCTCTACGCAGAACTGGACCAGCCGAGAGAACGCCGCGTGTTCTTCCACGCGCAAGGCGTCTGATCCGACTTCGTCGGATGTATTCGGTATTCGGTAGTCAGTACCCGTCGTCACCCGGGGTTGGAGTAGTGCTGCTCGAGTCCCCAGAGCATCTTGCGGATTCGACGAACATCGCCGATAGCGGCATCGATGACCACTGTTGCGCCGAAGTCGAGGTCTCTTGCGATCTGTAGCTGGGTTTCCGTTTCTGAGGCGCTCCCGGAAGCTATTCGCAGGAACTGGGCGAAGGAGCGGTCTCCTCCCCTGCCGGCACCTTCAGCGATATTCGAAGGGATTGACACAGAAGCCCGTCTCAGTTGTGAGGCGAGGCCGAAGCGTTCGTCCGACGGAAACGCTCGGGTGAGCGAGTAGACGTGCGCCACGAAACGGCGACTCTCCTGCCACACGTCGAGCTGCTGGTGATTGTGCATGCTGCAGAACTACCACGAACCGGAACGCAAGGGAAACCTCTCGACCGGTGATTCGACGTTCCTACCGAATACCGAATACCGAATACCGAATACCGAATACCGATTGGCCGGTGCGGCGTTGTGCGCCGCACCGGCCAATCGCTTGGCGCATTCCACATCGCTCTACTAGGTTGCAGCGCTATCCCTCGGCTCGGGTCGGGGGACACGCGCCCCGGGCAGGGGCGCGGGAGGAAAATGTCGGAAGAAAGAGAAGGGGTAACCCCAGATGATGAAGAGACTTGCATTGCTCTTTGCAGTTCTCGCTCTTGTTGCCGCAGCATGCGGTAGCAGCGACGAAGCAGCAGAGACGACTACGACGGCAGCCGGCACGGAGACGACCGTGGCCGACGCCGGACAAGAGACAACAGACACCGGTGAGAGCACGCTCGACACCGTGATCGCTCGCGGCACGCTCAAGTGCGGCATCTCCACCGGTGCTCCCGGTTTCTCGGAGACGGATCCTGAAGGCAACTCAACCGGCCTCGATGCTGATTACTGCCGTGCCGTTGCGGCAGCGGTCCTCGGTGACGCGACTGCAGTTGAGTTCCGTCAGTTGACGGCCGCCGAGCGGTTCGCAGCACTGGACACCGGCGAGATCGACGTCCTGATGAGGAATACCACCTGGACCCAGACGCGTGACGGTGACTTGGCGCTCGACTTCGTGGCGACCACGTTCTATGACGGCCAGCAGATCATGGGGAACCCCGCGACTCTGACGTCCCTGAAGGAAGGCATGACCAGCGAAGAGGCGTTCGCAGCGATCGACGGCGGCATCGTCTGCACCAACGCCGGTACGACCACTGAGAAGAACATCAGTGAAGGTGCCGCCCTGAGTGGCGCAACGATCTCGCTCGAAACGGTCGAGAACTTCAACGAGGCGATGGACAAGTTCATCGCCGGTACGTGTGACCTCGTCACAACCGACGGTTCTGGTCTCTTCGGGCACCGTTCTGCGAACGTCGCAGCCGGTACCGAGGGTGCTGAGAACTGGGTCATTTTCCCCGATGCTCCCATCTCCAAGGAGCCACTCGGCCCCGTGGTCCGTCAGAACGACTCGACTTGGATGGACGTTGTGCAGTGGACGGTCTTCGCGACGTTCATCGCTGAAGAGAATGGCGTCACGGCGGCAAGCGCCGAGGCGGACAAGGAGAAGACGCCCGAGATCGCTCGACTCTTCGGTGCTTCCGAAGACGAGGTTCAGACGAAGATGGGTCTGGAAGCGGACGCCTTCTTCCAGGTGATCTCTCAGGTCGGTAACTACGGCGAGATCTACGAGCGCAACCTCGGACCGCTCAAGCTGGTGCGCGACGGTACGCGCAACATGCAGTGGTACGACGGAGGCCTGATCTACGCCCCGCCGGCGCGCTGATCGAAGCAAACGACTGATTGGAAAGCGGGGGCGCGTTAGCGCCCCCGCTCTCTTTGTGTCTATGGTGCATCGATCGGAGGAGCCGGTGAGGGCCGGCGGGAGGACATTCAGGCATGGCGGTTACCGTCAGAGAACACGAGAAGACACCTCTCTGGCGCAATGCTGCGTTCCTCAAGTGGTCGTCCCAACTACTCGCGCTGGCGGTCACCCTCGGCTTCTTCGTCATTCTCGGTCGTCAGGCGTTCGCGAACTTCAGCGCATCGGGAACGACGTTCGATCTGGACTTCCTGACCGATCCGATCGGGGTCTTCCTTCGCGAGGGAATCGACACCGAGCCCGATAGCTCGATTCGGGCGCTGGCCGCGGGGGCGATGAACACCCTGCGGATCTCGATCACCGGCATCATCGCCGCGACGATCCTCGGCACACTGATCGGCATCGGGAGGCTGTCGCACAACTGGATCGTCAACAAGATCGCCACGTTCTACATCGAGACGATTCGGAACATCCCGCTGCTCGTCCAGATCTTCTTCTGGCAGGCGATGGTGATCGCTCTTCCGAGCCTCGTCGCTGCCGATATCGGCACGTACTGGTTCAAAGGTTCGAACAAGGGATTCGGGTTCGCGTGGGTGAGTTGGAACGGCGGATTCTGGCCCTGGATCGTGTTCCTCGGCGCCGGCATCATCGCCGGCGGTTTCGTTTCGCGATGGCGCCATCGGGTGCAAGAGGAGACCGGGAAGCCGAGCCATCCGGGATACTGGGCAGGCGGCACACTGGCCGTTTTCGCGGTTGTCGGGTGGTTCGCGTGGCCGCTCCTCAGCTTCGTCGAACCGATCCTCCACGGAATCGCGAGCTTCATCGACGCAGTTCCGGCGATCGTGGTCCCGATCGTTCTCGCAGCAGCCGCGCTGCTTGGGGCAGCGTGGTGGATCAGGAACTTTTTCGAGTCACGCCGCACGCCGGCTGGTTTCGGGAAACTCACCGACGATGACTGGTTCCGTGTGATCTTCGCCGGCGTCGCGGGAGTCATCGGCGCCGGCCTGGCGTTCTTGGTGAGCGGCGTGACCATAGCGACCGTCTCCGGTGAGGTTCTCACGGTCGCTGAACTCGTGCGATTGGGGATCGGGAACTTCTTCGACTGGCTGGGCAACGGTTTCGCCGCGGACGGCGGACAGCCTTTGAACTTCACCAAGGCGTCCGTGGTGCAGAAGGGGAACTTCGCCCAGTACGGTGATACGGGGGCCGTGATGACGGTTCCGTTCTTCGCCGTGTGGTTCGCTGTAACGCTGTACACGGCAGCGTTCATCGCGGAGATCGTGCGCGGCGGCATCCTCGCAGTTTCGAAGGGTCAGACCGAAGCGGCACAAGCGGTAGGGCTCAAGCGCTCGCAGTTCCTCCGGCTGATCATCCTTCCGCAGGCGTTCCGGATCATCTTGCCGCCGATCGGGAACCAGTACCTCAACCTCTTCAAGAACACGTCGCTCGGGATCGGGGTCGCGTACGCAGAGATCGTTGCCGTCGGTAGCACCATTCTGAATCAGACGGGACAGACGCTTCCGATCGTGCTCATCTGGATGGCGTTCTTCCTGACCGGGAGTCTCATGATCTCTGGAGTCGTCAACTACTACAACCGCAAGATGAAACTCGTGGAGCGATGAGATGACCACCAAGATCGAACTACCCGAGATTCCCGAGATGGCGCCCGAGCCGCCTCCACACGGTCCACGCGTGTGGCTGCGCGAGAACCTGTTCTCGACACCGGTGAGTGGCGTCTTGTCGATCGTGACGATCCTCGTCGCTCTCGCTGCATACCGCGGTGTGCTCGCATTCATCTTCGCTCCCGATCGCAGGTGGGAGGCGGTCACCTACAACGCCCGGCTGCTGATGATTCAGGCCTATCCGAACGAACAGATGACTCGCATCTGGCTATCGGTCGCCATCGTTGTGGTGTTGCTGGCGGCAAGTGTCGCCGTGTACCGGATCGGCGGCCGGACGACGCCGCGCAAGGTCGGCATCGGGCTGATGTCCCTCGGATCGTTCATCGTTCTGGGCGGCATCATCGGACCGTGGGGGATAGCGCTCTCTCCGTTCGGCATCGAGTCGATGCGCGGTTTCCTGGCGTGGGTGATCATGGGTGCGGTCCTTGTGATCGGTGGACATCTGCTGCGCACGATTCCGGGAGAACGTGCGAAAGATCCATCGATTCCGATCCTCGGAGTCGTACTCGTCGCGATCTTCGTCGTGCTGACCGTCCTGTGGACGGTTCTGCTGCCTCAACCCGTGTTCGACGAGGCCGGTGTGCAGACCCAGACGATGGAACCCATCGCTATGACCACCCGGTTGCCCTGGACGTTGATCGCGATCCTGGGGATTGTCGTGTACTTCGTGATGTGGTTCCTCAGGGACAGGATTCCCGTCGGGCCGACCCGCAAGACACTCTTGGGACTCTGGGTCGCGTCCTTCCCGGTCATCGTGCTCGTGATCCTGCGAGACCCGGATATGGATTACGGGCGTGTGCTCACCTGGTACCTGCCTGTGGCTCTCGGGTTCATCGTGATCGGTGGACTGATCCTCAACTTCGTTGCCGGCGGCAGGGGCGAGATCGGCAGGGTGATCGGTGCGGCTCTCCTCATCCTGGCGTTCGCTTCCTTCGCATTTCCGATGGAGTTCCTGATCCGGTTCCTCCTGCTGTCGCTCGCCATGTTCGCCCTGGCGGCACCGACGTTCGGCGGCAAGGGTGCCGGCCGCGTTGCTTTCCTGTCGATCTGGGCGGGTTGGGCGGGTTTGCTGACGTTCTTCCTAGCGTTGCTCACGGCGCCTTCCACCGTCGAGGTTGCCAGCTCTTCGTTCCTCGGCGGACTCCTCCTGACCATCGTCCTGTCGGTGGTCGCCATCGCTCTCTCTCTGCCGCTCGGCATCATTCTCGCCCTCGCGCGAACGTCGAAGATGCCGATCTTCCGCTTGATGGCCACGACCTACATCGAGGTTGTGCGCGGCGTACCGCTCATCACCTGGCTCATCGTTGCTTTCATCATGCTTCCGGTGGCACTGCCGCCCGGCGTCGAGATCGGAGGCGTGGCGAGGGCGATGGGAGCAATGACGTTCTTCTCGGCCGCCTATCTGGCGGAGAACGTTCGTGGTGGTCTGCAGGCGATTCCAAAGGGTCAGTACGAGGCATCGGAGGCAATGGGGCTGACAACGAGCCAGGCGACGGTCTTCATCGTCCTCCCTCAGGCGCTGCGAGCCGTCATCCCCGCACTCGTCGGCCAGGTCATCGCATTGTTCAAGGACACTTCACTCGTGACGATCGTCGGCTTGTTCGACTTCCTCCACATCGCACGTCTCGTCATCCCTTCGCAGACACAGCCGTTCAACTTCCTCGGTGTGCTGCGAGAACCGCTCCTTTTCGCTGCTGTCGTCTACTGGATGTTCACCTTCACGTTCAGCCGCATCTCGCAGCGAATGGAGAAGAAGCTCGGTGTTGGCGAACGGTGATGTGAAAGGATGAAACCATGACCGGAAATGGAGACGTTGCCGCGACGGGCCACACGTTGGGTGGTCCGATGATCGTCAGCGACGGCGTGAAAAAGTGGTTCGGTGATTTCCAGGCCCTCAAGGACGTGACGGCGACGGTTCGCGAGCGCGAAGTAGTCGTTGTCATCGGGCCTTCGGGTTCGGGGAAGTCGACCTGGATCCGGTGTATCAACCGCCTCGAGGCGCACCAAGAGGGCACGATCATCGTCGACGGCGTCGAGCTGACGAACGATATCAAGCACATCGAGAAGATCCGCTCCGAGGTGGGGATGGTGTTCCAGCAGTTCAACCTGTTCCCACACCTCACGGTGCTGGACAACATCACGCTCGCACCGCAGTGGGTGCGCAAACTTCCGAAGGCCGAGGCCGAGGAGTCCGGTATGGAACTGCTGGAGCGGGTTGGTATCCCCGAGCAGGCGAGCAAGTACCCGGGTCAGCTGTCTGGTGGTCAGCAGCAGCGTGTGGCGATCGCCCGATCGTTGGCGATGAAGCCGAAGATCATGCTGTTCGATGAGCCGACATCTGCACTCGATCCGGAGATGATCAAAGAGGTCCTCGACGTGATGAAGGAGCTGGCGCTCTCAGGGATGACGATGATCGTAGTCACCCATGAGATGGGGTTCGCCAAAGAGGTTGCCGACCGCGTCCTGTTCTTCGACTACGGCACGATCGTCGAGGCGGGCACTCCGGAGCACTTCTTCACGAACCCGCAGCACGACAGAACGAAGCTGTTCCTGAGTCAGATTCTCTGAGCGGAGCTCAGAGAATCTGAGGTAGTCCGTACTCAGTAGTCCGTACTCAGTACGGACGCGTCCGCCGGTTCCTGTCGGTACGGATTACGGGCTACGGGCTACGGACTACGTTCCTCTGCTTCCACTTCCATGCTTCTGCTGCGACCAGGATCACCAGTGCCGCGGCGAGCGAGATCAAGAGATCCTTGGGACCAAGAGGAACGGTTCCGAAGATGTTCTGGAGGAACGGCACGTAGATGAGGGCGAAGTGGGCTGCGACGCCGATGCCGACCGCAACCAGCATCGCACGGTTCGTGAACAGGCCGAGGGAGAACAGCGACGTCTTCTCGGCTCGTACTTCGAGAGCCAACGCCAACTGACCGAAGATCAGGGTTGTGAAGAGCATCGTTCTCCACGCCGGGTCGTCGACGTTCCAGGCCAACCAGCCGACGAGCAGCGACAGGGCCGCCATCAGAGAACCGAAGGCCCCGATGTACTGGACGACGCCGCCGCCGAAGATCGTCTCGCTCGCTGAACGCGGCGACCGGTTCATCACATCGTCTTCAGCGGGTTCTACCCCGAGAGCGAGAGCCGGGAGACCATCGGTGACGAGGTTCATCCACAGGATCTGGAGGGGAAAGAGGGGGATGGGCATCCCGAGGAACGGTCCGATGATCATCACGGCCAACTCAGAAGCGTTGCAGGTGAGGAGGTACTTGATGAACTTGCGGATGTTGTCGTAGATGACCCGGCCTTCTTCGACCGCAGACACGATCGTGGCGAAGTTGTCGTCGAGGAGCACCATGTCGGCAGCTTCCTTCGACACGTCGGTGCCGGTGATTCCCATCGCAACACCGATGTCGGCGCGCTTGAGAGCCGGAGCGTCGTTGACGCCGTCACCGGTCATCGCCGTCGGTTCGCCGTCTTCTCGGTAGGCGGAGATCAGCCGGAGCTTGTGCTCGGGTGAGACACGAGCGAATACGGACGTGTGCTGGACTGCATCGGCGAGTTGGTCATCGGCCATCTGATCGAGGTCGGATCCGATGAGGAAGCTATCTCCTCCCTCGATACCGACCTCAGTGGCGATGTGCCGCGCGGTGAGGGGATGGTCGCCGGTGATCATCACCGTGCTGATGCCGGCGGCCTTGGCCGCTGCCACGGCTTCGGATACTTCGGCCCGGGGCGGATCCTGCAGCCCAAAGAGGCCGATGAACACGAGATCCTGCTCTGCCTGGTCCCCGGAGGGCACCTCGTCCCATCCCCGTGCTGCGGCCGCCAGCACCCGGGTTCCGGTGGCCGCGAGCGTCTCGGTGCGCTCGGAGATGCGGCGCTCCCACTCCTCGGTCATCGGCTCGATCTTTCCAGCAACGAGTACCGACGCCGAGCGTTCGATGACTCGCTCGACGGCGCCTTTCGTGAAGGATGCAGCGATCGAGCCGTCCGGGAAGGTCGTCGCGATGCCGTCGACCCATTCCGGTAGGTCTTCAGGTACCGAGTGGATCGTAGTCATCCGTTTGCGGGCCGAGTCGAACGGTACTTCGTCGATGCGGGGGAACAGTTTCTCGAGGTCCGGTTTCGGAATCTGAAGTTCTGCTGCCGCGAGGACGAGCGCGGTCTCGGTCGGGTCACCGACCGAGCGGTTGCCGTCTTCGCTCGCGGTAAGGGTCGCGTCGTTGCAGAGGGCGCCGGCAGCGAGGGAGGCCTCCAGGCCTTGAGCGATCTCGTCTGCCCCCGTCTCTGTGAGCGCCAGCGGTCCGCTGGCCTCTCCGGTGAGGGCAACCTCCTCGTTGGCCAGATCGAGCACCGTCACGGTCATACGGTTCTCGGTCAGCGTCCCGGTCTTGTCGGTGCAAATCACCGAAACGGAGCCGAGTGTCTCGACGGCCGGGAGGCGTCTGATCAGCGCCTTGCGTCGCAACATGCGTTGTGCCCCGAGGGACAAGGCGATCGTCACGACGGCCGGCATCGCTTCGGGAATAGCGGCGACGGCGAGGCTCACTGATGTGAGAAGCATGATCTCGATGCTCTCACCGCGCATGATCCCGATCACGAAGAGCAGACCAACAATGGCCAGGGCCACGATGGCGAGCACCTTGGCGAGGTGATCGAGCCGACGCTGGAGCGGCGTGCGTTCCTCCACAACGGACTGGAGCATCTCGGCGATCCGGCCGAGTTCGGTCTGCATCCCCGTGTCCGTGACGGCGACTACCCCGCGGCCCCGGGTCACCGTAGTGCCGCGATAGACGAGATTCCTGCGGTCTGCGACGGCAAGCTCTTTGTGGTAGATCTCGTCGGCTTCCTTGCCGACCGGCACCGACTCGCCTGTGAGCGGAGCCTCCTCGATCTCGAGGTTCACCGCCTCGATGAGGCGACCGTCGGCCGGGACGATGTTCCCGGTTTCGAGGATCAAGACATCGCCGGGGACGATGTCGCGAGCCGACGCGACCACCGTGTCTCCCGACCGCACAAGCGTCACTTCAGGAACCGCCATCCGTTTGAGAGCGGCCATCGCCTCTTCGGCCTTTTTCTCCTGAACGTATCCCATGGCTGCGTTGAGGACGATGATCGCCAGGATGGCCACCGCCTCGACCCAGTCCTTCAGAAACGCCGAAACGACGGCGGCAACGATCAGGATTGCCGTGAAGAGATCCCGGAATTGGGAGAGGAAGATCTGAAGGGAGGAGCGTCCGCCGCGATCTTCGAGTTCGTTCGTCCCGAAGGTGGCAAGGCGCTCTTCGGCTTCCGTATCCGAGAGACCCTCGCTCGATGACCCGAGCCGCTCGAGGGCCGCATCGGAGGAGATCTGGTACCAGTCGGTCTTCGTGGCGGTGGTGTTCGTGCTCACACCCCTAACGATAGGCGGCCGTCGACCGAAGATGCTCTGCGAACCCTAATGGGTTCGCAGCCGCCTATGGGTGCTCCGCCGGCCCCACGGTTCGCCGCGACGTTGCTATAATTCAACATACGATGAATTACGGGACGATCGAAACGAAGGAGACCGACGTATGAAAGAGTGGGCCCAACGAGCGAGGAAGTGGCATCGGTGGCTGGCGATTCCGATGCTTGTGCTTGTACCTATCTCGGCCGTTCTGCGGCTCTCCGGGAACGGGAAGATCATGAAGGACATACCGGCCTGGGAGGCGGTGCAGTCGATTCTCCTCCTGTTCCTGGCTCTGACAGGCGCGTATCTTTACACCTTCCGCATCGTCAATCGCAGGAAGCGGATGCGCCGCTCCGCTGCAGCGATCGAGCGCAGCTCGCAGGGTCCGGCGTGAGGTTGGTACTTCGGCGATGACGAGGACCGGTCGACGCCCCGGGGACCCCTCTGTCACGAAGGCGGAGATCCTGCATGCCGCGAGGTCGACCTTCGCTGAATTGGGATACGAGAGTGCGACCCTGCGACGGATCGCGGCCACTGCCGGTGTTGATGTTGCTCTCATCGCACACTACTTCGGCAACAAGGAGAGCCTGTTCGTCGCCGCCCACGATCTTCCGATCAATCCATCCGACATCGCCGGGATGCTCGACGGGGTATCCGAGGACGAGGTCGGAGAGAGGATCGCTCGGTTCTCGCTCTCGATGCTCGCCGTTGACGATTCGCCGGCGATCTCGCTGATGCGGGCCGCATCCACCAACGCCCCCGCAGCGGCAATGCTCCGTGAGTTCATCGACCGGACACTGATCGATCCGATAGCGGAGATGCTGGACGTGGAGGATGGTCGGGAGCGGGCGGCGCTTGTGGCGTCTCACCTCCTCGGCGTGCTGTTTGCCCGGCACATCGTCGGTGTCCGCGAACTCGCAGCGGCATCGATCGACGAACTGGTGGACGCTGTAGGGCCCACACTCCAGCGGTACCTCACTGAACCCGCGTGGTCCGGCACCGCCACGTGACGCCGCCGGTTGAGACGAATTGCCATTCCGCGGGCTCGGGGCGCCATATAGGACGCTACGAACCCTGGGTATTGGGAGTTCTTAGGGGATGGCTGTGCCGAGGTCGGACCAGCGGTCGCCTTCTGCCAGGTCGATGATCGTCATCGCCATCGCGAGTGCACCGTCGCGGATCGCCGCCTCTCCGGTCGGGGTCAGCGTGTGAGCTGCGAACTCCTTCTGGTGGTTCACCGCCGGTTCCGCCTTGATGTCGAGCATCGGGTGGATCGTGGGGACCTCGTAGGACACGTTCGCCATGTCCGTCGATCCCGCAGCCGCGGGGTCGTACTCGCTGTTGCGGTGCATGGGCCGGCCGAGCGCCGCGGAGTTCTCGGCGAACAGATCTGCCATCACCGGGTCGACGACCATGTCCGTGTAGGCATGACCTATCGGCTTCACTTCGAACGTGCAGCGGGTCGCGGTCGCTGCACCCTCGAACGCAGCGATCACCATCGTATAGAGCTCATCGAGACGGTCCTTCGTCAACGCGCGGACGTACCACGACATCGACGTGAACGCCGGGATCACGTTGGGGACGCCGCCGCCGTACGTTATGACGCCGTGGACCTTGTCCGTCGGGTACAGCGCCTGACGCATCGTCGAGACGTTCACATAGGCCTGCACGGCTGCATCGAGAGCGTTGATGCCGACCTGGGGCTTGAACGCTGCGTGGGATGCTCTGCCGTGGAACTCGACGTCGATCTGGACGGTGGCGAGGAAGTTCATATCGACGATGTCGTCGTTGGCCGGATGGACCATCATCGACGCCACCGTATCGCTGAATGCGCCCGCATTGATCAGATCGATCTTGCCGCCGTAGGCCTCTTCGGCCGGTGTGCCGAGCACGGTGACCCGGATACCGAGATCCTCGACGAGTGGCGCCAAGGCGATACCCGCCCCGATCGCCGACGTGGCGATGATGTTGTGACCACAGGCGTGACCGACCTCGGGGAGCGCGTCGATCTCACAACAGATGACCACCTCCGGACCCTCAGAGCCGATGCGGGCGGCGAACGCAGTGTCGAGTCCGTACGCCGGATACTCAACTGCGAAACCCTTCTCCCTGAGGAACTCCGCCAGCCGGGCGGACGTCTCGAATTCCTCGAACGCGATCTCTGGATGGTCGTACATCCAGCGAGACAGATCCCGCAGTTCATGCTCAACGACGGCAAACGCTTGAGCCGCTTCTTCCTTGGTCGTCATCGTTGCTCCCTCCGGTCGCAGTAGTCAGCAGTCAGCGAATGCTTTCACCGCTACTCCGCTACTCCGCTACTCCGCTACTCCGC
>JAYEIJ010000202.1:0-22755 GCA_034660035.1 Actinomycetota bacterium | reverse complement strand
CCAGCGTCCAGCTTCCAGCCCGATTCGGGCTCGCAGCTGGTGGCTGGTAGCTGGCAGCACAAGACAGAGCCAAGTACCGAGATCTTCGGGAACTCGGGACCGCTAGCTAGGAGAGTTCACAAAATGGCAGACGAGCATCGGATCAGGATCCGACTCAAGGCGTACGACCACTCGGTCGTCGATGAGTCGGCCCGCAAGATCGCGGAGACCGTGATCCGTACACAAGCAAAGATCAAAGGTCCGGTGCCACTGCCGACCCGCATCCACCGGTACTGCGTCATTCGCGGCCCGCACGTCGACAAGACGAGTCGCGAGCACTTCGAGATGCGTATCCACAAGCGTCTGATCGACATCCTCGAGCCGACCCCCAAGACCGTTGATGCGCTGATGCGCCTCGACCTCCCGGCCGGCGTTGAAGTGGAGATCAAGACGTGAAGACGATCATTGGTGAGAAGCTGGGCATGACCCAGGTCTTCGATGATGAGAACCGGGCGATCCCCGTGACCGTCATCAAGGCCGGTCCCGTCCACGTGACACAGATCAAGCGACCCGAGAGCGACGGCTACGCCGCGATCCAGATCGCATACAAAGAGATGACGACGAACCGGTCGAATCGCGCACAGGTCGGGCACTTCGCCAAGGCCGGCGTGGCGCCGCACCGCTACATCGTCGAAGTACGAGTCGATGATCCCGAGGAGTTCGAGCTCGGTCAGGTGATCACGATCGCCGACGTTCTCGAGGCCGGTCAGCGTGCCGACGCCACGGGGATCTCGAAGGGCAAGGGTTTCGCCGGTGTCATCAAGCGCCACGGAATGAAGGGACAGGGTGCCAGCCATGGTGTCCACAAGGTCCATCGTGCTCCCGGTGCGATCGGTGCCTGCGCAACCCCCGCTCGTGTGTTCAAAGGCAAGCGCATGCCGGGACGCATGGGTGGAGACCAGACGACCGTTCTCAATCTCGACGTCGTCCAGATCGATGCCGACCGCAACGTGCTGCTCCTCAAAGGCGCCGTCCCCGGCCCCAAGGGTGCCGTTGTGGTCGTGCGAGAGGCGGTGAAGAAGCGTGGCTGATCAACCAACCGCAGAACTCTATACGGCAAACGGCACCCGCTCCGGCGAGGTCGACCTCAATCCGGACATCTTCGGCATCGAGCCGAACGAAGACGTGATGCATCAGGTCGTCACCGCCCAGCTCGCTGCTGCACGTGCCGGTACTCATTCGACCAAGACCCGCTCCGAGGTGCGCGGTGGTGGGCGGAAGCCGTGGCGTCAGAAGGGCCTCGGCCGCGCCCGTCACGGATCGATCCGCTCTCCTCAATGGGTCGGTGGCGGTGTCGCTCACGGACCGAAGCCCCGCGACTACTCCCAGCGGACACCGAAGAAGATGAAGCGGCTTGCCTTGCGCAGCGCATTGTCGGCCCGGGCCGCTGGAGGACAGATCAAGGTCGTCGAGGACTTCGGCGCCTGGGACGAACCGAAGACGAAGAACGCCACGGCGCTTCTCTCCGCGATGGGTGTCACCGGCAAGGTGCTGCTCCTCGCAGAAGACCACGAGCGCACGGCCATCAAGTCGTTCCGGAACATCGAGGGCGTTATCGCCTCGAACCTGGGGCAGGCCAACACGTACGACGTGCTCTGGGCCGAAACGGTCATCATGTCGAGAGGGACGTTGGAGCTTGGGCAGAGCGTTCCGCGAGGCACTGAGGAGCACGCGGAAGCCAGCAGACAGCAGACAGACGACAGCCAACAGCGGACAGCCAACAGCGGACAGCCAACAGCCGACAGTTCGGAGCTCGAGGCTGGTAGCTCGCAGCTCGAAGCCGGCGACTCCGAGCAGAGCGAAGAGGAGTCCGCATGAAGAATCCACGGGACATCATCTTCGAGCCGATCGTGTCTGAGAAGTCATACGACCTCATCGAAGATGAGAACACGTACACGTTCGTTGTCGACAGGCGATCGAACAAGACCGAGATCAAGCAAGCCGTCGCGTCGATCTTCGACGTCAAGGTCGTTTCAGTGAACACGATGAACCGCAAGGGCAAGCTCAAGCGAACCGGCTACGTGCTCGGTAAGCGCAAGGACACCAAGCGTGCCCTTGTGAAGCTCGCCGACGGCGACAAGATCGACATCTTCGAGGTATAGCAACATGGGTGTAAAGAAACTCAAGCCAACCTCGCCGGGCCGTCGGTTCCAGACCGTCTCCGACTTCGAGACCATCACGAAGTCGAAGCCGGAGAAGAGCCTCCTGGCGAAGCAGAAACGGTCTTCAGGCCGGAACTCCTATGGCCGCATCACATCGCGTCACCGCGGTGGCGGTCACAAGCGGCGCTACCGGGTCATCGACTTCCGCCGCACCAAGGACGGGATCCCCGCCAAGGTCGCAGCGATCGAGTACGACCCGAACCGCAACGCCCGCATCGCGTTGCTGCACTACGTCGATGGGGAGAAGACATACATCCTCGCTCCCCTGAGGATCGAAGTCGGTGACATGCTCGAATCCGGCTCATCGGCGGACATCCGTCCGGGGAACGCCTTGCCACTGCGCAACATCCCAACCGGCACGATCGTGCATGCCGTTGAGCTCCGCCCCGGTGGCGGCGCCAAGATGGGCCGCTCAGCAGGCACAGCGATCCAGCTCATGTCCAAGGAAGGCAAGTACGCGCTCGTGCGGTTGCCATCCGGCGAGATGCGCCAGGTCCTGCTCGACTGTCGAGCGACCGTCGGCCAGGTCGGCAACCCCGACGCAGAACTGGTCAAGATCGGCAAGGCAGGCCGCAGCCGCTGGAAGGGCAAGCGCCCCCAGTCCCGCGGTGTCGTCATGAACCCGGTCGATCACCCCCTCGGTGGTGGTGAAGGCCGTAGCTCGGGTGGCCGTCATCCGGTCAGCCCTTGGGGCAAGCCGGAAGGACGCACGCGCAAGAAGAACAAAGCCAGCGACAAGTACATCGTGCGCAGGCGAAGCAAGAAGGGTCGGAGGTAGACCATGGCGAGGAGCCTGAAGAAGGGGCCGTTCGTCGACGAGCACCTCCTGAGAAAAGTCGAAGCGGCGAACGCCAGTAACGACAAGCGAGTGATCCGGACATGGAGCCGGCGGTCGACGATCACGCCCGAGATGGTGAGTCTCACCATCGCCGTGCATGACGGCCGCAAGCACGTGCCGGTGTACATCAGCGAGTCGATGGTCGGGCACAAGCTCGGCGAGTTCTCCCCAACCCGGACGTTCCGGGGACATGCCATGAGCGAGAAAGCAGCGAGAAAGCGATGAAGGTCCAAGCGAAAGCCAGGCACGTACGGCAGTCGCCGTACAAAGTGCGGCGGGTGCTGGATCTCGTGCGCGGTCTCCCGGTTGACGAGGCGCGGGTCGTGCTGAAGCACACGCAGCGTCGTGCTGCCGACCCGATCCTCAAGTGTCTCGACTCGGCGATCGCCAACGCAGAGCACAATCTCGCTGCGGACTCCGAGGAACTCGTTATCGCCGAGGCGTACGCCGACGAGGGGCCGACCCTCAAGCGGTGGCGTCCGCGTGCTAGGGGCCGCGCGACGCGGATCCGCAAACGCACAAGCCATATCACGATCATCGTCGCAGACACGGAGGAGGACGCCTGATGGGCCAGAAGATCCATCCCTACGGCCTGCGGCTCGGAATCGTTACCGACTGGAAGTCTCGCTGGTACAGCGAGAAGGACTACGCCGCTCAGGTCAACGAAGACCAGAAGATCCGGAAGTACCTGCGCGACGAACTCACTCGTGGTGCGGTCTCACGGATCGACATCGAGCGAATCGGTGACAAGAAGGTTCAGATCGACATCCACACCGGTCGTCCCGGCGTGGTCATCGGTCGTGGCGGCTCGGAGGCCGAACGGCTCCGCAGTGGCCTCGAGGAACTGACGAACCGCAACGTCAAATTCAACGTCATCGAAGTAGCGAACCCTGAGCTCGATGCTCAGCTTCTCGCACGCAGCGTCGCCGACCAGCTTGAAGGTCGCGTCGCGTTCAGGCGTGCCATGAAGCGCACCGTGACCACCGCTATGAAGGCCGGCGCCGAGGGCGTCCGTGTCCAGGCGCAGGGTCGCCTCGGTGGAGCCGACATGGGGCGCCGCGAGTGGTACCTCGAAGGCCGCGTCCCGTTGCACACGCTCCGGGCCGATATCGACTACGGAGTCGCCACGGCGCGCACGTCCGTTGGTGCCGTCGGCATCAAGGTGTGGGTGTATCGAGGAGACCTGCTCACATCGGTCACAGCCCGCAATGAGAAGATCGCCGCCGAGGCGCGTCTCGCAGCGGGCGGACCCGCGCAGCGTCGTCGCCGTTCCGCACGGTCCCGCGCCGAAGCGGCCGCCGGCGAATCCGGTGGCAAGCGCCTGATCGAGGCCGGCGGTGGCAAGCGTCCCGTCGAGTCCGGTGCCGGCAAGAAGGGTGGCAAGCGCCTGATCGAGGCCGGTGGAGGCAGACGCAAGCCCACAACCAGCGATGCCGCTGCTGAGTTCAAGGAGGCCCGTCGGGCCACCGAAGACGGTATCGACGACGCGGCTGTCGTTGCGGACGCAGAGGCCGTTGTTGCTGAAGAGGTCGCCGTCGAAGGCATCGCCGAGGCAGTCGTCGCTGAAGAAATCGCTGTCGAGGCCGTCGAGACGGCGGTTGTCGCCGAAGCGATCGCCGTCGAAGCCGAAGTCGAAGCCGTCATTGCTGAAGCCGTTGCCGAGGTTGCCGTCGAAGAGGCGATCGTGGCCGAAGCCATCGCGGAGGAGACCGGATCGGCAGAGGCCATCGTCGAAGCCGTCGTGGCCGAGGAACTCGCAGAGGAAGCGGTCGCTGAAGCCGTAGTTGCCGAAGCTGTTGCCGAGGTTGCAGAAGAGATTGCAGAGGCTGCCGACGAAGCCGCCGTTGAGGCCGTCATCGAAGTAGCCGAGGTCACCGAAGTGGAGGAGACCCCCACGGTCGAAACCACTGAGGTCGCAGAGACCCAGAAGGTCGAAGAAGAGAGCGAACAGCTGACAGAGGACAGCCAACAGCCAGAAGCTGGTAGCTCGGAGCTGGAGGCTGGTAGCTCAGGCGACTCCTCCGAAGGAGGTGACGCCTGATGTTGATGCCGAAACGTACCAAGTACCGGAAGGTCCAGACGGGCCGCATGGCCGGAAAGGCGAAAGGCGGGGCGAAGGTCTCGTTCGGCGAGTACGGCCTCCAGGCGCAAGAGCCTGGATGGATCACCGCTCGCCAGATCGAAGCAGCTCGTATCGCCATGACCCGAAAGATCAAGCGTGGCGGAAAGGTCTGGATCACGATCTTCCCGGACAAGCCGATCACAGAGAAGCCGGCCGAGACCCGTATGGGTTCAGGCAAGGGCAACCCGGAGTACTGGGTCGCCGTCGTCAAGCCGGGACGGGTGATGTTCGAGATGGCAGGCGTTGACGAAGAACTGGCCCGTGAAGCCATGCGCCTGGCCGCCCACAAACTGCCCATCAAAACGAAGTTCGTCAGGCGGGAGGACGTATGAACACCGTCGACCTGCGAAAGCTGAACCACGCAGAGTTGCAGGAGCAACTCGATGAGGGCAAAGAGGAGCTGTTCAATCTTCGGTTCCAGATCGTCACGAATCAGCTCGACAACACAGCACGGATCAAACAAGTGCGGCATCACGTCGCCCGCGTCAAGACACTGATGAGGGAGCAAGAGATCGCCGCCTGGGAAACACAGCAGGAGGAGGCGTAGATGGAACGGGGACGCCGCAAGATACGCGTCGGAATCGTCGTTTCGGACGCCAGGGACAAGACGGTCACCGTCGAGGTCCGGGACTCCAAGCGACACCGCAAGTACGGCAAGACCGTGCCGGTGCGAAAGCGATTCCACGCCCATGACGAAGCGAACGACGCCCACGTCGGCGATACGGTACGGATCGTTGAGACCCGGCCGCTCTCGAAGTCGAAGCACTGGCGCGTCGATGAGATCGTGGAGCGTGCGAGATGATCCAACAGGAGTCCAGGCTCAGGGTTGCCGATAACACCGGTGCCAAGGAGGTCCTGGTCATCCGCGTGCTCGGCGGTTCGGGCAGGCGCTATGGCAGTCTCGGCGATACCGTCGTGGCTACGGTCAAGGACGCCACACCCGGCGGAAGCGTGAAGAAGGGTGAGGTCGTCAAAGCCGTGGTCGTGCGGACCAAGAAGGAGAACCGTCGTGCCGACGGGACCTACATCCGCTTCGATGACAACGCTTGCGTGATCATCAACGATCAGCAGCAACCCCGCGGGACCCGGATCTTCGGACCGGTCGGGCGTGAGTTGCGCGACAAGAATTTCATGCGGATCGTATCGCTGGCACCGGAGGTGCTGTGATGAAACTGAAGAAGGGTGACACCGTGATGGTCATCACCGGCAAGGATGCCGGCACCGAGAGCAAGATCGCCAAGGTCTTCCCCTCTCGCAACAGGATCATCGTCGAGGGCGTCGCCACGGCGAAGCGCTCTCAGCGCCCGACCGGCCAGACCATGCAGGGTGGCATCATCGACAAGGACATGCCGATCGACGCGTCCAACGTCATGATCGTCTGCACCGACTGCGGGCCGACTCGCATCGGCGCCCGGTTCGACGACGAAGGTCGCAAGTACCGCGCATGCCGCAAGTGTGGAGGTGAGCTCTGATGGCTCCGCGCCTCAAAGAGAAGTACGACAGCGAGATCGCAGCTCAGCTCAAAGAAGACCTCGAGCTCGAGAACACGATGCAGGTCCCGCGATTGTTGAAGATCGTGGTGAACATGGGCGTCGGCGACGCTGCCCAGGACGCCAAGCTGATGGACTCGGCAGTCGAAGACTTGCGGATCATCACAGGGCAGCAGCCGAAGGTGATGCTCGCAAGGAAGTCGATCTCGAACTTCAAGCTCCGTGAAGGGGTTCCGGTCGGAGCGTCGGTGACGCTGCGTGGGGCCCGGATGTGGGAGTTCCTCGACCGCCTCGTCGCAACGGCGATCCCACGTATCAGGGACTTCCGTGGCCTGAATCCGAACGGATTCGACGGTCGCGGCAACTACAACTTCGGTGTCACCGAGCAGTTGATCTTCCCCGAAATCGATTATGACAAGGTTTCCACGATCCGCGGCATGGACATAGCGTTCGTGACCACGGCAGCAACCGACGAGCAAGGCAGGGCGTTACTCGATGCATTCGGGTTCCCGTTCAGCCGTCAACAGGTAGGTGTGTGATGGCGAAGACATCCAAGATCGCCAAGAACAACAAGCGGAGAGTGATCATCGACCGGTACGCCGAGCGCCGTGCGGAGATCATCGCCGTCATCAAGGACCCGAAGGCCTCGTACGAGGACAAGCGTGAGGCGTATCAGAAGATCGCCAAGATGCCTCGCGATGCGAGCGCAACGCGCTACCGCAATCGCTGCGGTGTCACGGGTCGCCCCCGCGGGTACTTCCGGAAGTTCGGGATGTCGCGTTCGTCGCTTCGTGACCTCGCTCACAACGGTGAGCTTCCCGGTGTGAGAAAGGCTTCGTGGTAATCGTGCAGTCTGATCCCATAGCCGACATGCTCACCCGGATCCGCAACGCCAACACGGCGTTGCACCCGGAGACAACGATGCCGTCGTCGAAATTGAAAGAACAGGTCGCCCGCATTCTCTCAGAAGAGGGATTCATCGACGGATACAAAGTCGAGGACGCGCCGGTCGGAAAGGAACTCACTGTGAGACTCCGCTACGACAAGGAGCGCCAGCCGATCCTGACCGGTATCAAGCGAATCTCGAAGCCGGGCCTGCGCGTCTACACAGGCGCATCCGACGTCCCCCGCGTCCGCGGTGGAATCGGCATCGCGATCGTCTCGACATCGAACGGTGTCATGACCGACCGCGAGGCTCGCAAGCGCAACGTCGGTGGCGAAGTCCTCTGCGAGGTGTGGTGACATGAGTCGCATCGGTAACGCACCCATTGATCTTCCCTCGGGCGTCGAGGTATCTGTCGATGAGAACGCAGTCGTCGTGAAGGGCCCGAAGGGCGCGCTCACCCAGACACTCGATCCCCGGATCAGCGTTTCGGTCGAAGACGGCGTCCTCAGTGTCGCCAGAGAGAACGATGACCGCCAGGCTCGTGCCCTGCACGGCTTGACCCGTGCACTGATCGCCAACATGGTGGTCGGGGTTTCGGTCGGGTACACCAAGGAACTGAAGGCGGTGGGCGTTGGCTACCGCGGCGCACTGAAAGGCAACACGCTCGAACTTCAGGTCGGGTTCTCTCATCCCGTGGCGATCGAGGCGCCCGAAGGCATCACATTCGAGGTCCCCGAGCCGACGAAGTTCATCATCAGCGGGATCGACAAGCAACTCGTCGGCCAGGTCGCTGCGAATATCCGCTCCGTGCGGCCACCCGAACCCTACAAAGGCAAGGGCATTCGCTATGTCGACGAATACGTGCGCCGCAAGGCCGGAAAGGCAGGGGTGGCCGGATGAGAGGTTCACGCACACAAGCGCGGCGACGCCGCCACTTCCGGGTGCGCAAGAAGGTGCATGGCACCGCCACTCGCCCCCGGCTCGCGGTGTTCCGCAGCAATCGCTACATCTATGCACAGATCATCGACGACGATCAGGGTGTCACCGTGGCTTCGGCCTCGTCTCGCGAGGGCAAGCTCGCGAAGAAGACCCTGACCGTCGACACGGCAACCAAGGTCGGAGAGCTCGTTGGCGCCCGCGCCAAGGATGCTGGCGTCGACACGGTCGTCTTCGACCGGGGTGGGTTCGCCTTCCACGGGCGCGTCAAGGCGCTGGCCGATGGAGCCCGCAAGTCCGGGCTGGAGTTCTAGGAGCGCTATGACGAACCGAGATAACACCAACCGCAAGGATCGCAGAGACCGTCGAGATCGCCGGGACCGCCGGGAACGGCGCGAACCGGAGTTCGATGAGAGGGTCATCGCGATCAACCGCGTCGCCAAGGTCGTCAAGGGTGGCCGTCGATTCTCATTCACCGCCCTCGTGACCGTTGGAAACGGCAAGGGCAAAGTCGGGATCGGATATGGCAAAGCCAAAGAGGTCCCCATGGCCATCCAGAAGGGCATGGAGATCGCAAAGAAGAACATGTTCGAAGTCCCGATGGCCGGCCAGACGATCATCCACGAGGTGATCGGTGAGCAGAGTGCATCGCGCGTTCTCCTCAAGCCTGCTGCACCGGGTACCGGGGTCATCGCCGGAGGAGCCGTTCGTCAGATCCTCGAAGCGGCGGGGGTCAAGGATGTCCTCTCGAAGTCACTCGGCTCTCCCACACACGTCAACGTCGCCAAGGCGACGGTGAACGCACTGTTGTCCCAGCAGCGTCCCGACGTCGTTGCCAAGGCACGCGGCAAGCGCCCTGAGGAGTTGTTCCCGCCGGCCCTGCTCGCTGCCTACCGGTCGGCCGAGTTGGCGAAGACCCAGGCAGGCAACTGATGGCGAAGAGTTTGAAGATCACACTGGTGCGCAGCACGATCGGTGAGAAGCCGAAGACTCGCGCAACCGTAGAGAGCCTTGGGCTGCGGAAGATCAATCAATCGGTCGAGCGGCCCGACAGACCGGATGTGCGTGGCATGGTGTTCCGTGCGAAGCATCTCCTGGAAGTGGAGGAAATCGGATGAAGCTTCATCACCTCCGACCCGCCGAAGGGTCGAAGAAGCGCAAGATTCGCGTCGGTCGCGGCGAAGCCGGACGACGTGGGAAGACCGCCGGACGCGGTACGAAGGGCCTCAAGGCACGCAGCAAGGTGCGTCGTGGGTTCGAGGGTGGCCAGATGCCTCTCCAGCGTCGCATGCCGAAGCTGCGAGGTTTCCGGAACCCGAATCGCGTCGAATACACGGTCATCAATGTCGAGCGACTCAACGAGTTCGATGCCGGGTCCACCGTCACCGCAGATGACCTGCGGGCCGGCGGCCTCGTCAAGCATCGCGGCAAGGTCAAGGTCCTCGGCGAGGGCGAGATCGACCGAGCGCTGACGATCAAGGCCCATGCGTTCAGCCTGGGCGCCGTCGAGAAGATCAAGGCTGCCGGAGGCTCGGTAGAGGTTATTGAGCTCTGAGCTCTGAGCTCTGAGCCCAAAGCCCACCAACCACTATCGTGCCAGAACCACCGAAGGAACTACGACACACATGCTGACCGCTTTTAGGAACGCGTTCCGGATCCAGGATCTGCGGAACAAGATTCTCTTCACGCTGTTCATCTTCGTTCTGTACCGCTTCGGGACGACCGTCCCGGTCCCCGGGGTGGATCTCCAGGCGATCAAGGAGTTCACCGACTCGGCCACGACCTCCGGGTTCGTCGGATTGTTGAACCTGTTCTCCGGTGGTGCCCTGACCCGTCTGTCGGTCTTCGCTTTGGGGATCATGCCGTACATCACGTCATCGATCATCCTCCAGTTGCTCGCCGTTGTGATCCCGAAGCTGCAGGCTCTTCAGGAGGAAGGCGAGACCGGCCGGAAGGTCATCACCCAGTGGACGAGATACCTCACGGTCATCCTGGCGCTTCTCCAAGCGACCGGGTTCTCGTTCTTGTTCCACTCCGGTCAATTGACCGGCGGCATCGACCTCATCCCCGACTACACGCCACGCAACGTGATCATCATCGTCGTCACGATGACGGCCGGTACGGCGCTGCTCATGTGGTTCGGTGAGCTGATCACCCAACGCGGCATCGGCAACGGTATGTCATTGCTGATCTTCATATCGATCATCTCCCAGATCCCGTCCCAGTTGGTGATCCTCAATGCCAACTCGCAGACCTACCAGTTCATCGTCATCGTCGCCGTGATGATCGGACTGACGATCGGGATTATCTTCATCGAGCAGGGTCAACGCCGGATCCCGGTGCAGTTCTCCAAGCGAGTCCGCGGTCGCAAGGTCATGGGCGGGCAATCCACCTACATCCCGCTGAAGGTGAACATGGCGGGCGTTATCCCTGTGATCTTCGCCACGTCGATCATGTACTTCCCCGCTCTCATCGCCTCGGTGCTGCCGCCGGACGGCTGGGGTGCATCGGTTCGGAACTGGATCGACACCAACCTGCTGTCTTCGAGCGGCGGTGGATTCTCGCCGAGCCTCTGGTACATCTTCGTGCTGGCACTTCTTGTGGTGTTCTTCACCTACTTCTACACGGCGATCCAGTTCGACCCTGTGCGCCAGGCCGACATGATCCAGCGTCAGGGCGGATTCATCCCCGGCATCCGGCCCGGGCGGGCGACCGAGCAGTACCTAGCGCACGTGCTGAGCCGTATCACACTGCCCGGGGCGATGTACCTGGCTCTGGTGACGATCCTGCCGTCGATTCTCGGATGGATCTGGGGCGTTCCGGTTGGACTCTCCGGTGTGTCGATCATCATCGTGGCGGGCGTTGCGCTCGAGACGATGAAGCAGGTCGAGTCCCAATTGATGATGCGGAACTACGAAGGATTCTTGTCCTGAGCCGGAGGCTCTGGACAAGAATCCGGTAGCCGAGTAGCGCTCGGCTGCGCCTCGCTTGAGTAGCTGAGTAACCGAGGAGGCTTCTCTCCGCTACTCCGCTACTCCGCTACTCAGCTACACCGCACTGCGGCTGGGGGCTGGCAGCTTCCCATTAACCTGAGCTCACACTCATTCAGGAGCTACACATGGGTCGACGTATTCTGTTTCTTGGGCCGCCTGGGGGTGGCAAGGGGACGCAGGCCAATCTGCTCACGACGGCGCTCGGCGTACCGCATATATCGACCGGCGACATGCTGCGCGAAGCGGTTGCATCGGAGAGCGAACTCGGCAGCAAGGCCTCGGAGTACATGAAGGCGGGCGATCTCGTGCCCGACGATCTCGTGGTAGCGATGGTCGAGGAACGGCTTTCTCGCGAAGACGCCGCGTGCGGGTACGTTCTCGACGGATTCCCCCGTAACGTCGATCAGGCAGAGGCGCTCGCCTCCGTGATCGGCGCCGGTGGGATCGAGACAACGGTCGTGCTCCACGTGGAGGAATCCGAGATCGTTGAGAGGCTCCTCCGACGCGCCGAGCTCGAAGGGCGCACCGACGACAACGAGGTAACGATCCGGCGTCGTCTCGAGGTCTTTCGCAGCGAGACCGAACCGCTCATCGCCTACTACGGCGACCGCGTCCGGCGAGTCGACGGTGTCGGAACGATCGAGGACATCTTCTGCCGGATCATCCAGGAGCTAGCGTCGTGATGGCGGGGGCAAAGGTCAGCACGAAGAAGAGGCCTGAGGACTTCGCCAAGATGGAGATCGCAGGGCAATGCGTTGCTGCGATGCATCAGGCGGTTCGCGAGGCGGCAGCCCCCGGTGTCACGACGCGGGAACTCGATGCCGTCGCCGCAGAAGTCGCCCGTCTTCGCGGGTGTCGGCCCTCGTTCCTGGGATACCACGGTTTCCCCGCCACGATCTGTACGTCGCCGAATTCGGCGATCGTCCATGGTATTCCGGATGGCTACACCCTTCGCAGCGGGGACATCATCTCGATCGATGCCGGGGCGATCTACGAGGGCTGGCACGGCGATGCTGCATTCACGATGGCGATCGGCGAGGTGCCCGACGCAGTGCGACAGCTTCTCGATATCACCGAGGAGGCGCTGTGGAACGGGATGCGCCAGTTCCGGAGCGGGAATCGACTCGGGGACATCGGGCATGCCATCGAGGCCACCGCGGAACCGTTCGGCTACGGAGTGGTCCGGGAGTACATCGGCCACGGCATCGGCCGACAGATGCACGAGGCGCCGAACGTCCCGAACTACGGCACGCCGGGGAAGGGCCTGAGGCTCAAGACCGGGATGGCGTTGGCGATCGAACCGATGTTCAACCTGGGTACCGCAGAGACGGCGGTTCTCGACGACGGTTGGACGGTCGTGACGGCAGACGGTGCGGTGTCCGCGCACTTCGAACACACGGTTCTGCTCACTGAGGATGGCCCGAAAGTCTCGACTGTCCCTGAACCCCTCCTCCTCTGACGTTCTTGCGTAGATAGTGGAGGCGGGCTTCCCATAGCTACGCAAGAACGGGTCGGAGGCACACGCACGCTGCCGTTCTACCATTCGGCGCATGGGAAGTCTTGGCACCGGCGAGATTCTGGTCATCGTTCTTGTGGTGCTGATCGTTTTCGGTCCCAAGCGTCTGCCCGAGATCACACGGAAGGCCGGGGAGTGGATGGCGAAAATCCGTGAGATGACGCGATCGGTCACGAACACGCTCGATGCCGAATATGGCGACATCACAGCGCCGATCAAGGATCTCAAAGGCGACTACGACGCGACGATGAGCGACATGAAGGGTGTTGCATCATCTGTCACAGACATGTCGATCGATCTATCGGAGGCCGGACGGCCGGCAGCAGGAGATCGGGAGCAGACACCGGACGATGCCGATCTTCCAGACGATCCGGAGCCTCCGACACTTGATGAAGAGGCGCCGTGACCTCAGCATCGATGCCCCTGATGAGTCACCTGGAGGAGTTTCGATCGCGCCTCATCAAGGCGGCGGTAGCGGTTGCATTGGGCACGGTCATCGCCTTCATCTTCAACGAGCAGATTCTCGATCTACTCGCGAAGCCCTATCAGATCGCAGTGCCGGACGGAGAGCTCGCCTTCTTCCGGCCCACAGAGGCCTTCGCGACCGTCATGCGCTTGAGCCTCTTCGGTGGTGTGATTCTCGCTTCGCCCGTCATCCTCTATCAGGCGTGGCGGTTCGTTGCCCCTGCGCTCAGTCCGAAGGAGAAGCGATGGGCCTACCCGATTACGGCGGTGTTCGCGTTCCTGTTCCTCGTCGGCGTGCTGATAGGCTATTTCGCCCTCGAGCGCGGGCTTGGTTTCCTTCTCGAGTTCGGTGGAGACGCTCTGACGCCGATCATCGGAGCCGACTTCTACCTGAAGTTCGCGACCCGATTCATTCTTGCCTTCGGTCTGGCATTCGAGTTCCCCGTGTTCCTGTTCGCTGCTGCTGCGGCGGGCGCCGTGAGCAGCAAGAAGCTCAGAAGCAATCGTCGGTGGGCGGTCCTCATCATCCTGATCGCAGCAGCGTTCATTACCCCGTCGGGCGATCCCATGACGTTGATGCTCCTGTCCGTGCCGTTGTATCTCCTGTACGAACTGACCATCCTCGCGATCCGGTTCGTCCTGAGGAAGTGAGACAAAACAGCAGACAGCAGACAGCGGACAGCAGACAGCGGACAGTGGACAGGGGACAGCGGACAGCGGACAGCGGACAGCGGACAGGGAGAAGCAGGGTTGCCAGTCGCCAGCTACCAGCTTCCAGCCATGAGCCGAGTAGCAAGCCTCAAGCTTCAAGCTGCAAGATCCGAGCTACGAGCCTTGATCTCCGGGATACTGACTACTGACTACCGACTACGCCGCCGGAGGCGGCCACGGACTACGGACCACGTTCATCAGGAGCTATGTCGCCGATGAGGAGGGCGACGTGGAGTTCCAGCCGGCGCGTGGGATCGGTGAGAAACGGTCCGAGAATCTGCTCGAGCTGAGCCGTGCGGTAGCGAACCGAATTGTAGTGGTAGTGCAACTCCCTGGCCGTCTTCGCGATGTTCAGGTTCGTATCCAGCAGGACGGCGAGCGTTCGCCTGAGTTCGGCCCGGCCATCGGAGGGCTCGTATAGCTCACCCAGAGCCTCCTTCGCGAATTCTCTCAACAGGATCGGATCGACCTCGGAGAGGAGTCGGAAGACGCCGAGGTCGGTGAACTTGCCGACGACTCCGATACCTTTGATAGCCCGCGTCACCCTGGTTGCCGTCCGCGCTTGATCCCATCCTCTGAGAAGATCCGAGGGGCTATGGACATGGCCCGAAACGCCTGCGGACCAGGTTCCTGCCACAGATCGAGAAACGACCTCGGATGTGGACTCAGCCGCCGTCGTCTCGGGGTCGGCGTCAGGCGGTTCCTCGCTTCCAACGATGGCAACAACACTCCCGTTGATGATGGCGTGGGGAGCATGGAGGCCTCGGGCCCGGAGTGACCAACCCAGCGCGTCTCTCACTCTTTCGAGATGAGGGGTGGCGTCGAGTTCCGCGGGCGAGAGATTCACGACGACCACCGGAAACTCGATGGTCCACCCCAGTGCCTGGCAGCGGCGGTCTACGTCTCGCCGATCCAGACGATTCCGGAGGACCTGCTCCAGGAACTCGGCCCGAAACTGACGATCCACGGAGGACACCGCGATCTCTCGAGAAGCAGCGAGCGCCATGATCTGCGCGCACGCCGGAACAAGACCGGGAGAGAACTCCTCGACCGGATCCTCGTTCGGAAACACATAGAGTTGGCCCACGTACGTTGAACCGAAGACGATGGGCGCAGTGGTCGCCTCCTCGAAACGTGAGCTCGCGCGTGGGTCTTGCTCCTTGTCGAAGGTCCCTTCGCCGCCCGGGTGGTGACACAGCACGTCGTTACCCGGGCCCAGGACGAGAACCTCACACGCCACGAGTTGGGCGAGTCGCGCCGCCACTTCGCTGGGACCACCGCCGGCAAGAGCGACGCTCATCAGTTCGTGCTCTCGATCGCTTCTTCGATGGAGGCCTCCCAAGAGGAGAGAGCCGCGGGCCCGATAGACGTCCGCGATCAGGTCGTCGAAGGACACGGTCGGCGGGAGCGAGAGAATCGGGAAATCGAGTCGATTCGCAGCGTCGAGCGCATCGGCGCTGATCTCGGTGACGTACGGACCGAGCTTGACACCGAACCCTGCGAGATCCAGGTCGGCCAGTTCCTCGATCAGCGTTGCGAGATCTCTTTCCCGTCCGACGAGCGAATAGCCCACCGTGATCAGAAGTTCCCGGTTCTTGACCCACGGAATGATGTCCGGGTTCTCCATGACGTTGACCGAGGAGACGGCCCTGTCGAGTCCGGATGAACCGGCCAGTACTTCGGTGTCCTGGAAACTGGGGGTTGTCAGCACCTCCCGAAGCGTGAGCAGTTCGCCTTCGTAAGAATGTGACAATGAAGTACGTGAACTCACGGCAACATACCCTAATGGCAGCGGTGCGCGATTCGGCTACTGTCGGAGATATTCGGACGTGTTCGGACAGGAGGCGTAGTAATGGCCGTTGAGGTACGCAAGGTTGTGCTCGAGAGTGTTGGTGATGCATCGGGTCTGGCAGCTCTGATCGATGAAGGCGTCTTCGATGCCGACGGCGTCGTCGCCGTTGTGGGCAAGACGGAAGGCAACGGTGGTGTCAACGACTTCACCAGGATCATCGCCGACCAGGCCTTCCGCAAGGTGCTGATGGAGAAGGGCACGAGGCCCGTAGAAGAAGTCGATGAGATCCCGATGGTCTGGTCCGGTGGCACGGACGGCATCTTGTGCCCCCACGCCACCATCTTCGCCAATGTCGAGGACGACGGCCCCGTGTCCGATGAACCCCGTCTCGCCGTCGGCTATGCGATGAGCGACGTCATCCTTCCCGAGGACATCGGTCGACCGACCATGGTCGCGAAGGTTGCCGAGGGTGTTCTCCGTGCGATGACGGCAGCAGGGATCGAAGATCCGGCCGACGTTCACTACGTACAGACGAAGACGCCCCTGCTCGTCATGGACACCATCAACGATGCGAAGGAACGTGGCCACACGGTCTACACCGAGGATCCACTCGAGTCGATGAACGTCTCGAACGGTACTTCCGGGCTCGGTATCGCCGTTGCCCTTGGTGAGATCGACATGCCGACGGCCGAGCAGATCGGGCATGATCTGAGCCTGTACTCCTCGGTCGCGTCCTGCTCGTCGGGTGTCGAACTCGACCAGGCTCAGACGATCGTCGTCGGCAACGCTCGTGGTGCCGGTGGCCGCTACCGCATCGGCCACGACGTGATGAACGACGCCCTCGACCGGGAAGGCGTCTACCGGGCAATCCGATCTGCAGGTCTCGACCTCCCGGAGCGTGCGAACTCTGACGATCTCGATGGCAAGGTCGTCAACGTCTTCGTCAAGTGCGAAGCAGACCCAACGTCGCGCCTTCGGGGCCGCCGTCAGGTTGCCTTGGACGACTCCGACGTACACCACCATCGGCACATCAAGGCTGCGGTCGGCGGCGTCGTCGCCAACGCCGTCGATGATGCAGCGGTGTTCGTATCCGTCGCAGCGATCCACCAGGGTCCCAGTGGCGGTGGACCGGTCGCTGCCATCGTCGATCTCGGGTAGTAGCAGATGACCGCTCGAGCGGTCCAGATTCGTCCCTCCCCGGCATCCCCCCGGGTGCCGGGGGTGGCGAGCACCGCGATTCGCGGCATGTTCTCTGACCTGCATGCGCCGGCGACGGTGATCGGAACGGCGAGCCAGGCCGTCTGGGTGCTCGCGAACGACGAAGTGGTCGTTGCATCGACCAGCGACGCTACTCGGCTTCCCAACGGAGTTGAGATAGCGGCCGAAGCAACTGCAGACGCTTTCCGTTCGGTCCGACACGGTTCGCCGGTCACCGTCGGATTGGGCCAGTTGATGTTCGAGGAGCTGACGATCGATGTCGTACGGTGGTGGGATCCCCGCCCAGCCCTTCGTCGGATCTCGGCCGAAGAACTCGAATCGGCGATAGCGGGCCTTCCCTCGACAGTGCCCGACGTCGAATCCGGTTCGCTCTTGGCTGCGCTGTCCGCAGGTTCACCCCCTGAGATCCTCAGCGCAGCGGAATCGTTGATCGGGGGAGGCCCCGGTCTGACTCCTGAGGGCGACGACTACCTGGCAGGTGCCCTCGCCGCCACACGGACGCTCGGCGAAGCGTTGGGCAACGCGAATGCGGGGGCGGTACTCGATACCGTCGCTGATCCCCTGATGCGACTCGCGTCGATTCGAACCACGACGTTCTCGGCTGCGTTGATCGGTCACGCCATCGACGGCCGGGTAGCGGCGCCGGCGGGAGACATGCTGCGTGCCCTCACCGGTCGAGGTGATGTCGCCCTGAGGCACCGAGACCTCATCAGGGTGGGTCATACCTCGGGGTCGGCGCTGGCCTCAGGCCTGATCCTCGGTGCCATTTCACTTCTTCGATCTCAACCCGCACTCCAACGGAGGTAAACGATGATCTCTCGTGTCGAGATACACCAAGGCCGCTACCACGACTCGGTGCGCCTGATGCAAGCAAGCAAGGCCCTCCAGGGGGTCGCGGGCGTCACGAACGCTCTGGTCGCCATGGCGACCGAACTCAATCTGAGTCTGCTCGCCGACATGGGGTTCGATATGGACACGGTGGTTGGCGTCGGTCCGAACGACCTGTTGCTGGCCATTCATGCTGAGAGCGAAGAGGCCGTGGCCGCCGCGCATCGCGCTCTCGAAGAAGCGCTCACCCCCAAGACCGATCCATCAGGCGGACTCGATGCACCGGATCCCAAGACCATCGGGACGGCCGCCAAGATCAACGGCGCCAACGTGGCCCTGCTCTCGGTGCCGGGTGAGCACGCGTTCGTCGAAGCGATGGAAGCGCTCCAGGACGGCATGCACGTGATGATCTTCAGCGACAACGTGCCGATCTCCCAGGAGATCACGCTCAAGCAGTACGGACGAGATCACGGACTCCTCGTCATGGGGCCCGATTGCGGCACGACGATCGTCAACGGTCTCGGCCTCGGGTTCGCCAATGCCGTGCAACCCGGTCCGGTGAGCATGGTCGGGGCGTCGGGGACCGGAATCCAGGAGATGTGCGCCCTGCTCGACGACGCCGGCGTGGGCGTCAGGCATGCACTGGGCACGGGAAGCCACGATCTCTCCGAAGATGTGGGCGCCTCGTCGACCCTGCAAGCGTTGGAAGCGCTCGACGCTGACCCCGAGACCGGGTTGATCGTGGTCATCTCGAAGCCCCCGGCGGCGCCGGTCGCCGACACCGTGCGTCGCGTCGCTGCAGAGTGTGCCACCCCGGTCGTGATCACCTTCATGGGAGAGACAACACTCGAAGAGGGGGCGGGAGAGGTGCTCGATGCGCTCGGCCTGCCGCGGCCGGTGTACGGATCGTGGAAGGTACCGGATCAAGATCATCGACCCGGTTCGGTACGGGGGCTCTTCTCCGGCGGGACGCTGCGCTCCGAGGCGCGTCACGTGGCCGCGCCACTGCTGGGCGAGATCGGGACGAGCGAAGAAGACGATGGGCACACGTTCATCGACTACGGCGATGATGAGTACACACAGGGCCGGGCACATCCGATGATCGATCAGACCGTTCGTGTCGAACGACTTGCCGCGGCAGGCCAGGATGAATCGGTCGGCGTGGTGCTCATGGACGTCGTCCTCGGATACGGGTCGAACGCCGACCCCGCCGCCGAACTAGCGCCGATCATCGAGATGGTCGTGAACCGGGGAGTAGCGGTTGTTGTGTCGCTCTGCGGAACGACCGGCGATCCGCAGGGTCGCGACGCTCAAGCCGGGGTACTCAACGACGCAGGAGCATCCGTGTACCTCTCAAACGCGGCGGCCGCACTCGAAGCGGCACGCCTCGCAACGACAAGGACTTCATCATGAGTGATCTCAGTCATCTTCTCGATACCGATCCGGTCATCGTCACCGCCGGCACGGACATGCTCGCAGCCTCGATCGAGCAGCAGGGTTCCGCAGTCGAGCGCGCCGACTGGCGTCCGCCTCAAGAGGGGACGGAAGCAGCGCTCGCCGTCCTTTTCTCCGACGATCAGATGAGAGAGGCGAACGAAGTTGCGATCGGCCGGATGCTGGCCGTGCGACCGCAACTCGTCGATGTCAAGGTTGCTCGCGATGTGTTCTCCGGCATGGCCGATCGAACGTTCCTCCATGCGGGCCCACCGCTGGAGTGGGACCGAGCCAGCGGACCGATGCGGGGAGCGATCATCGGAGCGATGCTGTACGAGGGTCTTGCCGACGATCCCGACGACGCTGCCGCGAGAGCCGCCCGGGGTGAGATCGAACTGTCTCCATGCCATCACCACGGAGCGGTTGGCCCCATGGCCGGAGTGACATCGCCGTCGATGCCCGTGGCCGTGGTTGAAGACGCAGCCGGCGGCGGTGTTGCCTACTCGACGTTGAATGAGGGACTCGGAAAGGTCCTTCGGTACGGCGCGTACGGCGACGAGGCGATCAACCGGCTCCACTGGATGGACGAAGTGCTGGGACCGGTTCTGAGCGCAGTTCTCAAGAGTCGAGGACCGATCGACCTCCAGTCGCTGGTCGCGCAAGCACTGCAGATGGGCGACGACGGGCACAACAGGAATCGGGCCGTGACGTCGCTGTTCCTGCGCGAGATCGGCGGAGCGCTCGTTGACGGCGCCGATGCACCGGTCGACCAGCGTGCCGACGTGTTCAAGTTCATCGATGGCAACGATCACTTCATGCTCAACCTGGTCATGGCGGCCGGCAAGCTCGGCTCGGATGCCGCATCCGGCGTGCCCGGCTCGAGCCTCGTCACAGTGATGGCCCGCAACGGCACCGACTTCGGAGTGAGGCTGTCCGGAACCGGGGACCGATGGTTCATCGCTCCGGCCCCTCCGGTCGACGGTCTCTACCTCGGTGCGTTCACCGAAGATGACGCCAGCCCGGACATCGGCGACTCGACGATCACGGAGACGGTCGGTCTCGGAGGTCTCGCCATGGCGGCAGCGCCGGCGATCGTCGGTTTCGTGGGCGGGACTGCAGCCGGAGCGGTACGCCGGACCCTCGCCATGTACGAGATCACGATGGCCGAGCACCCCGTCTATCAGATTCCGATGCTTGAGTTTCGTGGCACACCGACCGGGATCGATGCCGTTCGGGTCGTTCGTACCGGCGTGCTGCCGCAGATCAACACGGGCGTTGCGGGCAAGGTCCCCGGCACCGGGATGGTCGGCGCCGGATTGGTGGAAGCACCGATCGAGTGCTTCGTCGAGGGTACGAACGCCCTCGCGAGCACGCTCGTGAGGGACATCGGGCAGGTGTCGCTGTGAGAAGTGCCACCTCGGATTGTGTTGGAACGCTCTAGTAAGTATCTGACGATGAAACGGCGTGAAGGTTGTCAACAGACGCCACACCGCTTCTTGTAAGATTCGAAGATCGGGTTGGAGGAGGTTGTTTTGGTTATCGCTCGGGAATTCGACTACCAACGTCCAGATACGCTCGCGGAGGCCATTCGAATCCTCGCGGATTGCTCGGGCTCGGCCCGCCTCCTGGCCGGTGGCACCGATCTCGTGGCCTGGCTCCGTGACGATGCGGTGGCGCCCGACCTGGTGGTCGACATCAAGGACGTTCCCGGACTTCGGGACCTCAAGCTCGAGGGTGACACTCTCCACATCGGCTCGTTGGTTACGTTCACCGACCTGATCGAGTCGGATCTCGTCAAGGAGCATGCTCCGCTGCTGGCAGAGATGGCCGAGACCGTGGCCTCCCAGGGCATCCGCAACCGGGCCACGATGGTCGGGAACATCTGCTCTGCCGTCCCCTCATGCGACGCCGGACCCGTGTTGCTTGCCTACGACACAACCGTTCATCTCGCCGGCCCCAACGGCGAGCGCAGCGTCGATATCAACGAATGGTTCGTGGGACTCCGCGAGACCGCACGCACCGACGATGAAGTCGTCACACATCTGACCATCGTTCTGCGTTCGCACGGCGGCGTCTATGTGAAGCTCATGCGCTACGGCGGCGAGGACCTTGCCCAAGCTGCCGTCGGGATCATCGCGTATCGGGATCATGAGTATCGCGTCGCGTTCGGGGCAGTCGCTCCCACGCCGATCAGATCAGCCCGCATCGAGGAGGTTCTCAAAGGCAAGTCCCTCGATGCGGGCGTGATCGCCGAGGCCGTCGCCATGGTTCGCGACGAGATCAGCCCGATCACCGACATGCGGGCTTCCGCGGAGTACCGCATCCGCATGACCGAGGTGATGTTGAAACGGGGACTGGTTGCTGCAGAAGACAGACTCTCCGGCACCGGCCCCGCATACGGCACCCGGCTTATCTGAGAGGACGACGATGAATCTCAAGATCAAAGTCAACGGCGAAGACTGGGTACTCGACGTTGCCCCGGCAGACGTGCTCCTCGACGTTCTCAGGGAGCGAATCGGAACGAAGAGTCCCAAGATCGGATGCGAACGCGGCGACTGCGGTTCCTGCACCATCCTCATGGACGATCGCACCGTGCGCAGCTGCCTGGTGCTCGCCGTCGAAGCCGACGGTCACGAGATCACGACGGTGGAGGGCATCAGCTACGACGGGATCAGCGAGTTGCAAGCCCTGTTCCTTGAGAACAACTCGTTCCAGTGTGGCTTCTGCGCTCCCGGCATCGTCCTATCTGCCACTGAACTGCTCGATAGCAATCCCAACCCCACACGCCACGACGTGCAGGAGGCCCTTGCCGGCAACCTCTGCCGCTGCACCGGATACGACCCGATCATCGACGCCGTGCTCGCAGCGGGAAGGGGAGGTTCCGAATGACGACCGACTATCCGTTCGAGGCCGAGTCCAAGACCGATGACCTCACGACCGTCGGCACCCCGGCGGTGAGGATCGACGGTCTCGACAAGGTCAGCGGCGCCGCCGAGTTCGTCGACGATATGGACTTCGGTCCCGGCTTGCTCTACGCCGCCATCGTCGAGAGCCCGCATGCCTACGCCAGGATCCTCTCCATCGACACCACGGAAGCCGAAGCAGCGCAGGGCGTCGCGCGCGTCGCAACCGGCAAGGACTTCCCGTACAAGTTCGGCATGTACATGGAGGACCGCTACATCTTCGCCCAGGACTACGTCCGGTTCGTCGGCGAGCAGGTAGCCGGTGTGATCGCCCGAAGCCATCGTGAGGCCGTTCAGGCCGCCGAGTTGATCAAGGTCGAGTACGAGGTGCTGACGCCGCTCCTCGATCCGAAGAGCGCCGT
>JAYEIJ010000201.1:0-1530 GCA_034660035.1 Actinomycetota bacterium | reverse complement strand
ACCATGGCGCTCGCCTGACGCACCATCGGGTAACCCGTGTAGTTGTGCGTCAGGGCAAGAACGAGTCCCGTCTCGTTCACACACGCCAGTACCTCGAGCGCCTCGTCGAGCGTGTTGGTGAGTGGTTTGTCGATGATCACGTCGAACCCGCGCCCCAACGCGCCCATGGCGTAAGCATGGTGACTGTCGTTCGGTGTCATGATCGCCACAACATCCGCACCGTCGCTGTGCGCGGCCTCTCTCTCGAGCAGTTCAACTCCATCTCCGTAGCATCGCTCGGGTGGCAATCCGAGCGCCCTACCCGCTGCGATCGACCGCTCGGAATCAGATGACAATGCGCCGGCAACGATCTCGTACCGGTCATCGATTCGGGCCGCAGTACGGTGCATGGCACCGATGAAGCTCCCGGGACCACCGCCGATGACGGCGAGGCGAAGCCGTCTTCCCAGCATCTCTATGACGGGATTGTCTTCCATGGATTCTCTCCCTCAACGCGTCACGTCGTCCCCACAGTACGCAGCATGTCCGTTGCATTGCCCCTAGACAAGTACTGAACACGCGTATAAGATACTGAACATGCGTTCAACTACGGAGAGTCCGGATGTCGGAGAGTCGGTCGATGATCGATCGACCAGAGCTCGGATACGCGATGCGGGGATCACCTGTATCGCAAGGCATGGGATCAAGGAAACGACAGCACGGAAGGTCGCGTCCATCGCGGACGTCTCCCCCGCTCTCGTGATCCACCACTTTGGATCCATGGACGGTCTCCGGTCGGCCTGCGACGAATTCGTCGCCACGACGATTCGAGATTTCAAGGAGAAGACACTCTCCACCGGCCCCAACCTCGACGTGTTGGCCGCGTTGCGCAATGCCCCCAACGGACCGCTGATCGCCTATCTCGCTCAAGTGCTGGCTGACGACTCACCGGCCGTCGCGCGCCTCGTCGACGGACTCGTGGACGACGCCGAGGGCTACATCCAGCAGGGAGTCGATTCGGGGTTACTGAAGCCCACAGACGACCCGCGAGGTCGGGCTGTCGTCCTCACCGCTTGGGGCTTGGGATCGCTCGTGCTCCATCAACATATAGAGCGACTCCTCGGCTTCGACCTCACCGATCCCGATGCTCTCACACGCCCAACAGCAGGCGCATACATCGGACCCATCTACGAGATCTACGGCGAAGGCATCCTTGAGGAACCCTTCGCGACGCAGGTACAGCAGCTATTCACCGAAAGCGAAGGAACGACATGACCAACCAGATCGCCATCCACACCGAAAGGCTCACGAAGCACTACGGCGATGTGAAGGCCCTCATCGATCTCGATCTCAGCGTCGAGAGCGGAGAGATATTCGGCTTCCTTGGGCCGAACGGGGCCGGCAAGACGACGATGATCCGGACGATCCTCGACGAGATCCGCCCAACTTCGGGACACGCCTCCATCGTCGGACTCGACTCCCACGCCGACTCGGTGGAGATCCGCCGGCACATCGGGTACGTGCCCGGTGATCTGGCGATGTATCCCCGTC
>JAYEIJ010000200.1:18826-22775 GCA_034660035.1 Actinomycetota bacterium | reverse complement strand
CGAAGCTGGTTGATGAAGACCACGGTGGTCTGGGATCGGTTGATCGTGCCGGCGAGCTTGCGCAGCGCCTGCGACATCAGACGGGCCTGGAGGCCGACGTGCGTGTCGCCCATGTCACCCTCGAGCTCGGCACGAGGCACGAGCGCGGCGACCGAGTCGACCACGATCACGTCGAGCGCCCCCGATCGGATCAACATGTCGGTGATCTCGAGTGCCTGCTCCCCCGTATCGGGCTGCGAGATCAGAAGTTCGTCGACGTCGACACCGATCGCCCGGGCGTAGACGGGGTCGAGCGCATGCTCGGCATCGATGAAGGCGGCGAGGCCGCCGGTGCGCTGTGCCTCTGCAACGACGTGCAAGGCCAAGGTCGTCTTCCCGGAGCTCTCTGGCCCATAGATTTCGACGATCCGGCCGCGCGGCACGCCGCCGATGCCGAGAGCAAGGTCGAGCGAGAGGGCGCCTGTGGAAATCGCGTCGATCTTGCGGATCTCCTCGTCACCCATTCTCATGATGGCTCCCTTGCCGAACTGACGCTCGATCTGGGACATGGCCATGTCGATGTTCTTGTCCCGGTCGCTCTGGTTGTCGGTCACGTTGTCTCCTTCTTTGACGTTCCCGTAACGTACCGGGCGCCTGTGACAGATTCTGAGCCGTGAATCACAACGATGGTATTCCACGACCGGGCGTTACGGTAGTCGAACGCGTGTTCGATGTCGAGGAAATCGAAACAACCCGGATCTCAACGGTCGTTTGTGTCTACGTTCACAACAGTTGTGTACGTAAGCACAAACGATGCGATCTAGAGCAGGACTTCGTCGACGGTCTCGTATCTGGCACCCTCGCGGCCCAGGTGGCTCCGGTAGATCGTCAGCCGGTCCACCTCCATCTTCAGCGGAAACGCGCCGACCTGTTCGATGATCTCTTCGGCGTTCACGGGCGGTCGAATACGCGACAGCGTGAGATGCGGATGGAACGGACGGTCCTCGGATTCGAACCCCGCGGAGATCGCCGCCTCCTCGCCCACGGCCGCCATCGCCGTCACTTCCTCGGCTCCTCGACCGACGCCGAGCCACAGCACGGTCGTCTTCGACGGCTTCGGGAACGCTCCGAGACCGACGAAGCCGAGCGTGAACGGCTCGACCGCCAGGTGTTCGTCCAGGAACTCAAGGACACGGTCTCGTTGGAGAGCTTCGGTCGATCCGAGGAACCGGAGCGTTAGGTGCCAATTGTCGGGTGGCGTCGGTCTACCCGGCAGCCGAATCGTTCGCTCGCCCAAGAACGCGGCAAGGCCGTGCCGGATCTCGTCGGTCAACGCGACGGCGAGGAACAGCCGCTCGCTCACCGACTCCCCCAGTCGACCCCCTGGAGCGACATGCGCAGCAACTGGAGAGCAGCCGTTGATGCGAAGGTCCGGACACGCTCCCGGTCGCCGGGAAGTCTCAACGTGCGCACCCTGGTGCCGTCCGGCGTCGCCACCGCGATCACCACGGTTCCGACAGGTTGGTCTTGCGGATCTGGGCCCGCGGATCCGGTGACTGCCACAACGACGTCGGCGCCGAGTTGCCCACGGGCACCGTCCGCCATCGCCACCGCAACGGGTTCGCTCACCGCGCCCTGCTCGGCTATCAGATCCCCAGGGACACCGAGGAGGGACACCTTGACCTCAGTCGCGTAGGAGACGATCGATCCACGGAACACCCGACTCGCACCGGGAACCGCGGTGATCCGTCCGGCGACCAGGCCGCCAGTCGCGGACTCCGCGGTCCCGAGCGTCCATCCGCGCTCCTCAAGCATGCGGAGGACCACTACCTCGACCGTGTCGTCATCGGCGCCGAAGACCCTCTTCCCGAGACGTTCGCGCACCGTCGCCTCGAGCGGCGCGATCAATGCCGCCGCCTCGGTGCGCGTCGACGCCTTCGCAGTGATCCGGATTTTGATCTCGCCGCCCGACGCCAGGAATGCGATCGTCGGGTTCGTCGACTCGTCGTAGAGATCGCCAAGCCGTTCACCGATCGCGGACTCCGATTCTCCCCATGTGCGCAACAGGCGGCTCGCTACCGTCGATTCGTCGCCGTCGCCCAGGAACGGGATGACGGAATCCTCGAGCATGGGAATCATCTCGGCCGGAACGCCCGGCAGAGCGAACACCCAGGTATCGCCGATCCGCAGACGGATGCCCGGAGCCGTTCCCTTCGGATTGGCGATGAGCGTCGAGCCTTCGGGTCGCTCGGCCTGTTGGAGGTTCGATCCGGGCATGATCCGACCGCTGCTCTCCCACCGCTTGCGAAGCCGCTCAGCTTGCTCCTCGTCGAAGATCATCTCGACGCCGGCTGCCCGGGCGATCGCTTCGCGTGTCAGATCGTCCTTCGTGGGTCCGAGGCCACCGGTGATGATCACGGCATCGGCTCGCGAGCAGGCAGCATCAATCGTGGCGGCGATACGGGCCTCGTTGTCGCCGACCACGGTCTGTTGGAAGTGATCGAGTCCTGCGTCGGCAAGTCGCTCACCGATTCGCGTCGCGTTGGAGTTCACAATCTGACCGAGCAGCAGTTCCGTACCGATGGCGAGGATCTCGACGATCACGCTGGCCCCCTCACGATCCCGTCCAGGTCCGTCCCGTAGCCACCGGTGATCTCGGCGGTGACCCAATCCCCCGGCTCTCCTTGATCGAGGAGGATCACACCGTCGATCTCGGGGGCTTCCCGATATGAGCGCGCCACAGGCCGGTCGTCCTCAACCTGATCGACCACGACCGTGAGCGTCCGTCCGATCTGGTCGATAGAACGAGCCGTCGTGACATCGTCCTGGATGCCCTGGAGATGGCGCAGCCGGGCTTGCTTCTCTTCGTCCGGAATCTGATCGTCCATGACGGCGGCTTCGGTGCCCTCCTCCGGTGAGTACGGGAAGAAACCTGCCCAGTCGAGTTGGGCGTCGTCGAGAAAGGACGCAAGGTCATCTACGTCGTCGTCGGTCTCTCCGGGGAATCCGACGATGAACGACGACCTCATGGCTGCATGCGGGGACACCGAGCGAATGCGGCCGATGAGGTCCCGGTGCTGATCCCCCGATCCGGGACGCTTCATCTCCCGGAGCAGGCGACCGGAGACATGCTGGAGCGACAGGTCGAAGTAGTCGGCGACGATCGGATTGCCGGCCATCTCCTCGATCAGCGCCGGGCGAATCTCGCGGGGGTACAGGTAGTAGAGGCGGAGGCGACGGAGTCCGTCGACATCGGAGACGTACCGGACCAACTTGACGATGTCGGGAGCATCGGTGTCGCGACCGTATGCGGCAAGATCCTGAGCGACCAGGCCGATCTCCGCGACGCCGGCCCCGGCGAGTTCGGCGATCTCATCCCGGATGTTCTCCGGACTCCGTGATCGCTGCTTGCCCCGGAACTGCGGGATCGCACAGAACGTGCACAGCTTGTCGCACCCTTCGGCCACCTTCACGTATGCGTACGGTGTCGACGGCGTTGGACGCCGGGTCTCGTACAGAATGTCCATGTGCGACCGACGGGCGGAACCGATGGTGAGCGGCGTCCATCGTCGAAGCGCGTCGAGACGATCGACGAGTTCGGAGTAGCGATCGAGTCCCAACACGGCGTCGGCCTCGGGCAGCGCCTCTGCGAGTTCGGTCTCGTATCGCTGGGCCATGCAGCCGACCACGACGAGGCTGGCGTTCTCCCGCTTCGCCCCGGCAAGATCGAGGATCGTGTCGACCGATTCCCGGCGGGCCGGTTCGATGAACCCGCACGTGTTCACCATCACGACATCGGCGGACTCGGGGGACGACGCCTCGGCGTATCCGGCGGACGTGAGCATGCCGGTGATCTTGTCGGAGTCGACCTGGTTCTTGGCGCATCCGAGCGTCGTCAGCCAGATCGTGGGGGCATCAGGGGTCATCGACGGCAAGCGTACCGTCGCGGGTAGCGGAGTAGCGGAGTAGC
>JAYEIJ010000200.1:0-18726 GCA_034660035.1 Actinomycetota bacterium | reverse complement strand
GAGTAGCGGAGTAGCGGAGTAGCGGAGTAGCCGAGATTCAGAAGCTCAGAGCCGAAAGCCGGTGAGCAACACACAGGCCACGGCCACCGGCTGCCTACTGCGCCTCAGGAATCTCTACGCCGCGGTCGATCAGGATCCCCTTGATGCGGCCGATCTTCGAGCGGATCTCCCCGGCGCCGGCGGCTTCTTCCATCTTGCGGTTCAGCCCTTCTTCCGGGGTCATCGCGCCGGTCATGGCTCCACTACCACCGGCCTGCGAAACCATGTCGATGCGCTGCCCCTCGATCTCCGTCAGACGCACCCGCAAGCCGGACAGTTCGGACAGCAGATCGCCCGACGATCGCTCGGCATCGAAGTCGATCCGGTACGACGTCATCTGGTCACGAAGCTCATCCTGGCGACAGCGGAGTTCGTAGCGCTCTGCGAAGGCGTCCTCCGGCAGGGCGTTCAGTCGGTCCTGCACCTCAGAGAGCTCTCGCAGCATCCGGTCGAGATCGACGTCAGTCATACCTTCACCCTATCCGAACGCAAGACGTCCGGCAGCCAACACCGCAGCGACAACGAGCACCCAGCGAATCCACGCCGCGCCCTTGAGGACGCCGAGGCGCGACCCCGCCCACGCTCCCGACATCTGGCCCACCGCCAGCACTCCTCCGACGACGATATCGACCTGGGCAGCATTGGCGAAGAGCAGGATCGCGATCGGTGAGTACGCGGCCACCAGCACGACCTTCGCTGCGTTGCCGTTGACCAGGTTCATCCCCGCACCGAGTACAAGACCGGCCAGGAGCAGGAACCCGACCCCGGCTTGAACGAAGCCTCCGTAGAAACCGATGCCGAGGAACACAAGCGATCGCCACGGCTCATGAAGCGCCGCCTCCCGATCCTCGAGCCAGCGCGATGGGCGAAGCACCACAGACCCAGCAACAAGGAGCAGTACGCCGGCGAAGATCAATCGAAGGACGTCCGGCGGTGTCACCGTCGAAAGCCACGCCCCGGCGGCGGCCCCGATCACGGTCGGGATCAGGAGGACACTGAGTCGCCGCCAGGGAACCGCCTCGCCCTTCTGATAGCCGGCGATCGCAGTCAGATTGGCGAGGAAGATGGCGATGCGGTTCGTCCCGTTCGCCGTGTTGATTCCGACCAGCTCCGTGAGGATGGGGATCGTGATGGCAGATCCGCCGCCTGCAAGCGCGTTGATGAACCCGGCGGCAGCACCTGCCGCGACGAGGATCAGTCCTTCAACAAGGTTCACGAGGTCAACGAGATCGACATTCGACCGGAGGCTACCGCCGGATCAGTCGGGCGGAATTCCAGCCGCGTACGGAACTCAGCAGGCCGATTCCGTCTGCGCCGTCCAGGTCGTCGACCATGATGACCTCTTCGGACAGCGCCCCTTCATCGATCAGCACCTGCCGGAGCACTCCGGGCAAACATCCCGACGCGAGCGGTGGAGTGACCCACGTTCCGGCGCACTGCACGGCAACGTTATGCGTCGTCGCTTCGGTCAGTTCACCCCGCTCGTTCACCATCAGCACATCGTCAACCTCGGGGAATGTCATACGACGGTCGTTGTAGGGACGTCTTGCCGTCGTCTTGTGGAAGCGGTAAATGCTCTCAGACGACACGGCCCGCAGGTCGATCGCACACGTCACCGGGTCGTGCCCGGGGTTGGGCCACCATCGTGCCGGTGGCAGATCGTCCAGGTCGAACGTGACCAGACTCCGGCCAAGCCGATCGACCTCCAGCCGGACGGCGTGTGCACCGCTCTTCCCTGCAACGGCCTCCTCCAGGGCATCGCGCACGGATGCATCGTCGAAAGAGAACCCGAAGTACGCGCAGGAACTCCCGATGCGTTCAAGGTGTCGGCCGAGCCACCAGAAGCCGTGTTCCTCTTCCCATCGGATGCTCTCGAAGAGCGCGATCTCCGGTCGGCGTTGCACCAGGATCCGGGTCTTCGCTTTGGCTTCCTCGTACTCGCCCATGGGCACCGACGTCTCCGTGATCCCCGCTCCGACGCCGTAGTCCCCCACGCCTTCCTCGGCATCGACGGTGAGCGTGCGAATGGCGACGCTGAAACTGGCATCCGGCCGCTCTGCGTCGGTCGGTGCCATGTACCCGATCGCACCGGCGTAGACGCCGCGGGTCCGACACTCGAGTGTCGCGATAGCTTCCATGGCACGGGCCTTCGGTTCGCCGGTGATGACCGCTGAGGGGAACAGCGAGCGAAAGACGTCAACGATCCCAGCAGTCGGCGTGAGTTCCGCCGAGATGTCCGATCCGAGTTGCCACACCGTCTCGAGCCGTTCGAGTTTCATCAACTCATGGATCTCCAGTGTGTCCGGAAGCGTGATGTCGGAGAGGTCCCCGGTTATCCGATCGACGATCCGCTGGTGCTCATCGCGGTCCTTCTGCGATGCGAAGAGCTTGGCGGCGTTGTCCTCGTCCTCTGTCGACCAGCGCCCCCGCGGAGCGGTGCCCTTCGTGGGCCGTACATTGATCTTCGATCCCTCGACGGCGAAGAACCGTTGCGGCGATGCGCTCAGGATCCGGTATCTCCCAAGATCGATGAACGCCCCATTGCCTCCGCGCTGGGAGAGCACGAGGTCGCGGTAGAACTCGCCGAGATCTCCGCTGATGGCTGCATCGAGGTGGAGCGCATAGTTGATCTGGGCGAGGTCCCCCGACCTGATAAGGCGGCGAACGCGGTGAACGTTCTCCTCGTACGTGTCCTCGTCCATCGTCGGGATCCAGGGAGAGACGGTGTACGGGGATTCGTCGAGACGGGTTTCGCCGACGAACGGGTCAACGTCGCGCGAATCACGGAAGAGGCCGAACCATGCGAGCGGCAGATCAGCGAACATCTCTCCCGGCTCGCGGTCGCGCACCGGCAGCGTCGAGTCGACGGCCGGGGCAGCCTCGTATGCGACGAAGCCGACGGACCAGAAGCCTTCGCGGGCCGCTGCTTCGGCCTGTCTGATGACATCGAGAACCTCGCCGATGTGATGCGCCTCGACAACGCGTTCCGGGTCGGAGAACTCCTTGGAGTGCCCACCCGCCGGGTCGAACTGGTCGAGTCGTGCGTGAATCATCAACTCCAGATTACGCGACGGAATCGGTGGGCGGCGTGATTCTCTTGCCGGCAGGTCGGGGTCGGTCAAAGGATCACCCAATGAGAGCGCCGAGTTCCTCTTCGGTCACGAGAACGGACCGGGCCTTCGATCCCTCGGAGGGTCCGACGATGCCCTTGTTCTCCAGAATATCCATCACCCGTCCGGCTCTCGCGAACCCGATCCTGAGCTTGCGTTGGAGCATGGAGGTAGATCCCAGTTGGCTCCGGACGACCAGTTCGATCGCCTGGCGCATGATCTCGGGATCCTCGCCCTCGAACTCTTCGTTCACTTCGGTGGCCTTCTCGGCAACCTCGAACACCTCAGCATCGCGGTACCCCGTGTTCTGCTGGTCTCTCACGAACTCCACGACGCGATGGACCTCGGCTTCGGAGACCCATGCTCCCTGGATCCGCTCCGGCTTCGGTTCCCGTGCCGTGACGACCAGCATGTCACCAAGACCGACAAGTTTCTCGGCGCCGACCTGATCGATGATGACCCGGGAGTCCGTCTGGGAAGCAACGGAGAACGCCAGGCGGGACGGCACGTTCGCCTTGATGACACCCGTGATGACGTTCACCGATGGCCGCTGCGTAGCCAGCACCAGGTGGATTCCGACGGCTCGCGCCATCTGGGCGATCCGAACGATCGAGTCCTCGACTACTCGGCCGGCGACCATCATCAGATCGTTCAGCTCATCCACGACGAGCACGATGTACGGGAAACGATCGAACAGCTCCTCGTCGATGCCGCCCGCGTCGTACTTCTCGTAGTACGACTCGATGTCGCGAACGCCCGAGTCGGCCAAGAGGTCGTATCTGCGATCCATCTCGGCGACGGCCCATTGGAGAGCGTCGGCGGCTTTCTTCGGACTCGTGATGACTCGCGTGAGGAGGTGGGGAACGTCGTTGTACTGGCCGAGTTCGACTCGCTTCGGATCGACGAGGATCAGCCGCACCTCATCCGGCCGGGCGCGCATGAGGATCGACGTGAGCAGGGCATTGATGCACGACGACTTCCCCGCCCCGGTCGCACCGGCGATGAGGACGTGCGGAAGCTCGGTGAGGCGCAGCATGCGGGCACTACCGCTGACGTCCTTGCCGATGGCAACGAGCATCGGGTCGGTGTCTTCCGCTGCCGTGCTGCCGTCCAGGATGTCGCCGAGCGTCACCATCTGCCGGTTCCGGTTCGGCACCTCGATGCCGATGGCGCTCTTGCCGGGGATAGGAGCGAGGATGCGCACATCGGGTGAAGCGAGGGCGTAGGCGATGTCGTGGGACAGCGTCGTGACCCGCGACACCTTCACACCGGGGGCGAGCTCGATCTCGTATCTCGTCACGGTCGGGCCGGGAACGATCCGTGTGAGTCTGGCGTCGACGCCGTGCTGACTCAACGCTTCCTGCAACTCGGCGGCCGTCTGTTCGAGACCGCCACGGTTCGGCCCCTCGGAGGCCGACGCCTCGAGGAGAGAGAGAGGCGGCAACTGATACCCATCAGCCGGAATCGCTTGCGGAGCCGGGACGCGCTTCGGCTTCGTCTTCTTCGGGGCCTTGGCAGACTTCTTGGGGCCGTTCTCCGGCCTGGTCGTCGACGGGTCCGTCGCAGGTTCGTGGATCTCGATCGGCCCGTCGGTCCGCGCGACCGGTCCTGAGGTGGCTTCATCGGATCCGAATCCGATCCACGACCGGAAACTCTGCATGAACGCGCCGATCGTTCCGGCGACGTCCTTGATCGATGCCCCGGTCACGATGAGCGTTCCGAGTCCGAGTCCTGCCAGGAGAACAAGGAAAGCGCCCCAGAATCCGACGATGCGGCGAAGCGGGAACGCCACGATGGCGCCGACAGCCCCGCCACTCTCCTTGACCTGGTCCACGTGACCGGCCAGTGCTATCGAGCCGGTCAGCAGGTGGAACAACGCCAGCGAAGCCACGAAGACCGCGGCAAGACCTGCCACCAGGCGACCGCGACCCTCGGTGCAGCACACGCCGACGAGCGAGAGTCCAATGATGACGAGTACCACCGGCACAGCGAACGCCCACATACCGAAGAGGAACCGCAGTGAGCCGGAGAGGCCGGCACCGATCGGCCCGGAAAGGCCGAAGAACGACAGGCCGACAAGCGCGGCGAGCACGAAGAGCACAACGCCCCACACGTCATCACTCTGACGTGCGAACCGTTCCCGGATGCGGTCCCGACCCGTCCTTAGCGCTTGGACGGTTCTGGCCCGAAGAGAGATCCGTTTGGTTTTCTTGGGGGTCGCTTTGCTCCGCCCCGTTGCCCCGCGGCGCTTGGTCCGCGTTGCCATCAATCCGTACGATACCCCAAGATGACGCAGAGATGAACCACCCTCCGCGCGATCCGCCGCGCGAAGAGTTACAAGTGTGTGATTCGTCACCGTTTCTCGATGTCCTCAGACGACCGTTTCTCCTCCTCTGCACCCGAACAAACGAAGCTGAAACGAGCCGGAAACGACGGTATCCTCTCCCCTATGACCGACTCCACCTCACCACTTCGTGCGCTGCTCGCCGCCGGCGAATGGAAGGCCGCTGATCACGAAACACGCCGCCTCTTGATCGCCGACGCCGACGTCGGCGGATACGTCGGCCTCGATCCCGACGAAGCATCAACGGTGGATTGCGATCTCCTCCGAGCGATCGATGCCGCTTGGGTCGATGCCTCCGATGGTCGTTTCGGCTTCACTCCGCAGGCGAACGCGTTGAGGGTGACGCGTGATCGCGGGCTGCCACGAGCCGATACCTGGCGCGCGTTCGGACGGGCGGTGGGATGGGTCGACGGTCGGGAGTGGCTCGAAGAAGACGGCGTCCGCTACGAGGCGGATGCGCCGGCGGGTCACCTTCCCTGGCTCCCGGGAACGACGACGGCCGTCAACACCGGCCGGATCTATGAGGGCTTCTTCCTTTTCTACGGCCGGTTCGCCAACTGCCCCGATTGACCCGGCGGTCCCGGTATCGCCGGACCTCTGGATTCCCGGCTCGGTCGATCAGACCTTGATGACGATCGGGAACACGACGGGGCGTCGCTTCATGTGGGACTGAACCGCCTTGCGTGCCGCGTTCCGGATCCGGCTGCGAAGCGCATCCGGATCGAGGGGACGATCGAGAGTCTCGATCCCCTGCAACACGCGTTCTTTGACGGCATCGTGAAGCACTCTCGAGTCTCCCGTGACGCCATGGCTATCGACGTCGGGTCCGAACACGATGTCACCCTTCCTCGCGTCGACACCGATGGTGATGAGGATCACGCCGTCGTCTGCGAGATGCCGTCGGTCGCGAAGCACGGCTTCGTCCTCTCCGACCTCCAGGCCGTCCACGTAGATGTAACTCGACGACACGGCGCCGCGTTCGACCCTCATCTCGCCGTTCTCAAGAACGACGACATCTCCGTCTTCGCACACTTCGACCTCGGGGACCCCGACGGACCGGGCCAGTCCGGCGTTCGCAAGCATGTGCCGCTGCTCGCCGTGCACCGGCACCACGGCCTGCGGTTTCACGACGTTGTAGAACACCTTCAGCTCCTCTGCCGCGGCGTGGCCAGACACGTGAACATGGGTGTTGAGACCGTGATGAACCGTGACCCCGACGCGAGCGAGGTTGTTGATCACGCGCGACACTCGCTTCTCATTGCCGGGAATCGGTGTTGCCGAGAGGATCACCGTATCGGTCGGATCGAGAGAGATCGACCGGTGCTCCCCCGCGGCCATGAGGGACAGCGCGGCGAACGGCTCCCCCTGGCTCCCGGTCGAGATGACAGCCGTCTTCTCCGGTGGAAGGGCCAGTAGTTCTTTGAGCGCGACGACGCTGCCGTCGGGAATGTCGAGTTGTCCGATCCCGGATGCGATCTCGCTGATGCGCAGCATCGACCGGCCGATGAAAGCGATCTTCCGTCCGTCGGCAACGGCCGCGTCGATCGACTGCTGGACTCGGTGGAGGTGGCTCGCGAAACAGGCGATGAGGACTCGCCCCTCGGCTTCGTGGACGAGTTCGGCGAGTCGCACACCGACCGTCTTCTCTGAATCGACGACACCGGGCCGTTCGGCGTTCGTCGAATCGGCGAGGAGGAGTCGCACGCCGCGACGACCGAACCCGGCGAAGCTCTGGAGATCGGTCGTGACGCCGTCGATCGGCGTCGGATCAAGCTTGAAATCGCCGGTATGGACGATGATCCCCTCCGGAGTCTCGAATGCGATACCGGTGGCGTCGGGCACCGAGTGGGTCACCGGGATGAAGGCGAAGCGGAAGTTCCCGTGTTCGACCCACGTGCCGGTCTCCACGATCCTCATGTCCGCCTCGACACCAAGTTCCGAGACGCGGGACTCTGCCAGAGCGATGGTCAGCGCCGTGCCGTAGACCGGGACATTCCGCTCGCGGAGCAGATAGCCGAGCGACCCGATGTGATCTTCGTGACCGTGCGTCAGGGCGACGAACGACAACGCATCGCCGCGCTTGAGCACAGACGAGAAGTCCGGCAGAACGAGGTCGACACCGAGCATGTCCTCTTCCGGAAACATCAGGCCGGCATCGACCATCGCCATCTGCCCGTTGATCTCGATCGTCGCGCAGTTCCGCCCGATCTCGCCGAGGCCGCCGTGGAAGGCGACTCGGACGCTCACGCCTCGCTCAATGCTGCGAGTGCCCGCTCGACGGCGGCCCTCGTGTCGTCCGATGCCGGGATGAGCGGCAATCTCGGCTCACCGACCGGATCCCAGGCGAGGTCAAGGCCGGCTTTGAGCGGCATGGGGTTCGGCTCGAGGAACAGGGCCTCGTTCAAAGGCTCCATCGCCGCATCGAGGCGGTCTGCTTCTGCATCGTTGCCCGAGACCGCCGCTTCGACCATCGCCTTGATCGTGTCTCCTGCGAGGTGCGCGGCAACGGAGACAACGCCGACGCCGCCCGCCCGGATGATCTCTCTGGTGTGACCGTCCGATCCGGAGTACACGGCGAAACCCTCGGGAAGCGCTTCGATCTGCCGCCTGGTGAAGTCGAGGTCATCGACAGCATCCTTCACGGCGACGATTCTCTCGTGTCCAGCGAGGCGGACGAGCGTGTCGATCTCGATGATGCGGCAGGTCCGGCCGGGGATGTTGTAGAGCAGAACCGGGAGGTCTGTTGCGTCGGCGATCGCCTCGAAGTGGAGGGCGATTCCTTCCTGAGGCGGCTTCGAGTAGTAGGGCGTCACGGCCATCACACCGTGGACCCCGGCCTCGGCGGCCCGCTCGGTGAGTTCAACGGATTCGCGCGTGTCGTATGTGCCGGTTCCTGCAAGCACCGTCATGCGATCGCCGACGGCGTCGACCGCGGCCTTGAACAGCGCGACCTTCTCCTTCGTTGACAGCGTCGGCGACTCGCCCGTCGTGCCGCCGACGACGAGGCCGTCGGAGCCGTGTTCGGCGAGGTGCCGGGTCAACCTCCAGAACGTGCCGTAGTCGATGGTTCCATCGTCGCCGAACGGTGTGATGACGGCGGTCAGGACATGTCCAAAGGGTGCGTTGGGTCTGGTCTCCATGACCGCGACGGTAGCAGGAGACCCCCCGGTACCCTCGCCTCTATGACCACTCCAAGCGACTTTGTGAAGGACGTCGACACGGGAAATTTCCCGCAAGAAGTGCTGCAGCGCAGCCGCGAGGTACCGGTCGTCGTGGACTTCTGGGCCGCGTGGTGTCAACCGTGTCTGATCCTCGGACCGATCCTCGAGAAAGTCGCGGCGGAAGCTGGAAGCGCCTTCGATCTCGTCAAGGTCGACGTCGACTCCAACCAGGAGCTTGCCGCTCAGTACGGCGTGCAAGGCATCCCCATGGTCGTCGGATTCCGAGATGGGAAGATCGTCGACACGTTCACGGGTGCCCTTCCCGAAGCGGCGATTCGGCAGTGGGTCGAGGGAATCCTCCCCACCGAACTCGACCTCATGGTGGATCGGGCCCGCACCGCTCTCCTCGCAAACGACCATGTCACGGCGGAACACATCCTCCGCCAGGTTCTCGACCAGCAGTCCGACCACTCGGAAGCCGGGGCGAGTCTCGCCTCCATGCTCATCGACCGTGGCGAGACCGACGAGGCGATGATTGTCCTCGGTCGTCTCGCTCCCGACGCGGAAGTCGATCGTCTCCAGTCGGCCGCCCGACTCAAGGCGTCCAGTGGCCAGGACCTCTCCGCACTCGAGACGAGATTGGCAGAGGACGACTCAGACGAGGATGCCCGCATCGATCTGGCCAAGGCTCTCGCCGCCCGGAGCGAGTTCGAACCCGCCCTCGACCACCTCCTTGCCGTCGTTCGAGCGAAAGGACCGAAGAAGGAAGAAGCGAGGCTCGCGATCCTCGACATCTTCGGCGTCCTCGGCGATGAGCACCCCCTGACCCAGACCTACCGAAGGCAGTTGGCGACCGCGTTGTTCTGAGGCGACAAGCGACAGGCAGAGGCGAACAGCCAACAGACTCGGACTCCTGCTATCCCTGTTCGCCGACTTCCTCACACGGCGTGGATCTCGACCTCCGGGTAGGTCTCCGACAGGCGCCTGAAATCCGTCGGGTCGCTGGTGAGGATCGCACCTCCGCCGACTTCTATGGCATGGGCCACGATCAGCGCATCAATTGTTGCCGATGTTTGAGTCTCACCCAGCAGCCGCCCTGCCCGTCGCCCAACCGCAGCCGTGGTATCGGGAACCTCCCCGATAGCCTTCAATACCCGGTCGATCGGCGCGTCCCGGCGCGTGCCACGCACGGTTTCTGCGAGCACCACAACGGGGATCTCCACCGGGACATCAAGTTCGATCGAGCGACGGAGGAAGGCGCCGACAGCATGGTTTCCCCGCGAGAGACCGATCACGGCCCCCGAATCGAGGATCAGGCGCTTTGCCGGGTGTGACCGTCGGGTTCGGGCCATAGGTCTCTGACCTCTTCCATGACATGGTCGGGAATCGGGCCGAATTCATCATCGAGCTCCGCCAGGAGATCTTGGATTCGATCGCGTTGCAGTTGGCGTCGGAGAGCGTCGTTCACGTAGCCGGACAGGCCTCTTCCGCCGACCCTCTCACGGGCAGCAGTAACCATCTGGTGATCGAGACTCACGGAAACCTTCTCAGTTGCCATGGCGATATCCTACTTGAAGTAGGACAAGAAGAGAAGACCCTTGCCTTCGGCCGCAATCCGTAGTCCGTAGTCCGTAGTCCGTACTTTCTACTGTCCCCCCGTCGCTCCTCAGACCCCCAGAACGCCCTCAAGACCGACCGTCACGGGGTCCTCTAGATCTCCGACCGCTCGCACGGCTGCCATAACTCCCGGCATGAACGCCGTTCGGTCGGTGGTGTCGTGGCGAATCGTGAGCATCTCGCCCGTGCCGCCGAACAGCACCTGCTGATGGGCAACAAGTCCGGGAAGGCGGACGGCGTGGACCGGAACACCGGAGACGTCGGCGCCTCTCGCCCCGGAGATCAGTTCGGTCGACTCGACAGCGCGGCTCTGCGAGGCCGCTTCTGCGATCCGTTCGGCGGTGGCGATCGCTGTGCCGGAAGGGGCATCGACCTTGCGATCGTGGTGCAATTCGATGACCTCGGTTGCAGCGAAGTGCGGCGCAGCGATCTCGGCGAGGCGCATCATCACAACGGCCCCGATCGAGAAGTTGGGAACGATGAGGCAATTCGGAGGACCGCCCCCCCACTGCCTACGCAGCCTCGCTATTCGATCAACGTCGAATCCGGATGTACCGACGACAGCGCTCAGGCCGAGCGAGCGCCAGGTTGCCAGGTTCTCCATCACGACATCGGGTTCGGTGAACTCGACGACGACATCGGCTTCTGCCACGGCCGACGGATCGTCGCCGACCTCATATCCGGCGACGGTCGCCCCGGCGTGGTGAGGGTCGTAGAGCGGTCCGAGTACGAGATCGGCGCTCGCAGCAACCGTCTCCGCCACCAGGTTCCCCATCCGGCCGCCCGCACCCGACACTGCCACGATCATCGTACGAACTCCTCAAGATCGGATTCTTCGAACGGACCCGTCGCTCCGATGACGTACGGCCCTCCGTAGGCCGCTCGAGAGACGTCGATCACATCCGCGAGAGTAACGGCATCGACCTCGGCGACGATCTCGTCGACCGACCGGTGCTCCAGACCGGTGACCTCGTTGCGGCCGAGTCGGTTCATTCGTCCGTCCGCGTCCTCGAGGGAGATCGCGAGGGCCCCTTGCACGTGGCCCTTCGCTCTGGCGAGTTCCTCGTCGGTGATGCCGTGTTCCATGATCTTGTCGAGTTCTCCGCGAACGAGTTTCAACACTTCAGCGGTCTGTGACGGCGTCGTCCCGACGTAGATGGCGTTCGAGCCGGCGTCGGCGAACGGAAGCCTGAACGCGTGGACCGCATAGGCGAGACCCCGCATCTCTCTGATCTCGTGGAACAGCCTGCTCGACATGCCGCCGCCGAGAACGTGGTCGGCCACGATCAACGAGTATCGACGGTCGTCGTCGCGGGTGATGCTCGGACCGCCGAGGATGAGGTGTGCCTGCTCGGTGTCCCGATGGCGAACACCGACCTTGCGAGAAGGCGACGGTGCCGTCAGATCCCTGCCGATCTCTTCACCCTGCCAATCGTCGAACGCGTTCCCGATGAGTTCGACGAGGTTGTCGTGATCGATGCGTCCGGCCACCGCTATCACCGTGGACTTCGGGGTGTAGCGGCGTGCCCAGTAGTCGTGGATCGTGTCGCGGCTCATGTCCACGATCGATTCGCGGGTGCCGAGAATCGGCGGAGCAAGCGGGTGGTCACCCCACAACGCTGTGATGAACTGTTCGTGGGCGACGTCGGTCGGGTCGTCCTCGTTCATGTTGATCTCTTCGAGCACGACCCCGCGCTCGTTGTCGATCTCGTCCTGTCGGAACGCGGGGCGCTGGAGCATCTCGCCGAAGATCTCGACGCCGAGCTCGAGATCGGCGTCGCGCATCCGGGCCCAGTAGCAGGTGTACTCCTTGGAGGTGAAGGCGTTGTTCCGGGCGCCGATGGCGTCGAATGCCTCGCTGATCCGGCGAGCCGGCCATTCCTCGGAACCCTTGAAGAGGAGATGCTCGAGGAAGTGGCTGGCGCCCGCCTCGATGGGGTCTTCATCGCGACTCCCGGTCCCGACCCACGCTCCGATGGCGAGGGAACGCAGAGAGGGCATGTCCTGGGAGATGATGCGCAGCCCGTTCGGCAGCGTTGTCAGGTCGTAGTGCATAGTCGTCGATGATAGGGAACTACGCCACGAACCCAGGGTTCACAGCGTCCCATATGGCGCCCACAGCCCACAGAATGAAGCACGTGTTCGAGCGTCGGACCGATAGCACATGCGTTAGGCTTCGCGCCATGAATGAACAGAACTCGGACAACGCGTCGATGGGTGACTCGATCGCTGCGCTTCAAGCCGAGAACGAGGCACTGCGATCCCAACTCGAAGCAAGCACACCCGCCAAGACCGGGTCCGGTGTCCGCCGGTTCTTCGCGTGGGTCCTCGCCATTCTCGCCATCGTCCTCATCGCTCTCGCCGTCAACGTCGGCTGGGCCAAGACGACCCTGCTCGACACGGACGCGTTCGTTGCAACGCTGGCCCCGCTGGCCGAGCACGAAGCCGTCGCAGAAGCTCTCTCCATTCAGATCGGTGAGGCGGTCATCGTGGCCACCGAACTCGAGGCCTCGATCGCTGAAGCACTGCCGGCCGAGTTGACGTTCATCGCGGGACCGGTTGCCACGGCCAGCGGGAACCTCGTTGCCACGGTCGCCAACGAACTCATCCTGACCGACGCCTTCGCAACCGTCTGGAGCACAGCGTTACGAGCCGCCCACTCCTCTGTCTCCGTGCTACTCACCGGCAGCGGAGCGGTCGTTGCTGAAGAAGGGACCGTGGGGATCGACATCGACACGATCGCTGAGCCGATCATCGTCGCCGTCGCCGACAAGGGCCTCGACGTCCGGGCCCTCGTCGGTGAGGACTTCACGCTTGGTCAGATCGTGCTGGTTGAGTCCGATGCTCTCGGATCGGCACAGCAGGCCGTCAAACTCCTCGACACCCTCGGCTGGCTCACCGTCCTTCTCGCGATCGTCGCCATCGCGGCGGCGTTGCTGGTTGGCCCCGATCGACGCAGGCAGATCGCCATCCTCGGCTTCGGCACGGCGATTGCAGGGGTTATCAACCTGGTCTCGTTGCGTTTCGGCCGTGGCCTCACGGTCGGCGCGATCGAAGACGAAGTCAACCGATCCGCCGGACTCGCCGTCTGGGACACTCTGGTGAGCGACCTCACCAACACCATCTGGGCTCTTGTCTTCCTTGCCTTCGTGATCGGCCTCGCAGCGTGGTTCTTCGGCCCCGGCCCTCGAGCGAGTCGTCTGCGGACTGCGGCTGGAGACGGAGTCGATCGGTGGCGGGGCCAGAGCCAGGAGCCCCCGACCGGCCTTTCGCTCTTCTTCTACACATGGCGACGTCCGCTCCAATGGGGAATTCTCGGTATCGGCCTGCTCGTGCTGCTGGTCATGCCCTCGGTCTCGTTCGCGATCGCCGTTCTCGTCGTGCTCGTCGGAGCCTTCCTCGCTGCGGTCGTCGAGTTGATCGCCGGACCGCAGGCCGTCACGACCGCCAACGTATCGGACCAGGAGCCAGAGAGCGTCGACGCCGACTGACCGACCAGAGCGGGTCGCATACCCAGGGTTCACAGCGTCCTATATGGTGCCGACAGCCCGCGGCATGGGGCGGCGAACCGGACACCCGCGCGAAGACCCGCGCTATGTGAGGTTCGAACTCGACCGCTCGACACCGAGGAGTTGTCCGCGGAATTGGCCGGCGTTGCGGACGAAGAGAACGGTCCGTAGCCCGGACATGAGCTGAAGCAACCGCTCAACGTACTCTTCCGCCTCGTCGGGGCCGACCTCCTTCAGACCGAGGAACACCACATCGGCGTCCTTCGAGCGGCTGTGGATGATGTCCAGGATCGTCTCGTTCTCCGGCTTGCGGATCACTTCGAATTGCGCACCGATCCTCGCGGCCCGAATCATCTCGTCCAGGGACCGCACGGTTCGTTGCTCCATCATCTCCGTCGTCGCTATCGACTTGATGTTGATCGTCGCGTCGCGCCATCCCGGATCGAGCGACAGGAGATGGGCGAACAGCACGAGCAAGTCGCCGTTCTGCTGCAATCCACCCCACCACACGTCGATCGTCCTGCCGGTCGGAGCGAGACGTTTGGACACGGGACGGCAGATGACGCTCGACTTGTGGAGCAGTGAGAGTTCCTCGATCGCGTTGAGCACCGTCGCCATCTCGTCACGACCCTCCCGCCATCCGAACAGCACGGTGTTCGACGCGATCCCCGCGATCCCGTTCGCCTGGGCCACCGACACGATGCCCCGGCCGAGATCGGGCACGATCTCCACCTCTCCGAAGCCGGTGAGACCGGCCTTCTCTAGTGATCGGTTGAGGTCTTCAACGGCGTGCGGCAGATCAGCGACGTGGTCGGTGATCGAGCCTTCGATCAGGTGGCTGACCGTGAAGATGCCCCGGTCCTGGACCAGCCAGTTCGCGAACCGGGCGGTTGCGTAGTCCCGCTCGGGGTCGGTCGTGAACATCAGCACGTTCGGTCGCCAGTTCCTCGGATCCTCCGGCAGGCGCCTGAGTTGCAGCACCGTAGAACGCACCAGAGACACGAGAGCGCTGCGGCGGGCGTCACCCCATCGGGCCGTGAGAGCGCGCCTCCGGACGAGGAGATAGATCCCGAGTTCGACCAGAAGAGCGACCGCTGCAACGAACGGATTGATCAGGAACATCGCCCAGAAGCACGCGCCGGCGCCACCCAGGGAGACGATCCAGTGCACCTTCATCGTGGGCCGGAACGACGGATCCCCGCTCAATCGCTCGAGGCCGGCGACCAGGTTGACCATGCCGTAGGTTGTGAGGAAGAACATTGTCAGGATCGGAGCGACGGCGTTCAGACCTCCCAACCCGACTGCGGCGAAAGCGATCGCCGTGGTGATCAGAAGAGGAACACCGGGCCCCTCGATCCTGCCGATCCGGGCAGCGATCCGGCCGGGGAGGATCCGATCGTGAACGAGAGCTTCGAGGGTTCTCGGTGCCCCGAGCACGCTCCCGACTGCAGAGGAGAAGATCGCTCCCCATAGTCCGGGGAAGATCAGGAAGGCCGCTCCACCTGCGATCGTGAACCAGATGAGCGGATCCGCGACAAGTACCCCGGGAGAAGCGGCGAGGGCCAGGGCGATCGCAACCGACACGTAGAGGACGAACCCGACGACGACCGCGATGATCGTCCCCCGCGGGATCGATCGTGCCGGGTTCTTCAGATCGCCCGAGAGTGAGATGCCGGCCATGATCCCGGTCACCGCCGGGAAGAACACCGCGAATACCGTCCAGAATCCTGCCGGGTCGGAGACGTAATCGAACAGATCGACGCTCTGTGGCATGGAGCGGGCCACTCCGAAGAAGAAGACCAGCAGCGATAGGACGATCGCCGCCATGATCGGGAGCTGGAGTTTCAGAGCGACCCCGGCTCCCCGGGCTGCAAGGAGTGCAACCAACAGCACCGTCACAGCGGCTATGGGCATCTGCGGTAGCTCCGGCCAGACGTATTGGAGCGATTCGGCGAGACCGTAGGCGTAGAGGGTGATCGAGAACGCCTGGGCGAGGAACAGCGGCAGCCCGATCGCAGCCCCGATCTCGACGCCGAGGCTCCGAGAGATGATGTAGTAGGCGCCGCCCGGGCCTACCTCCATGTTGGTCGCCACGGACGACACGGAGAAGGCCGTTGCGAGCGTGATGAGGTTCGCGAGGATGATGATCGCCAGTGCCCCGACGAGGCCAACGTTCCCGACGACCCACCCGGTGCGGAGGTAGAGGATGACACCGAGGATCGTCAGGATCGAGGGCGTGAAGACTCCGATGAACGTCCCGAGGCCGCCTTTGCGGTCGCGAACACGAGCGGCGCGGAATCGCGCCAGGAGCGCCGTCATCCAGGGCGACCGATCGGCGTGTTGGCGTTGGCCTGTTCCATCGACGCGTGAGCCTACCGGTCGCCGCGCCGTCGTCGAGGTCCCGGCCGCCGGAACGACTCCCACGGCCGCGGGCAAATATGGCCTTCGCCCCTGACGATGACATCGAAGCGTGGCGGATACTGGACCACGGAGGTGCCGATGAAAGTCAAGATGTTCGCCGTGGGAATCCGAAAGAAGAAGGTCAAGCGTGCTGTGCGGTTCGAGTTCCTCGAAGCCGAGATCAACTCATGGTTGGAGGACAATCCGGGCATCGCCGTCGACCACGTCCACCAGTTGAGCCAACCCAACATCGACTGGGGCCAACTCGCCGTCGCCGTGTGGTACTCCGAAAGGACAGCGCCGTGACCTCGCACAAGGAGCGTGAAGCATGAGCTACCGGGTCCACCGGTTCGATATCAAGATGGCACGGGAGCAGGACAATCTCGAGCAGTTCTTGAACGGCCTGAGGGGCGAGGTCATATCGATCACACCGAACGTGACCGCCGGCTTCATGTGGATCCCCCGGGTGAACTTCCTCCTCATCGTCGAAAGACTCCCCTGACTCCCACAGGACGCACGGCCACTACTGCAGCGCAATCGCCTGCTCTGTGAACACCGGTCGAACGCGACAGAGGGGAAACGGCGCATCGGCCGCTCCCCCTCTCGGGTCGCGTGTCTCGTCTACGACATGAATTCATTGATCCAGTCGAGGACTTCGGGGATGTCGACACGGGCGGAGTAGCCCACGCCGGCGCAGTTGTAGTTGGTCACGTACGAGTTGACCGCCAGCACCGTGTCCGTGCCGGCGAGCAGGTCGGGCCCGCCGGAGTCACCGAAGCACGTGCCTCCCTTGCCGCCGCCGGGGTTCAGTGACAGCCTCATGTATTCGGCGCTGTGCACGAACTTGCCCGAGACGAGCGCGCTCGGGGCGAACATCCGGTTCCTCAGCCCGACCCAGTACGAGGGTCCGCCCCCGCGGATGATCTCCTGGACTCCGTAGCCCACGAAGTCGATATCGGTCTTGTTCTTCAGCGTGTCGACCAATCCCGCTTCAGGGAGTTCGGCCAAGCCGACGTCGTGAACTGGTTCGTCGAGCACGACGATCCCCACGTCCCGGTATGAGAACGCCGGAAGGCCGTTCCCGCCTCCGTACGGGTTCTCGTCGCTCCTGTACTTGGGGTTCGTGTACGGCATGCCTTCGACGGATCCGCCGCCGCCCCACGGATAGTCGCCGACCAGGTAGTTCCCATCGTCATCCTGCAACCGTTCATCGAACCACATCCGGGCCCCCACCGCACCGTCGGTGCAGTGTCCGGCCGTCAGCACGACGTTCGGTGCGATCAGTGCCCCGGAACACCGCCACGCCGGAACCGGACCATCGGGTGTTTCGACGTCGAAGACGATTACTCCGACATAGGGATGGTCGTCGCCGTCGGCAGTTCCGTTCGTGATACCTGCCGCTGGTGAAACGAATGTTGCGACCAGGGCAGCAGCCACAAGCGCTATCAGTAACGATTTCCTCATCAATGCCCTCCTCAGTTTCGAGAGTTGGGCGTCCGCGAGCCAACGCGCTCGCGTCCGATGATGCCGCGCTCACCTCCCGTGCCATCGGAAACCAGGGACACCCGGATACTCGATTGTCATCCCCGTCGGCGGACGGACCTAGAGGAGAAAGGCCCAACCCCACCAACGCCCGACCTCACGACCCGCCGGGCACAATCCAGGAGCCCTTCCTCTCGACACGGCTGCCATGCCCGCGAGTGCTCGAGACAGCGCACTCGTCGAAAAGGTCGCTTCTGCTCGGCAATGGTCGGCACGAGTCCGGGAAGGCCCTTTGCCTCTTGATTCGACCATCACGGTGCGCTAACGATTGTGGTGAGACAGTTCCTCCGGGAGGATCGTGATGATGGATGAAGAACCCGGGGTCGAGCGGTTGCCCGGCGTGCAAGTCGGTGTCATTGCCCCAACGACTTACCCGGTTCGAGAGCTTCGCCAATTCCTGCTCTGGGCGCGACTGGCAAGGGCCGACAGCTTTCTGATTCCCGATCATTGGCAAGACTTCACCCCGCAGACGCTGTGGGATCCGTCGGTGACGTGGAGGGCCCACCATTCGGACAGCCCCCACGACCTGCGCGAGGTGTTCACGGTACTGGGAGCGCTCGCCCGGTCATCGGGGCGGGTGCGCATCGGGGTGGTCGTAACTGAGGTGCTGCGCCGTCACCCGGTGATGGTTGCTCAGGCGGCGCTGACGCTTTCAGAGTTGACGAAGCGGCCACCGATCCTCGGATTGGGCGCGGGTGAGCGACTGAACACGGAACCGTACGGTTTGGACGTGCCGAAACCGGTAGCCCGCCTCGAAGAGGCTCTCCAGGTGATCCGACTCTGCTTCGAATCGTCGGGAGCCTTCGACTTCCACGGCAGGCACTTCAACCTCGACGGCGCCGTCATGGATCTCTCTCCGCCCGAACCGCAGACGCCGGAGATCTGGGTTGCCGCCCACGGACCCCGCATGCTGGGAATCACGGGACGGTACGGCGACGGCTGGATCCCCTCCGCACCACCGCTTGACGGTCCTACCGGATATGAACGGTCATGGGCAACGATCC
>JAYEIJ010000199.1:0-1535 GCA_034660035.1 Actinomycetota bacterium | reverse complement strand
TACTTGCGGTACTTGCGGATCAGGTCCGCGCCCCGATCGGTCGACAGCACCTCGACGGCGAGATGCGGGACTCCGGTGAGACGGAGGTCCTCGCCGGTGTCGTCGAAGACCATCACGTCGGGGATGAACTCGTCGTCGACGGGCCTCCACCCCCAGGCGGCGGCCGCCCCGACGCCGGCTGGCGCAGCTCGCTTCATCAACTCACAGAGGCCGTGAGCAACGTCCTGGTGTCGTCTCGTTGGTGACGGACTCATGACGAGCGTCCCGTCGATGTACTCGCCGCGCACGGTGTCACCGAGGGATTCGTATTCATCCCACGACATGGGTGTCCGGTCGAGATATTCGGTGGTTGGCATTGCAGCATTCACGGTACCCCCTCCAGTCGGGATGCGATAGCGACAACGTATCTGCCCGGTATGACAAGAACGTCGACGCTGTCGCAGACGCGTTGCGACCGCGAGAGCGAATCGGGTGCTCCGTAGATGATGATGGAGGGCGTGCCGATGCCGATCATCCAGCAGTACTTGGATCACGCATCGCTGGCGGCCACCGACCGCTGCCTCTCCCGCATCGCTCCGACGCAGGTCGTCGAAATCATGGCAAGGAGAGAGTGGAATCCATGACGCCGATACGGGGAACGTGTCTCCCATTCGCCGGGAACCCGGTCCCGTGGTTTCGATTCCGGGCGCTCTCTCGGTTGTCGAGGCGAAGCGGCTGGCCTGGGAATCGCTACTTCCGGGCCAACGCTCGTGCGTCCTCGGCGGCATCATGTTCGAAGGCTGGTTCCATCGAGTCGATCTCGTTGGGGGAGAGTCCGGTGTGTCTCGCAACGGTCCGCCATCGATTCACGGCACGTTCGACGTGAGAGATCACCTCCGTCGCAGCGTCGAGGTCGAGGCGGAAGTAGGGAGCGACTTCCAGCAGGAGATCGACGCTCGCCTCCGTTTCCACTTCGTTGATCGCTGTGCTGAGATCCTTGGGCCCGGGGGCAGGTTCGGGGTTGATGTCGAACGCAGGCGATAACCGCCACGCCCCGCTCCCGACGTGCAGGAAGGCGTGGTTCCTGAGATGGTCGTCGGTGTTCGAGATCATCACGTACAAGACCATACGACGCCACAGCTGGTGGAGGTCCTTGGTGGCATGAGGTGATCGCTCCTCGATGATTTCGGCGATATCGAGGTAGCTGCGCTGATCACCCTCGCGCGCCTCAAGCATGGTGAGCGCACTGGCATAGCCGATACGTTGTCCGGTGAGTGTTCGATCGAAACGGTCAACGATCAATACGGATCGGTTGGCAACTGTGACCAGTTCTGAGCGCGGCACCTCAACCCCCGCATCCGCTGCCAGATGGAGTGCGACGCTCTCCCATGCCATGACGTTCCAGGTGTCGGCGCTCGTTGAAGGGAACTTCGCAATGGCGGCCCGACCGTCGGGAGCGATGACGTGTGTCTTGGGGCGCACCCCACCCAGAGAGCTGCCAGCCCGGACAAGTCGCCTCAGTTCGGGTGCCGCTGCTGAATCTGTCTCAACGCTTG
>JAYEIJ010000198.1:0-1576 GCA_034660035.1 Actinomycetota bacterium | reverse complement strand
GATCTCGAGGTCGACCGCAAGATGCTCGCCGAAATGGCGGTCAACGACCCGGCCGCGTTCTCGGCCCTCGTCGAGGTCGCCGGAGCTGCGAGCGCAGAGTGATTCAACCCGAACGATCTGATCGTTCAATAGAAGGCCCCGCATTCGCGGGGTCTTCGCGCGTCTGATGCGGATCGAGTCGACAACGAACCAGCGGATCAAGGCGGTCCGCCGTCTCCACAGGGGGCGAGAGCGGCGTCAGATGGGCCGCACGCTCCTGGAAGGACCGAAGATCATCGGGGCAGCGCTCGACGTCGGTGTCGTACCTCTCGAGGTCTACACGGTCGACGGCGGACCGATCGTCGACCGTTGCGATGCAGCGGGATCTGAGGTGATCGAGGTCAGTCGGATCGTGCTTGAGACCGTCGCCACGACCGTTGAGCCACAAGATCCTGTAGCCGTGATCGAAGTGCCCGCCGGCACGTCCCTTGGCCCCGAACGCGTTGTTGTGCTCGTCGACATTGCCGATCCCGGGAACCTCGGGACGCTGATCCGAAGCGCCGCGGCACTCGGTTGGCAGGTGGCGCTCCTCGGAGGCGCAGATCCCTGGAACCCGAAGGTGCTTCGATCCGCGGCAGGATCTCACTTCACCCGGGTACCCGTCCGAATCGCCGATCTTTCCGAACTCGCCGCTCTCGGTCACGCCACGGTCGCGACAGTCGTCGAGGGAGGACAGGAACCGTCTGCTGTCGAGATCGACGCACCGATAGCGCTGCTCGTCGGAAGCGAATCGCACGGCCTTCCATCCGAGATGGTCAATCAATGTGACGTGACGATGACCATTCCCATGTCGGCAGATTCCGAGAGTCTGAACGCCGCAGTCGCCGGTTCCATCGCCATGTATGCGCTGTCTGGTCCCAACTGAGGTCCTATCGATTCGAGCCTGGATTCGGCTGCGGCGAATTAGAGAGCTCCCGATCGGCTGCATCAATGCGATTGATGCGAAGAGCTTTTCCGCCACCTCCGAGTCGACGAAGAGCTGCCACTCCACTGCCTGTCATCGACGTCCTTCACGAACGCTGCGTTGATACAACCGGCAAGGACATCGTCCTCGCCATAACCGCTATTGCCCGTCCGTGTTCGGATTCACGGCCCGTCCACATGCGAAAGAAAGCGCTCCGGAACAGTCGGCAGTGCGCGATACTTGTGGCCCGATCGAAGGAGCGATAGATGAAGAGCAAAGGCACCGCCACATGGAACGGCGATCTGTTCAACGGATCAGGAACGGCATCACTCGACTCCGGCGCAGCCGGCCCTCTGCCGGTAAGTTGGGCGAGCCGTACTGAAGCCGCCAAGGGCAAGACGAGTCCCGAAGAGCTGATCGCAGCGGCGCACGCTGCCTGCTACTCGATGGCGTTCAGCAACATCCTGGCCGAGGCTGGTTTCGTCGCAACGCAGCTCGATACTTCTGGTGTGGCGACGTTCGCCAAGACCGATGCAGGGATGCGCATCACGACGATGGCACTGTCGGTCGTTGGCCAGATCCCCGAGATCGACGCCGAGACGTTCGCCAAGCTCGCCGAAGATGCGAAGAACG
>JAYEIJ010000197.1:0-6997 GCA_034660035.1 Actinomycetota bacterium | reverse complement strand
GGGACCGGGACCATGCCGCGGCAATCGGCGAGATCGCTACACAACTGACGAGCCGTCTCGATCGGGATCGCCAGATCCTCCTCGCCGTGGACGATGAGCACGGGACAGGTGATCTCGTCGACCCTTCCACTGATGTCATCGCGACCGAGGAGGCACGCTCCGGGGTACTCGACCGTCGAACGATCCCGGGACTCCCAGATGTCGATCCACTTCTCCATCAAGGCCGGTTCCCCGATGATGAGCCCCGCCACCATCGTGCCGACCTCGCCGAGCGGTTCGTCGCTTAGCCAGTGCTGGATCATGCCGGCGTAACCGGCGAGGGCTTCCTCGTCGTCAACGAAGACCCCGGAGTCGATGACAACCAGGCCACGCACGCGATCCGGGTACGCCATCGCCGCACGCAGGGAGAGGTAGCCACCCTGTGACATGCCGACGAGGACGGCTTCGTCGATTCCGAGATGGTCCATCAGTCCGATCGCATCGGCCGCGGAATCCCAGTAGGTGAACGGGCCGTCAACGGGGGTGTCGCCGAATCCGCGCTCATCCCACGTCACGCATCGGTAGTTCTCCGACAGCACCTCGATCTGGGCATCGAACATGGTGCGGTCCATGAGGAAGCCATGACTGAAGACGAGCGCCGGGCCGTCACCGCCGGTGTCGTCGTAAGCGATCTGCTGATCGTTGATCTCGGCTACCGGCATGACTACTCCTTGTCTCAGACACCTGCTCCGGGTCGGGCAGTGGGCCAAACCTACTACCCGGACGGTCTGCCCGGATCGAACCCGGCATTGGAGTCCGGCGTAGAAAAGCTACCGAATCGTGCCGGAATCTACGCCAGAGTCCTACTCGTCGTCGACGGATGCTGTTTCGTGTGCCAGAATGATCGATACCAGAGAAGGGAGGTGGTCCACATTGACTGAATGTTTGTACAGGACCCTGGAGGTGGCCGAGCGCTAACGGCCGCACCGTACGAAAGGAGTGGCTGTTCCTCGAAAGAGGTAGGTAGCGACTCCAACTCGGACCACCGATACCCGGAGACCCGTGGGTTGGTCCTCTCACGGCGGCGAAGAACTCGTCGAAACGTCTCCGGGTTTCACCATGTCTGGAGGAAGATGACCGCTGAGTTCCGACCCCTGGAAGACGGCAATATCGACTACGAATCGATCGTCGCCATCGCTCTCTCGATCCAACCGGACGACTACGTTTCGGTCACCGACATGAGGGATTGGGACGACAACCAGCGCCGTGCCTCCCGGCTGTGCGCTCGATGGCTGGCCTACGTCGACGATGAGATGGTTGGATTCTCCTATGTTGGTCAATCTCCGGAACTGGAGCCAACGATGGCAATAGTTCGGCTCATGGTTCATCCGGCGCACCAACAGCGGGGCTACGGCCGAACTCTGCTCGACCATGCGGAGACGACCGCATCGGAGCATGGAGTCGACAGATTGCTCGGATCGACTCTCGAGACGCGACCGCGCGATATGCGATTCATGGAGCAAGCCGGATTCCGCGAGATCGACCGGGAGTGGCGATCCACGCTGAATCTGGAGCATTTCGATGCCTCAACCTGGCAGGGAGCCCTCGATCAGGTCACATCGTCGGGCATTCGGATCGTCCCGGTCGCGGCGATCGGCGAAGAACTCTCCGACTGGAAGCGAGATCTGCATCGTCTCTACGTTCAAGTGGAGGCGGACGTGCCGGCGAACTTCCCGATACTTGCGGTGTCATTCGAGGATTTCGAGGCACTGGTCCTGGGTCACCGCCTCCTCGCCGACGGATTCCTCGTCGCGATGGACGGCGACCAGATGGTGGGTCTCACCGAACCCCTCCTCGTCGACGATGAACCAACCGCGATTGACCAGTCGATGACCGGCGTGAGGTCGGACTATCGGGGTCGCGGCATCGCCACCGCGCTCAAAGCGGCGTCGGCCGTCTGGGCCGTGAGCCGTGGGTACACCACGATCCGCACCAATAACGACCAATCGAATGCCGCGATGCTCGCCGTCAACGATCGACTCGGGTTCGATCGCGACCACGCCACCATCTGGTATCTCAAGCGCCTGTAGGGTCGGCGCTATGGAATGGATGATCTATCCCGAGCACACCCGGGCCAACGCGCTCAAGGCCACGAAATGACCGGCCCATTCATCGGATCGGAGATCGGGCCGCTGCGCACCGTCATGGTGCACCGGCCGGGGATCGAGATCGCCCGCATCACCCCCGAGAACAAGGAGGCGCTGCTCTTCGACGATCTCCTGTGGCTCGAACGGGCGCAGGAAGAGCACGACGTCTTCGCCGGGATGCTTCGATCCAGTGGATCCGACGTTCTCCTTTTCGAGGATCTGCTCTGCGACGTTCTTGAGGATGAGTTCGTGCGAGGCTCGCTGATCGACTCGGTGTTCAACCCGGCGCGGGTGGGGCCGCGAGTCGCCGAAACGATGCGGGTGGCACTGCGAGAACGGCCCGTCGTAGAAGTCCGCGACATTCTCATCGGCGGGCTGCTCGAGTCGGAACTCGAGGAGTGGGGCGTTGACCACCTCTTTGCCGACCTCGTCGCCGACCGCTTCCACTATGTGCTCCGACCCCTGCCGAACCTGCTGTTCATGAGAGATAACGCGGCGTGGATCGGGGACGGTCTGATGCGGAGCGTCCTTGCCACACCGGCTCGACAGGCCGAGTCGACGCTGGTGCGTGCCGTCTACGACCACCACCCGCGGTTCGCTGCGATCGAAGCACCGGTGTGGTTCGGTGACGGTGACGACGAGCGATTCCCTGCGAGCATCGAGGGCGGCGACGTGCTCGTGCTCTCGGAGACGGCGGTGATGATCGGTCTCGGAGAACGGACCGCTCCGGCGGCCGTCGAGATCCTGGCCACGAACCTCTTCGAACGTTCCTCGGTGGAGCGTGTCATCGTCGTCCATCTCCGGAAGGAGCGTGCGGTCATGCACCTCGACACCGTCTTCACGATGGTCGACGAGAACAAGTTCAACGTGTTTCCCGGTGTTCTCGATGGTGTCGACGTGCACGTGATTCGACGTGGTGTGACCCGTCCGCTCGAGATCGAAACCTGCAGCGGACTCGCTTCGGCGCTCCGCCTTGCGCTCGATCGTGACGATCTGGTGTTCATCCCCACCGGCGGTGACGCCATCGGGCGGCTACGGGAGCAGTGGGACGACGGCAACAACACGTTCGCCGTCGCCCCCGGCGTGGTGATCGCCTACCGGCGCAACCAGGAGACGAATCGACGCCTGCGGGACCACGGCGTCGAAGTCCTCGAACTCGATGCCTCAGAACTCGGCCGGGGGAGGGGCGGCAGTCGCTGCATGACCCAGCCGATCCTTCGAGGCCCAGTGTCATGAGCGATCTCGTCACCGTCGCCGTCTACCCGACCCGTTCCGACGCAGAGATCGTCCGGGCACGCCTCGTTTCCGACGGGATCGAAGCGATCGTGATCGCCGACGACGAGGGCGGTTTGAACCCGGGCTTCTACGCCCGCTACGGCATCCGGGTCGTCGTGGCTTCCGAGGACCTGGCGGATGCGCGCGACTCCATCGGCATCGAGGTCATCGCGATCCCGGACGAAGCGATGCACACGATGGTGGACCACGCCCGGGCATGGGCACCGAACGAGGCGTGCGGACTCATCGTCGGCGTCGACGGCGTTGTGACGAAGGTCTACCAACTCGTCAACGCCGACCCGGGACCCGATCGGTTCACGCTCGATCCTGAAGAGCATTTCGCCGCCTGGCAGGATGCCGCCGCCCATGGATGGGGGATCCTTGGACTATTCCACTCGCATCCGACGGCTCCTCCGATACCGTCGACCGCCGACCTCAAAGGGGGCGGCGATCCGGCGTGGGTGAACGTCATCGTTGGTGTCGAGGATGGGCGCATCGCCGTACGCGCCTATCGATACCTCGATGGTGTGGCATCACCCGTCGAGATCGAGCAGCGATGACGACGCTCACGATTCTCGGATCATCCGGTGGGACGCCGACGCGTACGAATCCCGCATCCGGTTACCTGCTCGAAACCGGGGGGATGTCGTTCTGGCTCGACACAGGGACCGGGACCTTCATGGAACTCGCCAGACACGTCGATCCGGGGACGATCGACGGTGTCATCATCAGTCACGTTCACGTCGATCACTGCACCGATCTGTTCGGTCTGTACGGCTACCTCGGTTTCGGCCCATCCGGCATCATCCCGATCCCTGTGCTTGTGCCGCCCGGTGCGGCCGATCATCTTGCTGCGTTCGCACGTGCGGGTGAGGAGCACGTCTTCCACGCCGTGCTCGATCTCGTCGAAGTCGATGCCGGGTCGACGGTGAAGATCGATGATGTGGAGATCCGCTTCGGGCAGGCTGTTCATCCGATTCCGGCTCTCATCACCCGGTTCGACACGCCGGGAGGTTCTCTCGTGTATTCGGGCGACACCGGTCCGGGGTCCGACCTCGTCGAACTGGCGGCGGGTGCAGACGTGCTGTTGTGTGAGGCGACCATCGCTGGTGAAAGGGATGAGACCACCTATCCGTACCATCTGACGGCTTTCGAGGCCGGGCGGATCGCATCTGAGGCCGGGGTCCGTACGCTGGTCGTTACGCACCTCGCCTCCACGATCGACCCCGACCGGGCGCTCGAAGAGGCAGCAGAGGAGTTCGACGGCGACCTCGTTCTCGCCATGCCTGGAACGAAGATCACGATCGGGGAGGGACCATGAGAGAAGACAGAGCGCCCGACGCGCTGAGGCCCGTCCGGATCCGGCGCGGGTTCACCGAGATGACGCCGGGATCGGTCCTCATCGAGATGGGGAAGACGCAGGTGCTGTGCACGGCAGCATTCGAGGAGGACGTTCCGCGATGGATGCGGGACAGCGGCAAGGGATGGGTGACGGCGGAATACGCGATGCTCCCCGGTTCCAGTCCGCAGCGCATCCGTCGCAGCGCCATCGAGGGCGGTCGGACGAAGGAGATCCAGCGGCTCATCGGCCGGTCGCTTCGCGCCGTCGTGGACATGAAGGCGATGGGTCCGCTGACGGTTCGCGTCGACTGCGATGTGCTCCAGGCCGACGGTGGAACGAGAACGGCTGCCATCACCGGCGCATGGATCGCCCTCGCCGATGCGTTCGACGTGCGGATCGCCGAAGGGAAGATGGAGGCGTCACCGCTGACCGACCATGTGGCCGCGATCTCGGTCGGACTCGTCGGGGCACAGGCGCTCTTGGATCTCCAGTACACCGAGGACGTGAGTGCGGACGTCGACGCCAACATCGTGATGACCGGTTCAGGCAAGATCATCGAGGTGCAGGGCACGGCCGAGGGCGACCCGTTCGACCGGGAGCAACTCGACCGGATGCTCGACCTCGCTGCGAAGGGGATCGGCGAACTCGTCGGCGAGCAGCGGAGCGCTCGGGCGTGACCGGCGTTCCGCACCGGGTCGTCGTCGCATCGAAGAACCCGGACAAGATCCGTGAGGTCGAAGCGGTGCTCGCCCGGATGGATCATCCATGGGAGATCGTTCGGGGACTCGAGTGGCCCGACGTCGACGAGACCGAACCGACGCTCGAAGGCAACGCCGTCCTCAAGGCCGTTGCCGTTTCCGAAGCCACGGGGCTTCCGGCACTCGCCGACGACACCGGCCTCGAGGTCGACGCCCTCGACGGGGCACCGGGCGTGCACAGCGCCCGGTTCGCCGGTCCGGAGGCGTCGTATGAAGCGAACGTCGACCGACTGCTCGCCGACATGGATGGCATCGAAAACCGCAGGGCGCGATTCCGGACGGCGATCGCCTTCGTCGTACCGGGGTCGGAGATCCTGGTCGTCGATGGCGTACTGGAAGGGACGATCACGACCGAGCGACGGGGCGACCGTGGCTTCGGCTACGACCCGGTGTTCGCGGTGGGGGATCGCACCTACGGCGAGATGACCGACGGCGAGAAGAACGAGATCTCTCATCGGGCGGAAGCACTTCGGGCTCTGGTCGCAGCGCTCGAAGGATCGAGAGGGTCGACAGATTCGCTGGACGGGGCCTGAGATGCTGCGGAGTGAGGGGGATCGTCTCGAACGCGTGGTGGTCTCTTCGCCGGGCGAGGCCTTCCTCGGCATCACCGACCTTGCGGCGCACAACTTTGGCCGGCGACCGGAGCGGCGACTTGCGGTGGATCAGCACGATCTCCTGAAGCGCACGATCGCGGCGTTCGGCGCCGCGGTCGTCGATCTCCCGGAACTCCCGGGGCATCCGAACTCGGTGTTCACCCGCGACACGGCGCTTGCCACCCCGGAAGGATTCGTCCGGTTGCGTCTCGGATTGCCGACCCGCGAAGGTGAGGATCGCTGGATGGCCGATGCACTTGCGGCATCAGGAGAGCCGATGATCGGAGAGATCGAGGCGCCCGGCACGGTCGAGGGAGGGGACGTCGTGCTGGCCGGCACCGTCGCCTTCATCGGAGAGTCGATCCGCACCAATCGGCCGGGGATCGATCAACTGGCGGGCATTCTCATCCCGATGGGGTACGAGGTTCGCGTGATCCCGTTGCCCGATTCGATCCTCCACCTCGACAAGGTGCTGCTCACGATCGGGCCGGAGACCCTTCTGTTGTGTCCCGATTTCGTCGATGAGGACATGCTCGACGGTTTCGAGACGATTTCTATCCCGTACGGCCCCACGAGCACGGCGAACGTCATCAACCTCGGAGATCACGAGTTGATCGTCAACCGTTCGAACAGGGGTGTCATCGAACGACTGGCTGGAACCGAATACGTCGTCCACGACCTTGATCTGTCGGAGTACGCCAAGGGGACCGGCGGCCCGAACTGCCTCATCATGCCCGTCGACCGCGGTTGATCGAGAGCGCAGCGCCGATCGTCTGGTGCGGGCGAGAGGACTCGAACCTCCACGGGTCTCCCCACCAGGTCCTAAACCTGGCGCGTCTGCCAATTCCGCCACGCCCGCATATTCAGTTGTTGTGATTCTGCCACGACGCGACGAAGCCCCCG
>JAYEIJ010000196.1:0-7008 GCA_034660035.1 Actinomycetota bacterium | reverse complement strand
ACTCCCCCGCCTCGATCTTCGTGAGAAGGGCACGCACGTTGGGTTCTTCGGTATCGACGGCGGGGATCACACCGGCATTCTGCAGCGCCTGTCGTCCGTAGTCGCCACACGGCACGCTCTCGGCACAGAGACCGATCAGGAGCTCATCTCGCGCGAAGTCAGCGAGTCCGGCAACACCCCCCGGGTTCCCGCCCGGCACCGCAATATGGAGTCGGTTGCGAGCGAAGATCGCAGGTTCACCCTCGACGTCACCAGCCGCAACGACGCGGTCCATGTTGGACGTGTTGGCCGAGGCGAACACATCGGCCGGGGCGCCGGCGAGGATCTGTTCACGCAGCGCCGAACTGCCCCCGATGTTCAGCACGATATCGATCTCCGGATTGGCGGTCTCGAACGCAGCCTCCATCTCAGCGAAGGCTTCGGTCAGGGACGACGCGGCAGAGACCAGCACGTCGCCGCCCGCGCCGTTTCCCGTGTTGCCGCATGCTGCGAGCATCAGCGCGCCGGCCGTCAAGCCGATCGTGATCGCCCGATGCCGCCTCACTGTGCTCCCTTCGCGGTCGCAGACACCGCTGTGTCTCAACGGTGTCCGCACCCCTTCGTCGGGATGACCGACGGCAGGTATTGACATTCTACGAAGGTCGCATGTCTCTCTCGACCGATCCGGCACCTGCGCTGTGCCGCACGGAGATCAGACTTGTTGGCGCATGCGCGGGACCCCCGATGGGGTGTAGTAGCGCCGTTGCGCCCACAGAGCCACATAGACAAGGGCAATCAGGGCCGGCACCTCGATCAGCGGACCCACGACGGTAGCGAGCGCCTCCCCCGAAGCGATCCCGAAGACACCGATGGCGACGGCGATACCCAACTCGAAGTTGTTTCCGGCTGCGGTGAACGCCATCGCAGTGTTCCTGCCGTACGAGAACCGCATCCGGTAGCCGACGAAGAACGAGCCGAACCACATGATCCCGAAATACGCGAGCAGAGGAATGGCGATCCGCACGACATCGAACGGCTTCGAGGTGATCGTCTCGCCCTGCAACGCGAACATGACGACGATGGTGAAGAGAAGCCCCCACAGGGCCACGGGTCCGATCCTGGGGAGGAATACGTTCTCGTACCACTCGACGCCCTTGGTGCGCTCGCCCCAGAGCCTGGTGAGGTAGCCCGCAACGAGCGGGATACCGAGGAAGATCAGGACCGTCTTCGCTATCGCCCACATCGAGATGTCGAGCGCCGAGCCGGTGTCGAGTCCAAGCCATTCCGGCAGCGCCTGGAGGTAGAACCATCCGAGGATGGCGTATGCGAAGACCTGGAACACCGAGTTGAGAGCGACGAGCACGGCCGCGGCTTCACCGTTACCGCAAGCCAGGTCGTTCCAGATGAGCACCATGGCGATGCAACGGGCGAGACCGACGATGATCAGACCGGTGCGATAGGCGGGGAGGTCCGGGAGCATGATCCAGGCGAGGGCGAACATGACAGCGGGGCCGACGATCCAGTTGAGAGCGAGCGAAGTCCACATCAGCCTGCGATCGGCGGTGACCTCTCCGATCTTCGAGTACTTCACTTTGGCAAGCACCGGATACATCATCGCCAGCAGGCCGAGGGCGATGGGAAGCGACACCGTGTCGATCTTGATCGTGTCGAGCGTGTCGTTCAATCCGGGGAAGGCCCTCCCGAGGAGAAGCCCGACTGCCATGGCGAGAAGAATCCAGATCGGTAGATAGCGGTCGAGCGCCGACAATCTCTGGACGACCCCATCCTCCCCGGTGGTCACGGCGTCGGTCATCTCAGGTGGCGGCCCCGGTGAGGATGTCGGTCAGTTCACGCACCGATGGCACACGTCCGGTTGTCTTGACTTCTCCGTCGATAGCCAGCGCGGGAGTTGACATCACGCCGTACGCGACGATCTCCCCGTAGTCGGTGACCTTGTCGATCGGCACGTCCATGCCGAGTTGTTGCAAGGCCTCATAGGTGGCTGCCTCGAGTGCGTTGCAGTTCTTGCACCCGGTTCCGAGCACTTCGATCTTCATCGTTGTTCCTTTCTCTAGATCACGACGTTGAACAGATATCCGACGGTGAGGATGCCGCCACCGACGACTCCTACGAATGTGGCAAGGAGTTTCGGCTTGAGGACCCGGCGCAGCAAGATCATCTCGGGGAGGGACAGGGCAACGACCGCCATCATGAATGCCAGAACGGTGCCGAGAGCGACACCTTTGTCGGCAAGGGCCTGGACGAGTGGGATGATCCCGGCGGCGCTTGAATAGAGCGGTATGCCGAGAAGGACGGCGATTGGAACGGCGAGAAGATTGCCGGCTCCGGCCCAGTCGACGAACAGGTCCTCCGGGGCCCAGCCGTGGATGGCAGCACCGAGGGAGATGCCGACCAGCAGATACGGCCAGATCTTCCCGACGATGGTCTTGACCTCCTGCCACCCGAGAGCCAGGCGATCCTCCCAGGGCATCTCCGTCGACGGTTCGACCACCTCACCGCGTAGCTTCGTCTCGAACACGAACGGCTCGACCCATCTCTCAAGCCGCAGCCTGCCGAGCAGATAGCCCGCGCCGATCGCTACGAGGAGGCCGAACACCACGTACAGCACGGCAACCTTCCAACCGAACATGCCGAGGATCAGGATCACAGCAACTTCGTTCACCATCGGTGAGGCGATGAGGAAGCTGAGCGTGATGCCCAGCGGTACGCCGGCTGCGACGAAACCGATGAAGGCCGGAACGGCCGAGCACGAGCAGAACGGTGTGACCACGCCGAGCCCGGCGGCCGCGACATTGCCGAGGCCCTCTCGTCTCCCGCCGAGGAGCGCCCGCGTGCGTTCGATCGTCACGAAGCTCCGAAGCACCGTGACGATGAAGATGATCCCGCTGAGGAGCAACAGGATCTTCGTGGTGTCGTAGACGAAGAAATGCACGGCTTCGCCGAGTCGGCTCTCCGGATCGAGGCCGATGACGTCGTAGACGACGAGATCCCAGAACTGACCGTTGAGCAGGTATCCAACAACCCAGGCGAATACCGCGGCAACCACCAACCCCCAGAGATTGAAGAAGCTTCTCCTCGTCCCCGGCTTGGGGATGATGACGCTCACGGTCGCAGCCTCTCAGGGAGAGCGGCGGCGATCACGTCCGCAGCCTGGGAGGTCAATGCGTAGTCGACCCAGCGTCCGCGCTTGGTGCCCTCGATGAGGCCGGCCTCACGCAGCACCTTCAGGTGGTACGACAGCAGGTTCGGGGCGATGTCGAGCTGATCCTGCAGGTGGCAGTTGCACCGGATCTCCGGTGAGAGGATCTGGAGGATCTCAAGCCGGTACGGATCAGCGAGCGCTTTGAACACGTCAACCTTCGCTTCAACATCCATTGGTACAAGAATTGTTGAACTGTCCATGCGGGCATCGTATCTCACACCATCACATCATGTCAAGACTTCTTGAAGCGTTCGAAAACGACGGCCGACGATATTGCGCCACTCTGTCCCGGCCCGGATGATGACCGGACCGACCCTTCTCCCTATTCGCGCATCCGTGATCGCGAGACGTGCGCGGCACGGGTGCCGCCCTGGGGAGGGGTCGGCACCCGTTGATTCGATGAACGATCGCGTCAGACGGTCGATCCGGCCAGTTCCGGATCGTCTCCCGGGACCTCCACGTCCTCGGGTTCGACGACCAGGTTCGGAAGGATCCGATCCAGCCAGTTGGGGATCCACCAGTTCTTGTCACCAAGCAGTTTCATCGTGGCGGGCACGAGAAGCATCCGAACGACGGTCGCATCGATGGCGACTGCCACGGCGAGTCCCAGACCGAGGATCTTGATCGTCCTCAGATCCTCGAGCATGAAGCTGCCGAACACGAACACCATGATGAGGGCAGCGGCAGAAATGACTCGGGCGGTAACAGCCAATCCGTCGGCAACGGCGTCGCTGTTATGGCCGGTCCTGTCGTACTCCTCCCGAACCCGCGTCAAGAGGAACACCCCATAGTCCATCGAGAGTCCGAACACGATGGCGAACAGCATCATCGGGATGAACGGCTCGATCGGGCCCGGCTGGATGCCGAGCAGGTCGCCGCCCCATCCCCATTGGAAGACCGCGACAACGATGCCGTATGCGGCGCTGATGGCGAGCAGGTTCATCACAACCGCTGTCGCAGGAACGAGCACCGAACGGAACACCACCATCAGGAACAGGAACGAGAGGAGCAGCACGGCTCCGTAGAAGTACCAGATCCGCTGGGCCAGGTAGTCCGAGAAGTCGATGTTCGCCGCGACCGGACCGGTGACCTTCAGTTCGGTCCCCAGCTTCCCATCGATCTGCGGGATGACGTCGTCACGCAGATGATGAACGAGGTCGCTCGTCGCCTCGTCCTGGGGTGAGGTCTCGGGGACGACCTGCCAGAGAACAGCGGTCGGTTGCTGCGGGTCGTTCGGCATTGGACCGTTCACTCGAGCGATTCCGTCGATCCCTTCGAACGGGTTGCCCACGGACTGAAGAGCCTGAACGTTCGCTCCCTCCGGGAGTTCGGTGATGACGATGAGAGGTCCGTTCGCTCCCGGTCCGAAGCCTTCGGTGAGCAGATCGGACGCCTCCTTCGTCGTCGTCCCCTCGGGGTCGTTGCTCGCGTCGGCGAAACCGAGCTGGATGGAGAGAACCGGGATGGCGAGGACCACCAGGAAGACGGCGGACACCACAACGATGATCCACGCCCTCCGCTGGACGTATCGGCTCCACCGATAGAAGAACGTCTCTTCCAATGGCTTATCAGACGAGATCGAGACCCGCTTCTTGAGCGGTTCCCAGAACCGCCCGGCGATGACGACGATGACCGCAAGGACGACCGCATAACGCAACGCAGGAATGTCGAGCGCCACACCGATCATCGCAAGGGCCACGAGTGCAGAGGCAAGCAGCCCACTTCGGTGAGCTACCTGGATGCGATGACCGGCCAGTCCCATGAGAGCAGGGACGAGCGTGACGGAAGCGATCATCGTGATCAGGACGGTCGTTGACGCCGCGATGGCGAGACCCGTGACGAACGTGATGCCCATGAGAAGCATGCCAAGGAGCGAGACCACGACGGTGACCCCTGCGAACAGGACCGCCCGTCCGGCCGTGTTGAGTGCGGCTCCGGTTGCGTCGACGATCGAGTCTCCCCGATCGAGGTTTTCCTTGTAGCGGGTGACGATGAACAGGGCGTAATCGATGCCGACACCAAGTCCGATCATGATGCCGATCGTCGCTGCGAAGTCCGGCATCTCGATCAAGTTGCTGAGCAGCGTCGTAAGGAGCACTCCCACACCGACCCCTGCGAGGGCGGTGGCGATAGGCACACCCATGGCGACCACGGAGCCGAATGCTGCGATGAGAACGAAGATCGCGAACGCGAGACCCAGCATCTCGGAGTTCGGAGGCTCGCGCTCACGGAACATGTCACCGCCGAGCGCCGTCTCAAGACCGTCGATCTCCGGTGCGAGCGAAGCGATCTCTTCACCGATCTCGGCGCCTTCACCCGTCGTCGTGCCGGCCTCCAGGATGAGTTGAGCGTATGCGATCTTCCCGGCGCTCTCTCCATCGGAAGCGATCTGGGCGCCTCCCATCGGGGAGTAGGGACTGATGACGTTGATGACTCCGTCGATCTGCTTGGTCTCCTCGAACAGTTCGGACATCGAGGCCTGCACTTCAGGATCGGCGACTCCTTGCTCGGCCCGGAAGACGATGGTGCCCTGGTCGCCGCCTGCGCTGGGGAACTGCGTGGTGAGGATCTCCAGGCCTTCGCTGCTCTCCGAGGCCGGGGCCGTGATGTTGTCGGTGAAGGCGGGGCCGATGGTGACGACCGCACCCACGAGCACGGCTACCGTCAGGAGCCAGGCGGCGATGAACCGCCACGGATGGGAAGCAGCGAATCGACCGAGTCGTTTGAGCATGACGAATTCTCCAACATGAGACAATATGACTTAGGTGAGACATACTGTATCATATGTACGGAGGTACCGCATGATCGATCCTGAAGCCGGCACGAATCCACAGGTCCAGCGCACGCACCGCGTGATGCTCGACGCGGCTCGAGACCTGCTCAGCGAGAACGGCCCCGGTGCGGTCACCCATCTCCGGGTCGCCGAGGCATCCGGCGTTGCGCGGGCCACGGTCTATCGGCATTGGCCGGACCGGGTCGACATCCTGCTCGATCTCCTTCGCGGTGGCGCCGATCTCCACCTGTCCCCTCCCCCGGAAGACCTTTCCCTTGCCGAACGGGTGACCGGACTCCTCCAGAATCTCGCTGCAGCTCTCAACGGCGACAGCGGGCAGATCCTGACGGCGATGATCGGCCTTGCTGAATGGGACGAGGACGTGTTCGCCGCTCTCGAACGGATGAGAGCGTTCGGACCGAGACTGCTTCAAGATCTCCTCGCTTCCGGAATCGATGATGGATCGCTCGCCTCCCACACCGACACCGACCTGCTCATGGACGTCCTGATCGGCCCGCTCTTCCTTCGCCGACTCCTCCATCACGCCAAGATCACGGACGACTACGTCGCCCATCTCGTCGCGACAACACTCGGGCCCTGCCTCTCTAGATGACCGGTCCTGAACCGGTGGTGACACGCTCTCCCCATGCTCTCCCCGCCGTGATGGGAATCGATCCACCGCGAGAACCGTTTCTGCGTAGATAGTGGAGGGCGGGATTTCGCCTCCGATAGGTATGCAGGAACGAATCACGGTCGGCGCCTACGCTCGGCGGCGCGAGAAATCCCATCAGCGAGGCAACAGCAATGACGGCACGTGAACCGAGGGACCGGAGCCTCCGCTACCACGCGATCGCGTGGGGCCTCGTCGCGGGGCAGGCCGTGTTGATCATCGGGATCCTCTTGGCACCGGTCGGGAACGACTGGCCGCTCCCGACGGCCGGCGTGATCGCTGCGACCGCACTGACGTGGATCGGCATCGCTCTCGTCATCTGGGCGATCCTCGTCTTCGGTCGGGGTGTGACGCCATCCCCTC
>JAYEIJ010000195.1:0-1606 GCA_034660035.1 Actinomycetota bacterium | reverse complement strand
AGATGATATCCAGAGGGCAGACGTCGACGCACAATGCGCAGAGGACGCAGGCGTCGACGTCGAGCTCGATATTGGCGAAGCACCGCAAGCAGCGGGACGCTTCACATCGTGCCTGCTGCTCGGTGAACCCGAGCTCGACCTCGCTCAGTCCCGTCCGGCGGTCGGTTGCGAGGACCGGGACCGAGAGTCGGTCCACGCGATCGTATGTGTCGTCGAGACGGTGGAACTGGGAGAGCTCAACGAGTTGCCCCTCAACCTCTGGCGGGCTCTCGCCGGTGAAGGTCTTGTGAATCTCGGCGGCAGCAGTGCGGCCGTCGGCGATCGCGTCGATGAGCGTTCGGGGTCCGCGTGCCGCATCCCCTCCCGCCCAAACGTTATCGAGCGATGTTTTCAATGTCGACTCATCGATCCCGATCGTGCGACGGGGAGAGAGCTCCGGTCCTGACTCTCCAAGAGCATCGACGTCGATCGCCTGGCCGATCGCAAGGATCACGGTGTCGGCCTCGAAGGACTTCAGGTCATCGGGGTCGAACTTGGGGTCGAAACGGCCTTCGTCGTTGAACACTGATCGGACGCCGATCGTCTCGAGACCGGTGACCTTCCCATCCTCCGTGAGGATCCTGGCGGGGCCGCGACGGTGGATGAAGGTGATGTCCTCCGCCGCTGCTTCCTCGAGTTCGAACGGTGATGCCGGCATCTCCTCTTCTGACTCGAGGGAGAACACGGTCACCTGGGTCGCTCCTTCTCGGGCGGCGGATCTGGCGACGTCGAGGGCTTCGACCATCATCTCGGGATCCTGGTCGGCGGGATCGTAGTCCCGGGCCTCCGCCGCGTAGTCCTCGCGGCGCAGTGCCGATCGCGCTGCATCCATGGCGACGTCACCGCCGCCGATGACGAGAACGCGTTCGCCGACGTCGACGTGATAGCCCTGATTGACATTGATGAGGAACTCGATGGCCTTCAGAACCCCGTCGGCCTCGTGACCCTCGATGTCGAGTCCCCGACCGAGGGTGGCTCCGAGACCAAGGAACAACGCATCGTGCTGGTCGCGCAACTCGTCGAACTGAATATCCACGCCGAGTTTCGTGTTGAGGTGGACGTCGACGCCGAGGCTCACGATGGCGTCGAGCTCTGCGCTCAGGAGGTCCCGATCCAGGCGGTACTCGGGGATACCGAGCAACATCATGCCGCCGAGTTGGGCTGTGGCCTCGTAGACGGTAACGCGATAGCCGAGGCGGCGGAGGTCATGGGCGCATGCCATGCCGGCGGGTCCGCCACCGATGATGCCGATGCTCTGATCGCGCTCCTCGCCTCTGTGCTCTGCGACGGAACGCCACTTGTCGGAGCCTGCCTCGACACCGTATTTCTCGGTGACGAAGCGCTTGAGGGCACGGATGGCGATCGGCGTGTCGATCTCGCCCCGCCGACAGGCGTCCTCACACGGGGCGGCGCACACTCGACCGCAGACCGAGGCGAAAGGATTCGGCAGCCGCGCGGTCAGATACGCGAACTCATCATCGCCGTCGGCGATCGCCGCGACGTATGCGCCGGCGTTGGTGTGAACAGGGCATGCCGCGAGGCAGGGAATGTTCTCGTCGTAGAAGCG
>JAYEIJ010000194.1:0-7040 GCA_034660035.1 Actinomycetota bacterium | reverse complement strand
GTATCCGGTGAGGAGCCTCCACACCCGGCCGCGAGAATCGACACCACGATGAGAACGACGAGCGATCCGATCACCTGCATTGGCTCGGATGTTATGTAGGAGACAGAAGACAGAAGACAGAAGACAGAAGACAGAAGACAGCGAGCCGAGCCGAGACCCGACTACGGACTACTTGGAAGAAATCTCCTCCCGAGGGGTTCGGGCGCTGGTAGGTTCCCGAACTATGGATTTCCACTCGATGCGTCTCTTCTTCGCACTTCTCGCTCTTGCGGCGAACGCCGGCACGATCGGCATCGTGGTCATCGGCTTCGCCGGCAGGACCGGGCCATCGGGCCATGCGCTGCGTGAACGGGTCTTCGGCGCCTTCCGTGGACTCGAACTGTGGCTCGGTTTCAGCGTTGCCGCTGTGGCAACGCTCGGCAGTCTCTACCTCTCCGAGATCGTGCACCTGATCCCGTGCACCTACTGCTGGTATCAGCGAATCGCCATGTATCCCCTGGTCGTCATCCTCGGGATCGCAGCATTGCGCAGGGATCACACGGTCCGAATCTACGCAACAGCCCTCGCCGTCATCGGCGCTGCCATCGCCTTCTACCACCGCATCGTCCAGGTGTTCCCGGAGATCAACAGCTCGGCCTGTTCATCCAGCGTGCCGTGCACCGCCGCCTACTTCACCCTGTTCGGGTTCGTAACGATCCCCTACATGGCGCTGAGCGGATTCCTACTGATCCTCGCACTGCTTTACGTCGACCGTTCCAATAGCGACGCGTAGCGGCCATCATTCCCCGACCCCCGAGAGGAGTCCCATGACCGGAACAACGAAGAACCAGCCGCAGTCGTCCGGAAGATCCCGGTCGATCCCGATCGTCGGCATCGTGTTCGCCGTTGTAGCGGTCCTTGCCGTCGTCGCCGTCGTCTTCGCGGGGAACACAGAGGTGGGGAGCGAGTACGGCGAACCGCAGGTCAGCGGGCAATTGACCCCGGCGCCCCCGAACACCATCGCCGACACGGAAGCGACCGGAGAGACTGCGCCGACCGCGATCGGGCAGGACTTCGATGGCGGCGAGGTCCGGATCGAGAACGACGGGAAGGCCAAGGCGATCGTGTTCCTCGCCCACTGGTGCCCCCACTGCCAGAACGAAGTTCCAGCGGTCCAGGAATGGCTCGACTCGGGTGGCGGCGTCGATGGCGTCGACATGTACTCGGTCGCAACGGCGATGAACCCGACCGGAGACAACTTCCCGTCCTCAGAGTGGCTCGATCGGGAGGGTTGGACGGTGCCGGTGATCGTCGACGATGCCGACGACAGTGTGTATCGGGCATATGGTTCCGGCGGCTTTCCCTTCTGGGTATTCGTGAACAGCGACGGCACAGTCGCTGTGCGAACCCAGGGCTCCACACCGATCGCCGACCTCCAGCAGATCATGCAGGCGCTCCAGTAGGACGCATCTGTCTCCCGCAGCCGGCGAACGCCGACGGCATGCGGGCCGGGAGGCTCGGTCCGTGTTCAGAGCACTACCGGGATAGGAGAAACCCCTCCGGATATGGGTTCGCAGCCGTCTAGTCTCGCGTCCATGACACCGTTGCTCGTCGTCGACAATCTTCATGCCTCCGTCGAAGGTATCGACATCCTCAAGGGTGTGGATCTCACCGTCAACCCGGGGGAGATCCACGCGATCATGGGTCCGAACGGTTCCGGCAAGTCGACACTCGCCAACGTGTTGCTCGGTCATCCTTCCTACACGGTGACCCGTGGCTCGATCACGTACAAGGGTGAAGACATCACCGAAGCCACCCCCGACGAACGGGGCCGCTCTGGCATGTTCCTCGGATTCCAGTACCCGGAGGAGATCCCCGGCGTCTCCGTCATCAACTTCCTCCGGGCTGCACTCTCGAACCGGACCGGCATCGACTACACGGTGCTTGAACTCCGCCTCAAGATCGTCGAGGCGATGCGGGACCTGGACATGGATCCGGCATTCGCCGACCGGTACCTGAACGAGGGATTCTCGGGCGGCGAGCGGAAGCGCAACGAAGTGCTCCAGATGGCCGTCCTCGAACCGGATCTCGCCGTCCTCGACGAGACCGATTCCGGGCTGGACATCGACGCACTGAAGGTCGTCGCCGAGGGTGTGACCCGGCTCAGCAACGAAGACCGTGGATTCGTCGTCATCACGCACTATCAGCGGATGCTCGACTACATCACCCCGGATGCGGTTCACGTATTCCTCGATGGCCGGATCGTCGAGACGGGAGGGCCCGACCTGGCCGACCAGATCGAGGCTTCCGGCTACGACCACTACCGAACCGGAGCCGCAACGACTTGACCGGCCTCAGTCACCTTCGCGCGGATTTCCCGATCTTCGATCGGGAGATCAACGGACACCCCCTCGTCTACCTCGACTCGGCGGCAACGACACAGAAACCCGTCCACGTCATCGATGCCGTCGACACCTTCTACCGGACGATGAACGCCAATGTCCACCGAGGTGATCACACGCTCTCCGCCGAAGCAACGGACGCCTACGAGAGCGCCAGAGCGAAGGTGGCATCGTTCATCAATGCCTCGTCGCCGAACGAGCTCGTGTTCTCAAGAGGGGCCACTACGTCGCTCAACCACATCGCCTACGGATGGGGCTTGAACCACCTTTCCGAAGGGGACCGGGTGGTCCTCACGGTCATGGAACACCATGCCAATGTCGTTCCCTGGCAACTCTTGGCCCGGCATACCGGAATCGAACTCGTCTATCTCACGCTGGATGACCGATACGAAGTCGATCTGTCCGGTCTGGACGATCTGCTCGACGAACGAGTGAAAATCGTCGCCGTCTCAGGAATGTCGAATGTGACCGGAACTCTCGGGCCCGTGCGAACCCTGGTCGAAGCCGCTCGATCGGTCGGAGCACTCGTCGTCGTCGATGCCGCCCAGCTCGTACCGCACTCCCCCACGGACGTTCAAGAACTCGACGCCGACTTCCTCGTCTTCTCCGGCCACAAGATGCTCGGCCCGACCGGAATAGGCGCCATGTGGGGCAAGCCTGAACGGCTCGAGGAGATGGAGCCGACCGAAGGAGGCGGTGAGATGATCTCCGACGTGGGTCTCTACGAATCCCGCTGGGCGCCGGTCCCCCACAAGTTCGAGGCCGGCACACCACCGATCGCTCAAGCCATCGGACTCGGCGCCGCCGTCGACTATCTATCTGCTATCGGCATGGAGACGGTCAGGGATCACGAGCACGAGATAGTCGGTTACGCCCTGAAGCGACTGGCCGAGATCCCCGACCTCGCCGTATACGGTCCAAGTGACCCCACCAACCGCGGCGGCGCCGTGAGTTTCTCTCTCGCCGACATCCATGCTCACGACCTAGCGACCATTCTCGACCAGCACGGCGTCGAGATCCGTGCCGGACATCACTGCGCCAAACCGTTGATGCGACACCTTCAGGTGCCGGCCACGGCGCGAGCGTCCTTCTACCTCTACAACACGACCGATGACATTGACCGGCTCGTCGAGGGGCTTCTCGATGCACGTTCCCTGTTCGGCCTCGGCACCTGAGTTGGGTATCGTTCCTTTCCCATGTCTTCCCTCGACGAGCTCTACCGCCAGGTCATTCTCGACCACTACCGAAACCCGCGTCGCCGTGGATCTCTGTCCGGACCCCATATCCATGCCGAGGGGATGAATCCATCCTGCGGAGATGAGTTCTCCCTCGATCTCCAGATCGAAGATGGTCTGATCACCGATGCAGCCATCCAAGGTCAGGGCTGCTCGATCTCGCAGGCATCCGGGTCCATGATGGCCGATGTGATCGTCGGCAAGACGATCGACGAAGCCAGGCAAACCACGGCAACCTTCAAGCTGATGATGGGTATCGAGGACGGCGACGACCCCATCGACCCAGAGCGCCCGGGAGCCGTCCTCGGCGATCTCGAGGCTCTTCAGGGTGTGAAGAAGTTCCCGGTTCGTATCAAGTGCGCCGACCTCCCCTGGACCACGCTTACGGACGCGCTCGATCAGGCGTGAGTAGCGCCGATACCGACTTGGTACGATGATCTCATGAACTACTCACCGACCACCGCACTGATCGTCGTCGATGTTCAGAACGACTTCGCGGATCCCGATGGATCTCTCTATGTCGCCGGAGGCGAGGAGACGATCCCGTTCATCAACGAGCAGATTGCAGCTGCCTCAGAGTCTGGGGCGACCATCGTCTACACCCGGGATTGGCATCCCGAATCGACGCCTCACTTCGCCAAGGACGGCGGCATCTGGCCGGTGCACTGCGTCGGAGAGACGTGGGGATCCGAGTTCCATCCCGATCTCATGGTGACCGGCGGAGAGGTCAAGAAAGGCACGTCCGGAGAGGATGGCTACTCGGGATTCACCGTGCGCGATCCTGAGACCGGTACGGAATCGTCGACCGGCCTTCAGGATCTCCTTTCCGACGATGGGATCACAGATGTCATCGTTCTCGGCCTCGCTACCGACTACTGCGTAAAAGAGACAGCGCTCGACGCTGTCCGGCTTGGGTTCTCCACGACGCTTCTCGCGGATGGTGTCCAGTCTGTCAATCTGTCGCCGGGTGACGGAACCCGGGCCATCGCCGAGATGGTCGTTGCCGGCGTGGTTGTTGAGTAGCGGGTCACCGTCTGTCGGTATCCGGTACTCGGAGTTTGGCTGGCGGCTGGTAGCTGGTAGCTGGCGGCTACAAAGGCGGGTCCGGCTTGTTCCGTGGTCGGATCAACCGTCGTTTGAGAGGCGGCGAGTCGGGGTCGATTCTGAGACCTTGTTGGTGAATCGCAACATGGTGATGGAACCAGCACAAGGTGGTCAGGTTCTCCGGTTCGTGGCCGCCACCGTCAGATCGCAATTTGATGTGGTGGGGTTCGAGGCGGTATCTCGAGGTGCAGCCTGCAATGGTGCAGCCGCCGTCGCGTGCTGCGACGAGACGCCGGACGGCGGGCGGGATCGCCCGCGTGGCGGTGGAGGTGACGACGGGGTCGCCGTTCTCCATCCCGATGATCTGCACCGTGCCGGTGCACAACAGCTCTTCGAGGACAGCAGGTCCGACCCTGGGTCCGTACTCGATCGTGGCGCCGTGTTCACCACCGGTACCGTTCGCCCGGTCGAGATCAACGAACACGGTCACTGATCCGCCATTCGATCCAGCCTGGTCGCTGTTTCGGCTCAGTGAGTCGTGGGCCATTGCAACCAGGGCGTCGGCTTGGAGCTGTCCCCTCGTGTGTTGATCGCCGCCGGGCAACTGGCGGAGCTCATCGGAGCGTTCGTCAAGGGCCCGGGAGAGGACCTGGCCGTCGATACCGGGCAACACACCCGAGACACGCCAAGCAGATTCATCAAGGTTCGGTTGCGCCATCGCGAAGCGCTCCTGCGCTGCCTGGCGCTCGTCACGGTGCCTCGTCCTGCGTTGGGCTGCAATGAGGCGCCGCACACCGGGAAGGTCCAGCGTCTCGGAATGCGCCAGTGTTGTCTCGTCGGCCCCGGCGTCTGCGAGACGCATCGTTGCGACGGCCCGATCGAACGTGATGAGACCCTCGGCAAGCCGATAGTTGACCGGCCGGTACTTCCAAAGGTGCCGGGCGGCGAACACCAACTCTGACGCACAGGCTCGTGACACGTCGAGCTCGGCTGAGAGCCACTCGTTGAGCGACCGGTGACCGCGACGGCCCGCGACGTGGATCTTGTCCAACTCGTTGACCAACACCGCTTGCTCGCAACGAAGATCCGAGATCTCCGCCTCAACATCGCGAAGCCTCTTGGCCATGTCGTCTGCGGTGCGGGTATGGAACAACATACGAACAACGTATCAAGAGGCAGTGACAGAAAACCCTGCCAAACACCGCATTTCAGAAGAAATCTCAGGAACTCTTGCCGCATTCGGGACCGGGTTGCCGAGCCGACTCGACAGCAGCGGTCACGACGTCACAGATCCAGGTATCGGATACCGGGAGGCGACTCACCATGACTCGGAACCAGATCCGAGCGGCGAGATCTTCGACCAAGCCACTCGCCTCGGCTCCGCCCGGCAACTGGCCTCGATCGATCCCGCGGGTGACGATTGCCCCAGCCTGCTCGAATCGTTCCGACCAGAATGCATCGGCGAGGGTTCGAATCGATGAGGAGTCCGGCGCCGAGATCGCCCCAGCGGCAACCGAGCGCCCGATGGGATCAGAGATGCTCATGGCGATCGACCGACCGAGGGCGATCAAGTCATCGACGACATCGCCCGTGTCGGGAACGGGTATCGCTTCACTTCCTCGTTCGAGAAGGGCACCAAGAACAACCTCGTCTGCGGTCCCCCATCGACGATAGATCGTTGTCTTATGGACACCCGATCGATCAGCGATTCTCTCCACACTCAGAGATCCCCATCCGGACTCAGCGAGTTCAGCAAGTGCAGCTGCAAACACTGCCTCGCGCACACGGGCCGTCCGGCCGCCGGGTCGTTTTATCTCTTCCACCGGAATACCTTAACGCAACTTCTGGTTGCATTCGTTGATTGACGTCCCTACACTAACGCCACACCCCGTCGCATTAGGAGCGCAACCATGAGAGAACTGACGACGAGCATCGTGATCGACAGCTCACCGGAAGCAGTGTGGGATACGTTGATGGACTTCGAGTCCTATTCCGAGTGGAATCCGTTCGTAACGGAGATATCGGGCCACGCTGCGCCCGGCGAAACCCTCAACGTGACGCTTCACAATCCGGGTGGCAAGACGATGGAACTCTCCCCCGAAGTCACGTCGACGGAGGAGGCCCGCGAGTTCGCCTGGCTGGGAAAGCTCGGGATCAAGGGCATCTTCGATGGTCACCACCGTTTCCAGATCGAATCGGCGGGCAACGGATCTGTGCGGTTCACGCAGACCGAGGAATTCAGCGGGATCCTCGTTCCGGTGCTTTGGAGGATGCTGGACACCAAGACCAGAGCGGGTTTCGAGGCCATGAACGCGGCACTCAAGGACCGTGCGGAGGCGCGCTAGGAGGCGGACCGCTCTCTCTCGATGAGATCACGCTG
>JAYEIJ010000193.1:8399-23641 GCA_034660035.1 Actinomycetota bacterium | reverse complement strand
CACCACATCAACCCCTGGTCCCAAGGCGGCCCAACCGACGCTGCGAACCTCACCACCCTGTGCTGGTTCCACCACCACGTCGTCATCCACGGCCGCGGCTTCACCATCGACCCCTCCACACCACCCCAACGCAGACGATTCCTCAGACCCTTGGTCCACGCGCCGCCCCGATAGGACGGCGGCGCCGAGCGTCTACTGCAAACCGGCCCACGATCGCGGGGAATCCATTACGCATGTTGGAAGGGTGCACTTGCCGATCAAGCGGGACCCGGCCCGCGAGACCGTGAACTACGGCGTCGTTCCCGATCCGTTGTCTTCGGCCCGCTCTTTGATCTTCTCGCTGGCGGTGACGAGGCCGCTGCCGGCGGCACGTCGGACCTTCGCGGTTGAGCGATCCGCCACTGCTGTGGCTCGCTGCACCGTTTCGTTACCGCGTACGGAATCGAGAGCCGACTTCATCTGGTCATAGCGCTCGCGCCCGGCCTTTGCTCCGAGGATGAAGCCGACACCGAGACCGAGGACGAGACCTGTTCTGAACTTCATAGTGGATGATTCTCCCACATCGGGAGAACCCATGTTCAGGCAGGGGAGTTGATGTTGCCCCCTGGTATCCTCCGCGCCGTTCGTCGCATCGGCGAACATCTTCCGGGGTAGCTCAGTTTGGCAGAGCAGCGGACTGTTAATCCGTTTGTCGTGGGTTCGAGTCCCACCCCCGGAGCATTGCACAGCAAGGCCTCTCTCCCGATTGGGGGAGAGGCCTTGCTGTCGTTCTTATCTGCCGTGGACAAGGTTCCCGGCTCTCGCTGCTAGTCGTTCAAGAGGGCCACGGTGAGGATCACACTCGCGATGGTGAAGAACGCGCCGACGATGACGGTTCCCTGCGCGTACCGGAGACCCTTCCGAGTCTCGAACCCCCGACTGATCCTTGCGTGCTTCGCGCCGGCGTAGGTGAGTGCGCCCGTATAGATGACGGCGAACACACCCCAGAGGATCGCCACCCAGGCGGAGTCGACATCGCCGACACCTTTCCATTCGGCGATCGCGGCGGTGATGAAGAACAGGACAAGCCAATACAGAGGGGTCAGGATCGCGCCTATGAATACCTTGCGTGCCTCACGGAAGTTCCAGTCCTCGGGACTCAGGTCGTCGATTGCTCCCTTTTCGTTGTCCAGGTCTTCGCCCTGCTCGGTCACATCGGGCCTCCCTATCGTTGGATGACGATGGTTCACTCTACGTTCGGAGTGATCCCCTCTCCAAACCAGGCCCTCCTGCGGTCTACGCGTTCGGAAGATCGCCCAAGAGTGCTGATTCGCCATGCGCCCGGGATCGCACTTGTCTGCCATCTAGTCCCTGGGTCTCGCTGCCGAATACGACGTACGAATCTGTGGAGCCGGGGTTCAAGAAGGGCGATTCGATGTCGATACCGGCTTCCGCGAATCGCCTGATCGCCAGTTCGGCTCGCTCCGGTAACGACGATGCAGCTTCGGAGAAAGCGGTGATGAGTCCGTCCGCCACGAGTCCGCAGCGGTGCATGCCGAAGCTGTGACCTCCCGGTGGGTCTTCGGCCAGACCCAAACCCGGGGACAGGGGCTTGGTGAATACCGGGGTGACAGTGCGCAGAAGCGAGGCGACGTGCGTGTGTATCCGTTCGATGATCGGGGCAGCTTCCTGGTAGGTCTCTACCGGCAAATAGATCACAGCGGCGTCGCAGCGCTCGTAGTTGTCGGGGTCGCTGAGCACCTTGAACCGGAACGGCAGGCGAGCGTGATTCAGTCGTTCGCTGACGACTTCGACGAACGGGACGGCTCCCTCCTGTGTGAGATTCCAGTAGAGGCGTACGACCCGCGTCGTATTCGACGCCGGAAACGATCGATCTCCGAACGCCGAGTAGAAGCCGGGCGAGTATGCCGGCAGTTCCTTCGAGTGGGGCAGACCCACGGGTTCACCCGCTGTGATCCGGGTTCCGGCCGGAACAACGCAGTCATCGACTGGAACCCACAGCGCGAGTCCGTGCTTCTCCACGATCGCTGTGGCGCCGCGAATCTCTCGGACTACCCAGCCGTCTTCGACGAACCCACGTCCCAGATTGGCGGCGGAGAGAGAATCAACAAAGGGTGTTCGGCCGTCCAGGGAGCGCTTCGGCTTCCTGCCGTCGTTCGGGGCGACCCGGCCGAGGCGGTAGAAGCTGTGGTAGAGCCGGGTTTGCAGTGCGAAGCGCAGATAGGCGCGGGCAGCAGTCGGGGTCAGAGCCAGCCGTACGTTCGGGGGGAGACGAGGAGATCGCTCGCCCATCCACGAATACGAGGTCGCAGAGTGGATAGCGATCGCTCCGACCGCGTTCTCGAGTTGCCGGCGGTACTCGCTCACCGTCGTCCCCGATCGTCGATGGGAATGCCGAGCAGGGTCGCGGCCGCTTCGTTCGGTTCCTGCAGGATGTTGAGGCTGAGTTGCAGCAGGCAGATGACGTCGCTGGTTATCCATGCCGAGTTCTGCGTCCGTTCGAAGGCGCTCTGCACCAGTTTCGCCGCCGCGTACCGGACGGTATGCAGGAGCAACACCGTGGACTCATCCGGGTCGGCGCTCACCCGAAGCAGGTAGGACTGCCACAGCGCCCTGATGGCAGGCTGCATCCGTTCGATCGGATGACGCGACAGATGCAGGAATCGATCGGGAGGCGTATCACCGGTGATCGGTATCGAACTCAGCCAGAAAGTCAGGTACTCGCTGAAGGCGCAGCCGACGTCCCATGCCGGGTCCCCGGCTCCTGCGAGTTCCCAGTCGATAAGTGTGAGTCGTGTGACCCGGTTGGTGTTCGGGGCTGCAGACACAAGGCAGTTGTCCCATCGGATGTCGTTGTGAACAAGCGTGGTGGCCTTCCATTCGGACCGGAGCGAATCGAGCTGGTCGCACAGATCGGGGATCTGCTGGAGGGTCCTGACGAGCTCTATCGTTGCGCCGCTCAGCCGCTGCAGCACCCCGAGATCGGGCTGGTGGAGCGAGAGGACCCAGGGCGTCCTACCGACCGGGGCGCTCCCGTCGTTCTCGCCTTCGGGTCCTGGTATCCCGTGCACGTGACCCAGAGCGTCACCCAGAGCTCGAGCCAGGGTGACGGGGAACCGACCTCGAACGGCGTGGTACTCGTGAAGGCTCTGAGATCCAGGCACCAGACCCAGAACCAGAAGGTGTCTCGAAGGGTCGCTGCCGAAGTACCGGGGGAGGTAACGATCCAATCCGCTCGACGAGGCTTTCCCCGTCAATTGGTGATATATGTCGGCTTCGTTGGCCACGGTCGCGGCCCTATCCGGCCCCACCCCCTGTTTGACGAGGAAACCGACATCGGGGCCGGTGAAGACTTCGACGTTTCGGTTGCGTCGGGACACATCGACGACGTTCGGCATCCCGGCTGCTCCCGGATGGATCAGCGCCCGTTCGCGCAGGTATTCCACCACCTCGTCGTCGGTGAGCATCGTTTCGACCGTCCTACCCGAAGGGGAACGTCATCTAGCCAAGGAAGTCGCCCGTGCGATGAATCGTCGGTGTGATGGCAGTCACCTCTGTGATCTGAGCCGTGATGAAGCGACCGAAATTGGCGGTGTGTTCGGGGATCGTTTCGGTGAAGGCCGGCATGGTCCACGTGTAGGCCGGGATCGTGTCGGTGATATGGGTGACCCTCTCACCGATGTTCACCTCGCGGGTGACGGGCATCGCCGCAGCAGCGGAGAACCCGACACCACCCAGGAATCGATCTGTTACCTCACCGCGCAGGAACCGTGCGATGCCGTGCCTTGGTGTCTCCGAAGGATCGGGCAGCTCATGGTCCATGTTGCCTCCTCTCAACTCGATCGATCGCCGGATCCAAGTCGTTACCGGTCGATCAGCCGGGCAACTCACCCGGCGTCGTGCTCCGACCGTACCGCAGTCGGTTCGTGGAGACCAGGGTCGATTGGCCGGAACCTCGTAGGGTGCTTGCCGATGTCGCTGGCATTTTCCGAAGGAGTACCGTGGAACGTGCAAACCAGCGAGGTGTGACGATGCACGTTAGGCAACGCGAGACGGGGCTTCTTCCACGATTCCACTACTCGACCGAACCCAACGATGTGACGTTCGGCACGCCGGTGTCCGAGGGTCTGATGTCGGCTCGGATCACCGGACTCGCCGAACGCGGACATGGAGGATGAGATGAGATTTCACATCACCGGAGGGCGTGGTGCCGATGGTCATCCGATCGAAGTCGCCGTCGACGGCGACAGGATCGCGGCATCCGTCGGAGAAGCAGCGACGCTGAACGCTGGGGGTCTCCTCGTCGTTCCGGGACTTATCGATCTCCAGTTGAACGGTGCGTTCGGGTCCGACTTCACCGACGATCCGGGCTCGATCTGGAGGGTCGCGGCCCGGCTTCCGGAACTGGGCGTCACGTCGTTCCTCCCGACGCTGGTCTCCACGACGATGGAGCGGATCGACACGGCCAGAGACGTACTCGCCCGGCGGCCTTCGGACTTCATCGGGGCGCAACCGCTCGGCCTCCACATCGAGGGACCGATGATCTCGAGAGAACGACACGGTACGCATCCGCTGGATCGCCTTGTCCCTGCGGCCTCGTCGTACGACTGGTCCCCGTCGACCGGCGTGGCGCTCGTCACTCTGGCGCCTGAGTTGCCGGGTTCGATCGAGGCCACCGCCGAACTCGTCGAGCGCGGCGTTGTTGTCTCGTTGGGTCACTCCGACACCACGGCGGAGATCGCAAGTACGGCGGCCGATGCGGGTGCCCGGTTCGGTACGCATCTGTTCAACGCGATGTCATCCATCACGAGCCGTGAGCCGGGTCTCGCCGGCTTCCTAATGACCGACGAACGCATGCGTTTCGGCATGATCATCGACGGACTCCACCTCGCAGATCGCGTGGTTCGTCTCGCCCGTGCCGTGGCCGGGGATCGCATCGTGCTCGTCACGGACGCCATGGCGGCCGTGGGGGTTGGCGACGGAACGTATTCGCTCGCAGACATCACCGTGCACGTCCACGGTCTCGAAGCACGCAACGACATCGGTGGACTTGCCGGGTCTGTGCTCACGATGCCGCTCGCCGTTCGTACGTTCCGGGAGATCACCGGATGTCCGCTCACAGAAGCGGTCGACGCGGCGACGGAACGACCCGCGGCCGTCGTGGGTGCAAGCGACCGCGGCTCACTTCGTGTGGGCGGACGGGCCGACGTCACCCTGCTGGACGAACGGTTCGACGTTGCCGCAACCGTCGTCGGTGGCCAGGTGGCGTTTCTCAGGGATCCCGAACGATTGGAGAAGGCATGACGCTCCTGGACGAGATCGCGGAACAGCCGGCGGTTCTCGCCGGTCTGATCGAGAATGGCGGCGACGCTGCCTCCGACGCAGCGCGACTCCTCACATCGCCCGGCGTGTATCACGTCGTGATCGCAGCGAGGGGAACGTCGGACAACGCCGCCCGCTACGCCAAATACGTGTGGGGGAGCCTGGCGCGTCTCCCCGTCACACTGGCGGCTCCTTCTCTGCACAGTTCGTACGGCGCGCCACCGGATCTCGGTGGCGCTGCCGTCGTTGGGATCTCGCAGTCGGGGCAGTCGCCCGATCTGCTCGCTGTGGTTGAAGAGGGCCGCAAACAGGGACGACCAACAATCGGCATCACCAACGACCCCGAATCACCGCTGGCCGAACTGGCCGACGTCGTTGTTCCTCTCCGCGCCGGTCCGGAACGGTCCATCGCTGCGACCAAGACCTACACGACAACGCTCATGAACATCGCGATGATCGCAACCCGGCTGGACTCGTCGGCAGATGCCGCGTCTCTGGACGCGGTGCCGGACGCCGTCGCACGTATGCTCGAGATGTCCGCAACCATCAATGAACGCGCAAGGTCATTCGGGCCGGTGCGCGACTGCGTCGTCCTCGGCCGTGGCTACCAGTACTCGACCGCGTTCGAGTGGGCGCTGAAGCTTCAGGAGATGGCGTACGTTCTCGCTCACCCGTTCTCCGTTGCGGACTTCGCCCATGGCCCCTTCGCCGTTCTCGAACCCGAGTTCCCCGTGCTTGCCGTTGCCGTACGCGGTGCCCTGTTCGATAGCACGGTCGACATGCTGGATCGGATCCGAACGGAGAGGGATGCGAATCTCCTCACGGTCACCAACGATCCTTCACTGACCGGCCCCTCGATCGTGATTCCGCTCACGGAGGAGTGGCTCTCTCCGATGCCCGCCATCGTCGCCGGTCAGTTGTTCACGGAAGCGCTCGCCCGGGTTCGTGGCATCGATCCGGAACAGCCGCGGGGACTCAAGAAGGTCACCAAGACCACCTGAGACCCGGCGGGTCACTGAGCGGCTTCGCGTTCAATGCACCGTGAAATGGCGAACGGTGGTCTCCCGGTCGACGAGGTACCTGTCGTCCTCGGGATAGAACACGGCTTGTTCGATGTCTTCTCCCGCGAAGGCCGCGATGGAGTCGCGATCGTCCCAGAAGCTGATCGTCAGGAATTCGGTTCGATCGCCATCCGGGCGACTGATGAGGTAGGCACCCCGGTTGCCCGGGGTTCTCTCGTACTCCGCGATACCCGTCGGCCCGATGTAGGCGGCGTAAGCCTCCGTGTCTTCGGTCCGGGTCCAGCCCCTCCAGATGCGTGCGATCACGAGATCACTCCTGTTCGGCTCGACAGATCGAAGTCGCCTCCCGTCCGGCTCCCCCCGACCACCGGTCGGGGAGAACCAAGAAGGAGGCGTTCTTCGTGCGAATGGTTGTCGCCTACGCGGCTGCTTCTTCTTCCGGCTCGCGTTTGACGAAGACGTAGTAGATGCCGCCGATGATGCCGATGGCGCCCCCGGCGATCAACAGGATCGGGAGATAGGTCCCGAACAGCTTGAGCTGGCTGATACCGTCGTTGGCGTCGTCCACCGCATCCTGGACCGATGCAGCCGCCGTCACGTACTCGAGGTGCTGCACCTCGGCGAGTGCGACCGGTGCCGGTGCGCCCGGTACTGCAAGCGCTACGGCTCGCGATTCCATCACGTTGATATCGATGAGGACGCCGGTCGTCGGCTCCACCCAATATGTCTTGTCGTATGCGAACGTGTAGGTCAGCGGCACGGGGTCGGGCATCGCCTCGAGGACCGGTGCGAGCTGCGCGAGCTGCTCGTCGGACATGCCGAGCACCGGGGCAAGCTGAAGGAGCGTCTCTTTCGGGAATGCGGGCGGGAACTGGGCGAGCAGTTCGGGATCCACGATGACGGAGGCTTCTTCCGCCGCGTGGTACCTGTACGTGTCGATCCCGCCGCGCTCTTCCTCACCCTCGTAGGCGAGGACCGTGGTCTGCTGCGTGTCGCCGTTCCAACCGATGTAGTCCGCTTGCTCACTGCCGATCGGCCATCCGATCACGAGACCCTCGCGGGGGAGGATCCGTGCGTCACCGGAGAAGTCCTCGATCGCGTCCATCGTGGTTCGGTTGATCGCATAGATGCTCAGGGACTTCGCCAACGGTCCTTCCGGAGAACTCATCACGGCGAGGTCGGAAACCACCGCACCGTCGTCGCCGCCGACGTCGAGGGTCTTGACCGACCGTTCGATGGTGACGGGGACGTTCTCGAGGAACACGTTCGCGTAATCACCGGTTGCGAGCGCCTCTGCGTTCAACATCACGGCCAGCTCGCCCTCGTAGTTCCGCGTCGAATCGACGTCGGAGGGGAACTTCGCCTGTGACGGCAGCACAACGAACTTGATCGCCAAGCCTCCGACCATCATGACGATCCCGAGTATCAGGATCGTGATCCCCAGTCCTTTGCCCTTACCCATGTGCGCACCTCGTTCGTGTTGTGGACGTGTTCGATCGCCCCTGGTTCGGTGTATGACGATAGCCGATGGGGCGCAAGGGCACGGGTAGGGATCGATCGGCGCGAACAGCCGTATCCTCTCCCACCTGCGAGAATCGCCCGTGTCCGCTACGAAAGATCCTGATGTCCGGCAACGCCACGTTCAGTATGACCGACACCGCCATCGTCTCCATCGCCCATGTCGAGGCGCCGGAGGTGATGACATCTGCGCAGTTCGATGAGGTCCTGGCCGAAACCTATGAGCGCGTCGGTGCCCAGGCCGGGCTGTTGGAGAGCCTTGCAGGGATCGAGGAGCGTCGCTGGTGGCCGGAAGGGTATCTCTTCACCGATGCGGCTGCGGCAGCGGGGGCGAAGGCCATTGAAGCGAGCGGCATTCGCGCCGACCGGATCGGATTGCTGATCGACACGTCCGTATGTCGCGATCGCCTCGAACCGTCATCGGCCGTGACGATTCACCACGCTCTCGACCTTCCCAGCTGGTGCCTCAGTTTCGATCTCTCCAATGCCTGCCTCGGATTCGTCAGCGCCCTTCAGGTGGCGGGGAACATGATCGACAGCGGTCAGATCGACTATGCCCTGATCGTCGATGGTGAGGGGAGCCGCCAACTCCAGCAGAGCACCCTCGATCGGCTTGCAGGCCCCGACGCGACGATGGCCGATCTCTTCGCCGAGTTCGCATCTCTCACGCTCGGGTCGGGGGGCGCCGCGGCCGTCGTTGGACGCCACTCCGACAATCCCGGGAGTCACAAGGTGGTCGGTGGGATAGCGAGAGCCGATACGAGTCACCACGCCCTCTGCGTCGGGGACCTACACCAGATGCGAACCGACACGAAGTCCCTCCTCGACGCCGGTCTGCAGGTCTCCAAACTGGGATGGATCGACGCGGAGGAGATGGGTTGGCTCGATGCCGACCGCTACATCATCCACCAGGTCTCCCAGGTTCACACACGCATGCTGTGTGAGTACCTCGGTATCGACACGGCCAAAGTGCCGCTCACGTTCCCGCGTCTGGGAAACATCGGTCCGGCATCCATCCCGATCACCCTGTCGATGGAGGCCGAGTCGCTCGAACCCGGAGACAGCGTGCTCCTCTTGGGGATCGGATCGGGCATCAACGCGTCGGCGATCGAACTGATCTGGTGACCACCGGGCCGACCTCGCCCGCCGAACTGCCCGATCCCGGTCTCGACGGTCTCGACCCGCGATGGTCACGGCTCGTCACGACACCGGAACTCGACGGAGTCGGCCGGACCTGGCATGTGCTCGACAACCAGGTTGCGGATCCCACGGTCACGCTGCTCTGTGTACATGGCAACCCGACGTGGTCGTATCTCTGGCGTGATCTGATCTCACGTGCTCCGTCCGGCGTTCGAGTGATAGCGATCGATCATCTCGACATGGGGTTCTCGGAGCGCACCGGTGCGACCCGTCGTCTCGAGCAGCGCGTCGACGACCTAGGTGCGCTCACCGACGAACTCGATCTGACGGGACCGATCGTGACCGTTGCCCATGATTGGGGTGGTCCGATCTCCCTCGGTTGGGCCCAACGACACCGGGAGCAGTTGGGAGGGGTCGTTCTGATGAACACGGCGGTTCACCAGCCTGCCGGGTCACCCGCTCCGGGGTTGATTCGGATGGTTCGAACCCCCGGCGTTCTCGAACGGATCTGTACCACGACACCATCGTTCATCCGGGGGACGATGGCGCTCACCAGACCGCGAGTCGATCGAACGATCCGCGAGGCCTATGAGGCGCCCTACCGGAGCGCGGACCGGCGCGCTGCGATCGCCGCTTTCGTCGAAGACATTCCGCTCGACGAGGATCATCCGAGTCAACACGTCCTCGATCGTATCGCCGCCGATCTCGAGCAACTCACCGATGTGCCGGCGTTGCTGCTGTGGGGACCCTCCGATCCGGTGTTCTCCGATCTGTATCTTCGGGATCTCGCCGCCCGACTGCCCAACGCCGACATCCATCGGTTCCTCGGCGCCGGGCACCTCACCCCCGAAGATGCCGACGTCGCATCGGCGGTCTACGCATGGGTCGAGCAACGCGAGCAGCAGGTGCCGCAGATCCTCGAACATCGGAAGCGTGAGCCGGTGTGGGCCGGGATCGACCGGAGGGCCGACGAACGCACCGTGGCCATCGTCGAGATGGGCTCTGATGGGGAAGAGGGATCGATCTCGTTTGCAGAACTCGCCGCGGACGTCAGGAGGGTCGCCGCGGGACTCGTCGATCTGGGTGTCGCCGAGGGGGATCGCGTCGGCCTGCTCATACCCCCCGGAATCGAGCTAGCCGTGTGCCTCTATGCCTGTTGGCGGATGGGCGCGGTGGTTGTGATAGCCGATGCAGGACTCGGAGTTCGCGGTATGGGGAGGGCGCTGGCGGGTGCCAACCCGGCGTACCTCATCGGAACCCCCCAAGCTCTCGCAGTTGCGCGGACCATGCGCTGGCCCGGTGTTCGCATCGCGACCGCCACCCTGGATCGGGCGAGGAAGCGCATGCTCGACGTGCGAGCAACACTGGCCGATCTTCGTCACCGGGGCGAGGGACGACCGGTTCCGACGGCACCGAACTCGCTCGACGTGGCAGCGGTCGTGTTCACCTCGGGAGCAACGGGGCCCGCCAAAGGCGTCGTCTACCGGCACCGCCAGATCCAGGCTCAGCGCGACGCCATCGTTGATCTCTTCGGTGTTCGATCCGACGACAGCCTCGTCGCTGCCTTCGGTCCCTTCGCCCTGTTCGGCCCCGCCATGGGGATCCCATCGGTCGTTCCCGACATGAAGGTCGTTTCACCGGGGAGCCTCACCGCTTCGGCTCTGGCGGATGCCGCAGAGACAATCGAAGCGACGCTGGTCTTCGCCTCTCCCGCAGCGATGACCAACGTGGTGAAGACGGCGGGGGAGATGTCTCCCGGCCGCGTGGCTGCGATGAGACGGGTTCGCGTGCTGATGTCGGCTGGAGCACCCGTTCCGGTCGCAACCATGCGTGCGATGAGCGAGGTGATGCCTGCCGCCGAGATGCACAGCCCGTACGGCATGACCGAGGTGCTTCCCGTCGCCGATATCAGTCTTGCCGAGATCGAAGCCGTACCACGGGGCAACGGTGTCTGCGTCGGGCATCCGGTGCCCGGCGTCGATGTGGCGATCAGTCCGCTCGACCCCGAAGGCAGGGCGGCGGACCCTCTCACGGGGGACAGCGGCGTCGTTGGCGAGGTGTGTGTGCGTTCCGGGCACATGAGAGACGGCTACGACCAGCTCTGGATGACCGAGAACGCGGCTTCCCAACCGGCCGGGTGGCATCGCAGCGGGGACGTCGGTCACATCGACGACGATGGCCGACTCTGGATCGAGGGCCGCATGCGACACATCGTGACGACCGCCGGCGGTCCCGTGACCCCGGTCGGGATCGAGCACGCCGTTTCCGAGCTTCCCGATGTTGCCGGGGCGGCCGTCGTGGGCGTCGGGCCCTCCGGCACCCAGCAGGTTGTGATCGTCGCCGTGCCGACGGCTCAACGACGACGGGCAGCTCTCGCCGACGAGAACCTGGCCGATCGCGTTCGAGAGAGGGCCGGGGACGTGGACGTAGCGGCGGTCCTGGTAGTTCCGGAACTCCCCGTCGACAAGCGCCACAACTCCAAGATCGATCGCACTCGCATAGCCCGTTGGGCGGAGCGGGTCCTCGCCGGGGGACGGATGGGCCGCATATGAAGGTCCTCGTGACCGGAGCGACGAGCCTGCTCGGCCGGACCCTCGTGACGCGGCTGCGGGACCGGGGGGACGACGTGAGCGTCTTCCAGCGGCGGACCGGGGGTCTCGACGTCACCGAGCACCTCGGCGACGTTGCGGACCGTGCCGCAATCGCCGGCGCCATGCACGGGGCCGAAGCCGTGATTCACCTCGCTGCACGGGTTGCAGCGATCGGACCGTGGGCGCAATTCGAAGAGGCGAACATCGAAGGCACGCGGAATGTCGTCGACTCTGCCCGACAGGCGGGAGTCACCCGATTCGTCCAGGTATCGTCTCCATCCGTCGCTCACAGTGGGCAGTCTCTCGTCGGTGCACCGGCCGGTCCCGCCGATCCGGATCGTGCTCGGGGCTGCTACGCCAGGAGCAAAGCGCACGCAGAGCTGATCGCGCTGGCGGCGAACTCGTCGGAGATGGCGGTCGTGGCCATCCGGCCCCATCTCGTCTGGGGCCCGGGCGACACGCAGCTCGTGGGGCGGATCGTGGATCGTGCCCGGGCCGGCAGGCTTGCCATCGTCGGATCGGGAACTGCGCTGATCGACACCACCTACATCGATAACGCTGCAGACGCTCTGGTGGCTGCTCTCGATCGCGTTCCCGAGATCGGTGGACGACCCTTCGTCGTCACCAACGGTCAGCCGCGAACGGTTCGAGAGATCCTGAGCCGCATCATGCTGGCCGCCGGCCTCGATCCTTCGCTCATCAAGATTCCGTATCAGGTGGCACGCATCGGTGGCCTCGCCGTGGAGCGCATCTGGGATCGCCGCGATACGCAAGACGACCCGCCGATGACCAGTTTCCTGGCGGAGCAACTCGGCACGGCACATTGGTTCGATCAGAGCGAGACCCGGCAGGCGTTGGAGTGGGAACCGAAGGTCACCCTTGATGAAGGGTTTCGCCGGCTCGGGGACTGGTTCGAAGGAGAAGCGGCAGGAGCGACCTAGCTCGGCGGCTGAGTCGGTGGCCTGTACAGCTTGGCCCCGGCGCCGATCGGTGCGTCGATCCAGTTCTCGCCCGGAGGGAACGGGCACGTGAACTCCTCGTCGTAGACGCACCAGGGGTTCTGGGCCGTGTTGAAGTCGACGATCACCGTTCCGGCACTTTCGACCGCGATCCCGACGTACCGGCCTCCTCCGAACGTCTCGACGCCGGACGTGCCATCTCGAAACGGGATGAACGCGCCGCTCTCGCCGTCGTCGAGCACCGTCAGTTGATAGGTCATCTCACTGATCACGAGCTTGACGACTCCGAGCATCGTGTAGGAACTCTCGATGCCCGCAGAGGACGGCACCGGCACCTTGCGCGGTATGGACTACGGCGTCGTCGGAGGCGGTGTCGTGCACCGGGCCGAGTCCGGCGCTGCCGAGCACGAGGAGATCTCGATCTTCTTTGCGTTGCCCTGGTAGCGCCAGGTGAACGGTTCGCGCTCGACGGTTCCGTCGGGGTAGGTGATCACGCGGGTCACGGTCACGGTCCATCCTTCCGCTCCTTCCCAAACGACCTTCTCGGTTCCGGGGCTGAGTTCCGGGTTCTCCTCGTAGCTCACTCGTGGTTCGGTGAAATCGCGTCGGTCGGAGAGCACCGAGGCGACCTTCAGTCCGCCGTTGTTCCCGAAGAACAACACCGTGATCGAAGACGCGGTATAGGCGGTCCTGATGATGACCGGCGCGTCGGAGTTGTTTCGGAACACGACGTCAGGGTGGGGGAATCCGAGTGTCGCCTCGCGTCCCTCCGGGTACTTGGAGAAGTAGATGCTGTGCGGGCGATGCTCGATGTCTTCGTACCCGCCGAAGAACACGGCGTTGTAGAACGTCGTTCCGAACTGACTCACACCACCGCCCACGTTCGTGGGCAGGTCGCAGCAGTAGACCACGCCGTTGATGATCGCCCCGTCGCGGACGTAGCCCTTGGCCTCGGTGCGCTGGCCGACCTTCTCATTGATCGAGAACGTCTCGCCCGGCCACACGATCGAATCGTCGATGGTGCGAGCCATGAGTTGGATGTTCGTCACCCGGGGTTCCCCCGGCTTGTGTCTTGTCGTGAAACTCGAGACCAACCCGAGTGGACCCCACTCCTCGATCTGTTCGGCGGTGATCCGCGGTTCGACGTCGGCCACGATGGGGAGGTCCCCCTGGTCTCCGCTGAGCGCGGCTTCGTACAACTCCTCCGTGAGGGCATCGATATCGACGCGGGTGCCGTTCTCCGGAGGAGTGATCGAGACCCGGCCGGAAGCAACGCTTGTCTCGATCTTCACTTCGACCGGTGGCTGTTCGAACTCGGAGAGGCGCGATTCGAGCGTGCTCGCGATGATGCCGGGGTCGAGGCCGACTTCGATGCGGACAGGCGACGTGGTCACGACGTCGATCGTCACAGCCGGTGCCAACTCAGACGGGAGGACGATGAGCGTTGCGTCATACTCGGCATTGTGAAGTACGACGGGTCCATCGATCAGGTCCTCGATCGTCCCCGCCGCAACGTCGAGGTCGTTCTCCGAGAGCAACGGAGGGCGATCGACGAGAGGGATCTCCAGAGCATCGCGTTGTCCGCCGATGAGCGCCGTCTGGACGACGGCGTGGGCCGCTTCCCTGTCGATGCGCAGGCCGGCGTTCGGGTATTCGATCCGGACCTTGCGATCGATGATCTCGATGTCGCCCTCGAACGCCGGAGCACGGATTGCTTCGGTCTCCCACCGTTCGAGATAGTCGTCGATCGCCTGGCCGTCGACCGTGACCGTCACCGGGATGTCCGTGTTGGAGGAGAAACTCCTGATCCAGGGGACGAGTCCGGCCCAGACGCCGTGGTCGTTCGACGTGACGGCGTCCGTCACGGCGGAAGCGACGTCGGCGACCAACCCGATGTCGGTCGGATCCAGTTCGAAGGTCCTGCCGTTGACTACGAACAGGGATGGTTCGGCGTGGAGGTCATCCTCGTAGGCGCGGATGACGGTGAACGCCGCATCCGGTAGCAGGCCGGCAACGTCGATGCCCGCGATGGAGAGATTGCGCGGCAGGATCCCGTTGTTCATCGACCGATCCGTGAGATACACCGCGAGCGGGAGCATGAGGAGCAGGAGCGGAACAACGATGAAGAGAAGGGTCCTGCTCGTCTTCAATGTCGCGGTACCCCCTTCCGGTTCGCGTCGGGTCACTTCCGGATGCTTCTGGAGAACAGAGCATATCCCGGTCCCGGGTATCAGGTTCGGTCTGCAAAGGGGCCATCGGACCGTTCCGAGACCGATTCCGTACGCCCACCACACTGCCCGGGGTGACGTCCACCCCGGTGGCTGCCTTCTTTCGAGCAGGAGAGACCATCAGATGCTGAAGAACATCCGTTCCGTGTTCCGCAAGGAGACCCTCAAAGACGACACTGTCGCGGGCCTGGTGCTCGGTGTCGAGAGCGTCCCCGATGGTCTTGCCGGTGGCCTACTCGCCGGTGTGAATCCGGTGTACGGTCTCTACGCCTACATGGTGGGAACTTCCACGGGCGGCCTGGTCATGGCGATCGTGATCCTCGTCTTCGGAACCGCCGTCGGGTACATCGCGATGCCGGCGCTCGCCGGTTTGTTGCAGCCCTACGGGAGCCTGTTCTTCGCGTCGGCTTCCATCTTCGAGGAGAAGCTTCCGAACGTCACAGACGAAACCCACAACTCCGT
>JAYEIJ010000193.1:0-8299 GCA_034660035.1 Actinomycetota bacterium | reverse complement strand
CCGTCGGGTACATCGCGATGCCGGCGCTCGCCGGTTTGTTGCAGCCCTACGGGAGCCTGTTCTTCGCGTCGGCTTCCATCTTCGAGGAGAAGCTTCCGAACGTCACAGACGAAACCCACAACTCCGTTGAATGGGTCGACGCACGTCGTGAGGACGACGCCGAACCCTCGTCAGACGACTGAGATCCGCTCCGGTTCGGAACGGCGGACCGGCCGCGTGGTCATCCGCAGGAATACGACGAGCACCGGAACGAGATACGCGGCATATGCGACGGCCATGAGCATTGACGGCCGGGGAGTCCAACCGAAGAGGCTCCCGAGAAACCTGCCCGGAGTGCTGGTCGAAGGGTCCAGGAGTCTGACGTTCCAGATATGTTCGCTGAACGTCGGCAGCAAGGCGAGTTCCTGGAACTCGTGCACGCCCTTTGAGACCAGACCTGCAGCGAAGAGGATGATGAGGACTCCGGTGAGTCGGAAGAATGCCCGGAGATCGATGCGGCTGCTCCCTGTGTAGAACAAGGCTCCGATCGCCACAGCCGTCGCGAGTCCGAGTAATCCGCCGACTATCTGCGTCGATGAAGCGTCGGTTCCGACGGTGGTAGAGATGAGGAACAGTGACGACTCGATACCTTCCCTGAGGACCGCGATGAACGCGATCACGGCGAGACCGGTTGCTCCTCCGGCTGCAAGTGCAATGTCGATTCGGCTATGGAAGTGGTCCTTCAGACGCCGTGCCTGGTGACCCATCCAGAAGATCATCCACGTGAGGAACCCGGCGGCGACGAGAGCGATCGCTCCCTCCACGAACTCCTCAGCCGCCCCCTCAAGACCTCCAACGGTGTTCCAGAGAACGACTCCGACGGTGATCGAGACGAGGATCGCTGCGATCGTGCCGACCCAGACCCACCTCGATTCCGACCGCCGTCCGATGCGATCGAGGTAGGCGAACAGGATGGCAACGATGATTGCCGCCTCGACCCCTTCGCGCAGCATCACCAGGAAAGCGGACACGATTTCGGCTCCCATCCCGTTACGCAATTACCACTATGACGGTAGTGGGAAGTGGTGGGGTGTGGGGGGAAGATTCTGGACAGTAGATCAGTAGAGCAGTAGCTGAGTAGCTGAGTAGCTGAGTAGCGGAGGAGCGGAGGAAGAAGAGCTTTGAGCCCTGAGCTGTGAGCTCAGAAGAGACACGCTTCACCGACCACTACGGACTACGGACTACGGACCACCGACCGTCAGGTCGCCAGTGCCACCAACGCGGAGTTCACGATCTGGTCGGGGAGGAAGCCCATCGCCTCGTACAGATCGGGGATGGTTCCGGATTCACCGAAGCGGTCAACGCCGATCGGGACCACCCGTTGACCGAACACGGATCCAAGCCACGCCATCGAATGGGGCGAGGCGTCGTGAACGGTCACGATCGGAGCCTCTCGCTCGGGCGCTCGTATGAGCGTGGAGAGATGAGGAGGTTGCTCGGGCGATGCTGCACCGCGGGCGGCAGTCCGCAGTCCGTCATGCCACTCCCGGAACAGGCGATCCTGACTGGTGATGTCGATGACCGTCGCAGCGACGCCCTCGTCCTCGAGGATCTCCGCTGCTCTGAGCACTTCGGGCATCACCGGTCCGGACGCAGCGAGGGTGATCGGAATGCCGGTCCCGGGTTCGCGGAGTCGGTATCCGCCGGCGAGGACTGATGCCCGAATCTGATCTTCTCCGAGACGAGTGGTGGCGTTGTCGAAGGGCTTCTGATCGATCGGACGGGTTGAGAGACGGAGGTAGCGGCTCTGCCCTCCAGGCTCACCGAGCGAGCGAAGAGCGTCGGTGAGGAGCCAGTCCACGGCCCCGGCGTACGCGGGTTCGACGGCAACGATCCCGGGGAGTTCGACTCCGACCGACGGTGTGATGGACGACTGATGGGCCCCACCTTCCGGTGCGAGCGTGATCCCGGATGGCGTTCCGACGATGATGAACCGGCTGTCGTTGTAGAGCGAGTAGATCAAGGCGTCGAGTCCGCGGAGGACGAACGGGTCGTAGACGGTTCCGATGGGCAGCAGCATGTCGCCGTGGTGTTCGTGGGCCAGTCCGAGTTGGCCGAGCAGCAGGAAAAGGTTCATCTCTGAGATCCCGAGCTCGATGTGCCGACCCTCGGGACCGGGATGCCACTGGAGGAGCCGTTCGGATCCGTAGTAGTCAACCGACTCGGTGGCGGAGAAGACGCCCTGGGCGTTGATCCAGCCGCCGAGGTTCGTCGAGACCGCGACGTCGGGTGATGCGGTGACCATCCGCCTCGCGAGCTGTGGATCCTTCCCAAGCTGGACCAGGACGCGTCCGAACGCTTCCTGTGATGAGGTGACGGTCTTCTGAGCCGCACCGCTCGCATCGGGTACCGGCACCGTCGGTCTCGGCGGCGGTGGTTCGTTGTTGATGCTCGCACCAACCGCAGCGCAGACTCTCCCGGCATCGCTCTCCGGATCGAAGCGATCCCACTCGGTCTCTGGGGTAAGGCCCATCGAGGCGCGGAGATCATCGATCTGGTCTTCGGACAGCAGAGCCGAGTGATTCATCGGGTCGCCGGCGATCGGAAGGCCGCGTCCCTTCACCGTGTAGGCGAACACGACACTGGGGCGATCCGTGACGGCGTCCGCCCGTCGGTACGCCTCGAGGAGTTCTTCGATGTCGTGGCCCCCGAGGTTGCGGATGAGCGCTCCCAGGTCGGCGTCATCGGTGTCGGAGAGGAAGCGCTCGACGGCCGGATCAGCGTTCTCGAGGAACCGCGCTCGCAACTCCGGCCCTTCGACGGCGAAGAGACTCTGGTACTCCTCGTTCGGCATGTCGTCGATGTGAGCCCGGAGCAGTTCGCCGCCCTCCAAGGCGAACGCGGCCTTGAGCCTCGCACCGTACTTCACCTCGATGACGTGCCATCCCGCCTCCGCGAAGAAACGGGTCAGTCTTCTGGATTGGATTCCGGGAACGACGCGGTCCAGGCTCTGCCGGTTCAGATCGACGATCAGTGTGACGTTGCCGAGTCCCTGGAGCGCCGGGTCGGCGATCGCTTCCCAGACGTTGCCCTCGTCGAGTTCCGCATCGCCAACGGTCGCGATGAAACGAGCAGGAGGGCGGGGGCCGTGATGGGCGTCGACGAAGCGCCGGGCGGCCGCCGAGAAGAGGGGCGCCACGGCGCCGAGCCCGACCGAGCCCGTTGAGAAGTCGGCGACATCCGGATCCTTCGTTCTCGATGGATAGGACTGGAGACCGCCGATATCCCGCAATCGGGTGAGATACGAGCGGTCGAGTTCGCCCGTGAGGTACTTGATCGAGTGGTACAGGGGGGAGGCGTGCGGCTTGATGGCGACCTTGTCCTCGCCTCCGATGTGACCGAACCACAGGGCGGTCATGATCGAGACCATCGAAGCGCAGGAAGCCTGGTGCCCGCCGACCTTGATCTCGGTCTCGCCACGGCGGTTCGCGTGGTCGATCATCCGCACCGACAACCAGAGTATGCGGCGTTCGATCTCCTCAAGCGTGGCCAGGCTCGGAGCGGTCGACGGTGGAATCTGGGTGGTCATCTTGTCCTTGCGAAGCGACGTTCTTCGAACGCACGATACCGGCGACCAAGGGGCGTGTCGGCGTTCCCATGGCACGACCGTCGCTGTAGCCTGACCAAGTCCGGCTGTAGAGAGGACGTCGATGCACATCCCAGATGGCGTTATCGGCCCCGGCGTGAGCGCAGCGGCCGGCGCCGTAGCGGCAGGGGGCTTCGGCGTTGCCGTCTCTCGCTCGCGTCGATATCTGACGGACCGGCTTGTTCCATTGGCCGCGCTCGTCACAGCTTTCGTGTTCGCCGCCCAGATGATCAACTTCCCGGTACTGCCGGGCATGTCCGGCCATCTGCTCGGCGGGGTCATGGCCGCCGTTCTCGTGGGTCCATGGACCGGGTTCATCGTCATAGGGATCGTCCTGATCATCCAGGCGCTGATGTTCGCCGATGGGGGTCTCACAGCACTCGGTCTCAACATGGTCAACATGGCTCTGATCGGCGGTGTCGGCGGCTACGCCGTGTACCGCGTCCTGTTCCGGATCGCCGGGTCCCGACCGAATCGGGTCCCGGCCGTGGCAGCCGTCGCGGCGTTCATCTCGGTCCCGCTCGCCGCACTCGGGTTCGTTGCCGAATTCGCTCTCGGGGGCACGGCCGAGAGCCTCTCCCTCGGAGCGATCCTGATCGCCATGACGACGACGCATGTCCTGATCGGCGTCGGGGAAGGAGCCATCACGTTCTTCGTGGTGGGGGCGGTGATGAGGGCGAGGCCGGACCTCGTGTACGGGTCGCCAACGTTCGCCGGCCGCCGCACCGAGGAGTTGACGCTGTGAGATCGAGGGGTCTTGTGTGGTTCGCAGTCGGTCTGGGCATCACCGTATTCGTGGCCGTTGTGGCGTCGCAACTCGCATCCGATCAACCCGACGGCCTCGAGTATGTGGCGGATCAGCAAGGGTTCGCCGACCAGGCTGAAGATCACGATCTCGCCGACGCGCCACTCGCCGACTACGGGGAAAACCTCGAGACCGACGACCGCGTCGCAACCGGGATCGCCGGCTTCGTCGGTGCCGCGGCGGCCCTGCTCGTCGGATTGGGCCTGTTCTGGCTGATCCGGGCACCGAAACCGGACTCCAAGGACTCATCACCGTGAGCGGCAGCCACGTCCATGCTCTCTACCGGCACGGATCCTCCCCGTTGCACCGGGCGGCGCCGCAGGTGAAGATCGTCGCCGCCTTCGGGATCGTGTTCGCCATCGCTCTCACTCCGCGTACGGCCGTGTGGGCGTTCGCCGTGTACGCCGTGATCGTTGCCGGATTGGTCGTCCTGGCTCGCCTGCCGCTGTCCTTCATCGCCCGGAGAGCCGTCGTCCTCATTCCGTTCCTGCTCGTGGCTCTGCTGTTCCCGATCGTGGGTTCCGGCGAGCGGATCGACGTGGCCGGCATGTCACTCTCCCAGCAGGGCTTGTGGGATCTGTGGAACGTTGCTGCGAAGGCTGTGCTCGGCTTCACCGTTGCCGTCGTGCTCGCAGCGACCACCGAAGTGGCGGATCTGCTGCGCGGATTGGATGCGCTTCACATGCCGAGGATCGTCACGTCCATCATCGGATTCGCCGTTCGCTATGTCGACATCGTCCTGGGGGATTTCGCCCGGATGCGGATCGCTCTCGCTTCCCGCGGCTACCGGGGACGATCGATCGCCACCTGGGGCGTCTACGCACGGACGATCGGCGCCGTCTTCGTGCGAACCTACGAACGGGGAGAGCGGATCTACCTCGCCATGTTGTCGAGGGTGTACAGCGGAACCATGCCGTCGGCGGGCGCCGTGCCCGTTCCCATGTCGCAGTGGGGTCTGGCGTTCTTGCTGATCGGATCGTCGGCAGGCGTGATGGCTGTGTCAAGGGTCCTGTTGTGAGCACACCGGTCATCGAGATCAAGTCTCTCGGGTTCAGCTATCCGGACGGAACGACCGCCCTCGTCGACGTCGATCTCCACATCCACCGGGGTGAGAGGGTCGCGCTCCTCGGACCGAACGGCGCGGGGAAGACGACGTTGATCCTGCACATGAACGGCATCCACTTGCCACAGACCGGGAGTGTCGCCGTTTCCGGCTACCCGGTGACCGACGCGAGTCTCCTCGACATTCGACGCCGGGTGGGGATCGTGTTCCAGGATCCCGATGATCAACTGTTCATGCCGACGGTGAGAGAAGACGTCGGCTTCGGTCCCGCGAATCTCGGACTCGAGGGGCGCGATCTCGAAGAGAGGGTCGATCAGGCGCTTGCCGCTTTGGAGGTGGCCGACCTTGCCGATCGGCCGCCGAGCCATCTGTCGTTCGGGCAGAAGCGGCGCGTCTCGATCGCGGGTGTCATGGCGATGCAACCCGAGATCCTCATTCTCGACGAGCCGACATCCAATCTCGATCCGGCAAGCCGCGTCGATCTGACGAACATCCTCGATGATCTGGACGTGACCCAACTCATCGTCACTCACGATCTGCTCTACGCTCTTGAGGTCTGCGAACGATCGGTGGTCATCGACGCCGGCCGGATCGTTGCCGACAGAGCGACCCGGGAGGTTCTCGGCGACGAAGCACTGCTGTCGGCCCACCGGCTTGCCCTGCCGGCAGGCCTGAAGATCGAGGATCTGGATCTCTCGTGAGTCGGGCCATCGACAACCGGTTTCCCTACGCTGGCCACATGCAAGGACGAATATGGGAACTCTCGATCCCCCTGCGTACGCCGTTCGCCACGGCAGCGGGCCGCGTCGACGTGCGGCGCCTCGTTCTGGTTTCGGTCACGGATGGAACACTCGTCGGTTTCGGCGAGGCAGCGCCGTACCCGGGAATCACATCCGACACGGTTGACGACGCGTGGCGGACCCTCGAGCGGGGGATCGTCTTGTCACCGACCGCTGCAGCGGCCCTGGACGAAGCGACCGCCGATCTCGCAGCCCGCCGCGACGGCAAGCCACTCTGGGAGACGGTCGGCGGATCCGCCCGATCGATACCCACCTCGATAGCGATCGGCCTGGAAGAGGATCCCGTAGAGCGGATCGAGGCGACCGGCGCCGGGGGAGCCAAGCTGAAGATCCGACCCGGTAGCGACGTTGCCCGCGTCGCTGACGTCCGCGCAGCGTTTCCCGACATGCCCATCGGCGTCGATGCCAACGGTTCGTACGACTGGGAGGATCGGAGCAGTCTTCTCGCTTTGGACGGTCTCGGCGTCGAGTACGTCGAGCAACCGTTTCCGGCCGACGACCTCACGTCGCACGCCCGTCTCCGGGACGAGATCGTGGCCGCCGTGGCGCTCGACGAACCCATCGACTCGGAGGCTGCGGCGATCCGGGCGATCGAGGCCGGAGCGTGTGACATGCTGGTGGTCAAGCCGGCGAGGCTGGGGGTGGCGGCGGCGCGGGCGATCCATGATCTGGCTCTGGTGGCCGGCCTTCGCATCAAGGCATCGGGTCTGCTCGAAACCGAGGTCGGTCGTGCGTTCACGTTCGCGATCGCCATGTTGCCTGCGGCCGTCCACTCGGACATCGCCGATGCATCGTGGTACCTGGCCGGGAGCCTCACCGCTACCGAGCCCGGCGTGGAATCCGGCGAAATGCATGCGGGCAACGGGGCGGGGATCGGGTTCGATCCGGACCCTGCAGCGTTCGCTCCCTACGTCGTTCGGGAGTCCGTTCTCGGTTCGAGGATCTGGGACTGACCGGCCCGTCCGATGGGTCCGGAACAATCGAAGAGAAGCGAGTCCGCGCAACCGATCCCGGCAGGATGCTGATGGGCGAGCGAACGCATCCCCAACCACTCACCTTCGAGCGAGCGATGGAGCGACAGGTTCACATCCGGGTTGACGTAGAGCCACTCCCTCCCGTCGAGCGCCATCGAGTTGCCGTTGCCGACATCTGAGAGGGTGGCGGTGCGGACGAACGGCGTCGTCTCCTCGCCTTCCACAACTGGAACCGTGAGCCGCACCCACGACAGGCCCTCACCCGGTGTGAGGAACGAGTCGCCGACGGTACGGATCGCTATCGAATGACTGTGGAACCGCTCGTGATCGGTGCGGTCGAACCCGAACCGGTTCAACGAGACCTCTTCGGCTTCGTCGGGACCCGGGGGTTGCTCCCACCGGGCATTCACCGACGGCACGGCAACATCGGTCGTGCGGATCTTGAGACCGGAGGCCCTGGCGACCTTCCGGCCGGCGGCCATGATCACGGCGTCGACGACCTGGATGCGTCGACCGTCACGAGCGACCTCCGTCTCGACGGTGAGCGGGAGATTCACAGGGACCTCCCGAAAGAGATCGACGGTGAGACGAACGACCTGCATCGGGATCACCGTGGGGACGTTCTCGATGGCACGTCCGAGGAGACCGACCGGCGGCCCACCATGCTGCGCCTCATCCGACCAGAAGCTCCTGGTCAACCCGGTGGGGTGGAAGAGATCACCGTCCCTGGTGAAGAGTGCGTTGGCCATGGGGGTGAAGGTAGTAGCGGAGTAGCGGAGGAGCGGAGGAGCGGAGTAGCGGAGGAGCGGAGTAGCGGAGTAGCGGAGTAGCGGAGTAGCGGAGTAGCGGAGGAGCGGAGGAGCGGAGTAGCGGAGGAGCGGAGGAGCGGAGTAGCGGACACTCTTCGTCGTCTGCTGTTTGCTGTTTGCTGTTTGCTGTTTGCTGTCTGCTGTCTGCTGTCTACCGGACGGGCAGGCCCAGTCCTCTCGCGATCACCAGTCTCTGGATCTCGCTCGTTCCTTCGCCGATCTC
>JAYEIJ010000192.1:0-7131 GCA_034660035.1 Actinomycetota bacterium | reverse complement strand
AAAGCCAGAGAACAAGCAACACGACTGCACGCACGCCTGTAGCCGAGAGGAGACCCTTCATGTCGGACCGATTCCAGCCAATCACGATGGAGCAACTCACCGACTGGGTCTTCACCGAACTCGAGGAGAAAGACTCGATCTTCGGCATCCCGCGCCGTGCGTTCTTCACACCCAGCGAGAGCGACCGCTTCCATCAGCCGAACTACGACGTGACCCTCGACACCCCGTTCGGCGTCGCCGCCGGACCTCACACCCAGATGGCGCAGAACATCGTCGTGGCATGGCTCGTCGGCGCGCGATTCATCGAACTGAAGACCGTCCAGACGCTCGATGAACTCGATGTCAACAAACCCTGCATCGACCTCGAAGACGAGGGCTACAACGTCGAATGGTCCCAGGAGTTGAAGGTCTATCAGTCCTTCGACGAGTACCTGCGGGCATGGGTGCTGATCCACGCCCTGCACCACAAGCTGGGTTTCCCGGGGGACGCTCCCGGCATGATCTTCAATATGAGCGTCGGCTACGACCTCCAGGGGATCCTGAAGCCGAACGTGCAGTGGTACCTCGATGTCATGGACGATGCGTCCGGGTACATCGAGCCCTTCATCGACATCGTCGCCGAGCGCTATCCCGAGATCAGGGACATCGACATCCCATCTCAGGTCTCGAACACGATGACGCTGTCCACCATGCACGGTTGTCCTCCTGAAGAGATCGAACAGATCACCACCTACCTGCTCGAGGATCGCGGGCTGAACACGTCGGTGAAGTGCAACCCAACGCTGCTCGGCGCCGAGCGGGTTCGCGGGATCATCAACGACGAACTCGGTTTCACCGACGTCGTGATCCCCGATGAGGCGTTCGGTCACGACCTGAAGTACGTGGACGCCGTCCCCATGTTCCACAACCTGAGGCGTATAGCGAGGAACAAGGGGCTGACGTTCGGGCTGAAGCTCTCGAACACGCTCGAAGTCGAGAATCACCGGATGGCGTTCCCGGACGACGACATGATGTACATGTCCGGCCGGGCTCTCCACGCCGTGACTTCGAATCTGGCGCTCCGCCTTTCCGAGGAGTTCCGGGGGGACATGCTGCTGTCGTTCGCCGGTGGTGCCGACGCGTTCAACGTGACCGATCTGCTGCGGTCCGGGATGACCACGATCACGGTGTGCTCCGATCTGCTGAAGACCGGCGGTTACCTGCGTATGCCTCAGTACATCGAGGAGCTCAACCTCAGTCTCGACAAGGCAGGGGCATCCGACCTCACCGATCTGATCGGGCGTACAGCGCTCGCCGAGCACCATTATGCGGCGTTCGCCGACATGCTCGCAGCGACGGTCCTCGCCGACAGCGGGTTGTCGTTCGGGCGCGATGATGCCCACGATCTCTGCGTCTATCTGGGCGGTGAGTGGAAGCGACCGATCGCCGACGTCGTTCACGCGTGGGCCGTCGATCAGGGCTATGACGATGAGCGTGCAGCGACGCTGACGTCCATCACGATGCGGACCCTCGCCAGGGTCAACCTCCGCGGTTACGCCCAGGCGGTCCGCGAAGACTGGCGCTACCGGAACGAGTCGTTCCGCACCGACAGATCCAAGACCGACCGCAAACTCGGTCTCTTCGATTGCATCGAAGCACCATGTGTCGACGAGTGTCCTGTGTCCCAGGACGTGCCGGCCTACATGCGTGCGGTTCGCGAGGGCCGCTTCGACGATGCCGTCGATATCACACGCGCCGACAACCCGGTGCCGTCCATTCTGGGGCGGGTCTGCGACCACCTCTGCGAGACAACCTGCATCCGCACCCACCTGGATCAGCCTCTCGCTATCCGTGACATGAAGCGGTTCATCATGTCGCACGAGACCTGGCCGCGGGTCCCCGAGCGGTCGGCGCCCACCGGCACGACGGTCGCCATCATCGGCGCCGGCCCCGCCGGCATCGCAGCGGCGCAGGCGCTCGGGATCGCCGGTATCGGTTCGACGATCTTCGAAGCCCACGCCTATCCGGGAGGTATGGTCGGCGGGGCTATCCCCGAGTATCGCCTCCCGCAGGAACAGATCGACAAGGACATGGCGATCCTCGAGGAACTCGGTGTCGAGATCCGCTACGGACAGACCGCCGGGGAGGACTTCTCGCTCGACGACCTACGCGAAGAAGGCTTCGACCGTGTGTTCGTGGCGGTCGGGGCTCAGCTCCCCAAGTACCTCGGTGTCGACGGCGAAGACAGCGAGGGCGTGATCGACGCACTGAGCTTCCTCCGCAGCGTCCGGGAGGAGGATCCGATGCCGGTCGGACCCAGGGTCGGCGTGATCGGTGCCGGAGACACGGCCATGGACTGTGCACGATCCGCATGGCGGGTCGGGGCTACAGACGTCTCGATCATCTATCGCCGCACCATCGATCAGATGCCGGCCGATCTCGAAGAGGTCCACGCTTGTCAGGAAGAGGGCATCACGATCGAGGAGCTTGCCAGCCCGTCCGGCCTCCATATCGAGGACGGCAAGCTCGCAGGCCTGATCGCGACGAGGACCGAGTACCGGGGCGATCGGGATGCGTCCGGAAGGAAGATCCCGCACGACATTCCCGACTCGAACTTCGAGATCCCGCTCGACACGCTGATCTTGGCCATCAGCCAGCACTCGCTTCTCGATTTCTTCGGCGACTCGGTCCCGACTCTGACGTCGAGGGGCTACATCGAAGTTGATCCAACAACCCTGGAGTCGTCGATCCCCGGTATCTACGCCGGTGGCGACGTCGCAGCAGACGGACCTTCGTCGATCGTCAAGGCGGCCGCAGACGGCAAGGCCGCAGCGGCAGCCATCGTTGAGGCAACTACAGGCAAGAGCGAAGAAGCCTCGGATGCGATCCCCACGACCGACGACGTGCACGGTCTGATCATGAGGAGGGCTCATCGCGAGTATCGCGTCCCGGCGGTCTTCACACCGCTGACGGTGCGGAACAACTTCAACGAGACGATGCTCACGTACACGACCGATGAGGCGCAGACCGAGGCCGGTCGCTGTGTCGACTGTGACACGATCTGCAGCCTCTGCGTCGGCGTGTGCCCGAACATGGCGTTGATGACGTACAAGACCGAGGCGTTCGCTGCGGAACTCCCGTCGTTCACCGTCAAGGATGGCGTCCTGGTGGAGCGGGGCCGCACGGCGTTCAGGGTCGATCAGCCGTATCAGATCGCGGTGCTCTCCGACTTCTGTAACGAGTGTGGGAACTGTGTGACCTCATGTCCGACGTCGGGCAAGCCCTACGAGGACAAGCCCCGGTTGTATCTCGATCAGGTCGAGTTCGACGCCGAATCGTCCAATGCCTTCATGGTGAGGAGAAACGGCGAAGAGGTGGTCGTGACCGCGCGGTTCGATGGTGAGACGCATCGCCTGTCGATCAACGGCTCCGTGGAGTACTCCTCCCCCGTCGTCTCGGCGTCATTCGACGAGTCGTTCGGACTTCTGTCGGCGACCGCAGGAAGCGAAGCCTCCGACGGCGATGAGATCTCCGTCGAGGCGGCCGCCACGATGTTCGCTCTCTGGAGAGGACTCGACGCGTCGATGCCCGAGGTTCCGGTGTCAGGCGAGGGTGGGACGAGGCTCACAGCGCCCACGTTCGCAAGCTGAAGCGTTCCGATATGAAGAGAGGACACCGGGTTTCGGTGTCCTCTCGATCGGTTCGTCGTCAGTGCCGGGGGCGTCGGTCCCGAAGGGCCGCTGCGGCGATCCGGCGGGAACGCAACAACTGGTAGATGGCGTCGGGATGCATCTGGGACGCTCCTTTCATGGTGATCGTACGCTCGTATGTGTAAATAATACTGCGATTCTCTACATAACGTGTAATAATGTTCGTCATGGATAGTCTTGACCGCAGAATCATCGCATCATTGGTGCAGGATGGTCGAACACCGTACAGCAGGATCGCCGAGGAGAACGGGGTCGCTACCACGACGGTTCACCAGCGCGTCCGCCGCCTCACCGAACAAGGCATCATCACCGGTACTCGGGTCGTGGTCGACTGGGAGGCAGTCGGTCTTCCGGTGACGGCACTGGTCAGCGTCGAAGCGCCGGGCGAGCGCCCACTCGCCGACGTGGCCGATGACATCGCGGCGATCCCGTTCGTTCAGAACTGCTACGCAGTCACCGGCGAGTTCGACCTGCTCCTCACCGTTAGGGCGCGATCGTCCGATCATCTTGGTGACCTTCTCGAGGACCTTCGCGGTATCGCTCCGGGCAGAAGCCGCACGCTGGTCGTGCTCGCCACGTACTTCGAAGGCCGCACTCCGAACCTGCCCAATCGCGACTGACCGGCGTCCTACACTCGACGCATGACCGGACTGGCCCTCGGGATCGTCTTCGGGGTGATCGGGATTGTGATCGCCCTCATCTCCGTGGTCGTCGCGAAGCGACGACTGGCTCAGACGAACGCGGAATGGCAATCGGCCGCCGAGACCCTCGGTTTCTCCTTCGAAGCCGGGTCTATGAGCGGTGGCCCGACGATCACCGGCAGCATGGACACCCACCCGGCAACCGTTCATACGTACGTGAAGAAATCGGGCAGGAGTTCAACCCGCTACACCCGCTATACGGTCGGGTTCCCGGCGATCGGCATTGGGCTTCAACTGTCCCGACAGGCTGGGATCGGGCAGTTCTTGAAGATCCTCGGGGCACAGGACATCGTCATCGGCGATCCGACGTTCGACGAAGCGTTCATCGTCAAGGCCAGCAACCCTCAGGCGGCACGCGCCGTGCTCACCCGCGGTCGAACGATGGCGTTGAATCAACTGCTGGCCGTGCATCCCGATGTCGTGGTCGGGGACGACAACATCGCGATCGACCGTCGCGGCGGCGTGCACGATGCCGGGGTCATCGTCTCCACGCTCCGGCGCATCGCGTCGGTGGCGGATGCACTCTCCGATGCCGGCACGTCGAACGAACTGACATCGCTCATCGATCAGCGGCTCGAGGGGACGCTGCCGAGCGACTACGAACCGGAACCCGAACCCCCCAGCGGCATCGATGCCCGCATCTCGATCGGTGAGTCGCTCGCGGCCGCCGGCATCGTCGACATCGCCCGGAAGGTCTTCGACGCACTCGCCGTCGAATTACCGGCTGATCGCGACATCACGGGATGGTCGGAACAAGTCGGACGAGGAACCAGCACGTCCGGTTCAGCAGTGGAACCGGCCGTGCCGATACCACGGCGGGATTCAGAGAGGATCCTTCCGGATGAGTCGGTGGAGACCGATCCGCCTCCGGCAAACGAACCAGTTCGGATCGCCGGCAGGAGCATCGGCCAGGATGCCGTTGCCATCGCGACCGACCTGTTCGGAGAGAATCGACTCAGTTTTGAGACGGCTGCGCTCTTCGACGAAAGATACGCCGATCGCAGCGTCCTCTGGTCGGGGAAGGTCCGCACGGCCACGATCGTCGATCACTATCGCGTACTGGGAGACGGCCCGTTCACGAAGGCCGTCGTCGACATCGCCCAACTCGAGAACGACCTCTTCGGCAACACCGTCGTCAGCGCCATCGTCGCATTCCCATCCGGATCGATCGACTCGCTGGAAGTCGGCGAAGAAGTCACCTTCTCAGGCAGGCTCGCCGGCATCGATGCATTGGTGAGGAACCTGTTCGTGGCAGAAGGAAACCGAGTAGATCAGTAGATCAGTAGCTGAGAAGTCGTGAGCTATGAGCTACGAGCTACGAGCTACGAGCTGCGAGCAAGACTACGGACTACGGACTACCGACTACTGAATACCGGCTACTGAATACCGACTACATCGGCGAAGCCGATCAACCCGGCAGACGCTCCGCCAGGTACTCGACCAGCGAGTCGATCGGGATCCGATCCTGCTCCATCGTGTCCCGATCTCGGATCGTGACCTGGTCGTCGTCGAGCGTGTCGAAGTCGACCGTCACGGCGTACGGCGTACCGATCTCGTCCTGCCTGCGGTAGCGGCGGCCGATCGACTGGGTCACGTCCACCTCGATCATCCACCGTCCCCGGAGTAGGTCCGCAACGCGGTTGGTCACCTTGACGAGGTCGTCCTTCTTGGACAACGGCAAGACCGCCACCTTGATGGGCGAAAGACGCGGGTCGAGCTTGAGGACGGTGCGCTTCTCGCCGCGCACTTCCTCCTCGTGATAGGCGTCGATGAGGAACGCGAAGGTCGTTCGGGTCGCACCGGCGGCCGGCTCGATGACATAGGGGAAGAATCGCTCATCGGTGGCGGGATCGAAGTAGGTGAGATCCTCACCCGAGTACTCGGCGTGTGCCTTGAGGTCGAAGTCGGTGCGATTCGCGATCCCCTCGAGCTCATCCCACCCCCACGGGAACAGGTAGTCCACATCGAACGTGGCGGCCGCGTAGTGGGAAAGTTCGTCAGCCTCGTGCTCGCGGAACTGGAGGTTCTCCTCGGTCATGCCCAGATCCATGTACCAGTTCCTGCGCTCCTCGACCCAGTAGCGGAACCACTCCTCCGCCTCGTCGGGGTGGCAGAAGAACTCCATCTCCATCTGTTCGAACTCACGGGTCCGGAACACGAACTGGCCGGGCGTGATCTCGTTCCTGAACGACTTCCCGATCTGAGCGATGCCGAACGGGAGGCGTTTGCGAACCGTTCTCCGCACGTTCTCGAAATTGATGAAGATCCCCTGAGCCGTCTCGGGTCGTAGGAAGACTGCGTTGTCCTCACTCTCGACCGGCCCCATGTGGGTACGGAACATGAGATTGAACTCGCGGGCTTCGGTGAAGGAGCCCTTTGAGCCGCAGGTTGGACACTGATCGGGGTTGTCGATCCTGTCGAGGCGATGCCGGTTGTGGCATTCGCGGCACTCGACGAGCGGATCGGAGAACGAAGCGACGTGCCCGGAAGCGACCCACACTTTGGGAGACTGGATAACGGCGCTGTCGAGTCCGACGATGTCGTCGCGCAACTGCACCATCGAACGCCACCACTGCGCCTTGACGTTGCGGAGCAGTTCGACCCCGAGCGGCCCGTAGTCGTACGCCGAGCGGATCCCCCCGTAGATCTCGGACGATTGGAAAACGAAGCCTCGCTTCTTGGCAAGGTTGACGATCGTGTCGAAATCGGCAGGCATGAACCTCTCGCAGTCGGTGGGTGGC
>JAYEIJ010000191.1:0-1644 GCA_034660035.1 Actinomycetota bacterium | reverse complement strand
GACTCGACAGCATCATGATCCTGATTCCGGACTGCCCCGACGGCGCTGAAGTGCTCATGAGCCAACCATACCGACTGCAGCCTGCTTTTCACCCACCCGGGATCGCCCTTGGACGATTGAACGCGCCCACTACGTGCCCATGCGTGCGGACTCTCCGTCGGATTGAAGCGGCCCGGACTCATCCGAAACCATCCACCGCAACCAACCCGCCGCACTCCTGAGTCAAGTGAGCTGACTCCACCAAACCCGGGGCGATTCATCTCCGATGAACCCAGCCGCCCATTGTTCCCTCTCTGAAGAGAGGGAATCAGAAGCCGGATATGGGCGGGCGGTCGGGGCCGGACTGGGAGTGGTCGTCGATGCGCTGCTTGCGTCATTCGAGATTGTCGTTGCCGAGCAGCACCGACGGAAAGGTCATGGCCAGAGACTGATGGCGGTACTCCACGCCTTCGGGGTGACTTCGGGGTGAGCCAAGGAGTCAACACGGCACTCCTTCCAGGTGATGGAGAGCAACCGCCCGGCATTCGCCCTGTATGCCTCCCTGAGGTACGAGACGGCCTACCGCTACTGGTATCGAGTCCACGACGCGTGGGATCGTTCTCCTTCCCCCCCCGGGACGGAGAACGAGTCCACGCGTGTGAAGACGGTCGTCAACCCGGTCCTGCGGACACGTGGTGCAGGAGGGCGTCCGACCGCACTCGGGGATCCGCCGCATCTAGGCGCGCGGTGAAGGCCTGGAGGCGAACCGCCACCTCACGCGCGATTCGCGCCAGATCCTCTTCTGTGACGGGTGCACCGGTCACCGGTCGTTCGGTCGGTGACCGTTCGCTCCCGTCAATTCGTGTGGGCATGGTGTCATATCACCACACGCTGTTGCCCGCGGGGTGAACAACGGGTGACTGCAGGATGAATTCCCGACAGAAGTCGCGGAATTGCGAACCGTGCGTGCGCATCAACGTGCCGAGGCGTCAGGGGACCAAGACATGGCAGACATCCTCTCCGATCCCGACGGAACCACTGCCACCCACCGTCCCAGAACAACCACCACCCGTCCACCAAACCACCCACGGATTACCCCCATATCCTCACCTATGCACCCCTGTGAATGGTCTCGCCATGCCGTTCATAGAGCCGGATGCGCGCTCCCCACGGTCCGCGTGCACAATGCCGGATATGCGTGGGTTGCTCGTTGGAGTTCTGTCAGTGCCCGTGGTTCGCCAGAATGGTCGAGAGGTGTTCGGCTGATGAGCTTCGTTGACGACATTCTTCGGGTCGATTGGGAGCAGGTCCGGTTGAAGCGGGCTATATCTGGATTTGTGTCGATGTTGCTGGTCGTCGCGTTCCTTGGAGCGATCGGTGATCCGGTGCTTGCAGCGTTGCTGGCGACTCTGTTCGTGACAGCGTCGGGCGGTGATGGCTCGATGACGGAGCGCCTCCCTGGGATGATCCGGTTCACGATTGTGGGTGCTGCGCTGGGCGGACTGGCGTTCTGGTCGACAGAATCCGGTGTCGCTGTCGCCATCGTGCTCGGTCTTGCCACATATGTTGGGACTCTTGCGGCTGCTGAGGGACCCGCAGCGGCAAGGGCCGGTGTGTACCTCACGATCTGGCCGTTGTTTGCGTTGATGCTTGGAACAGCGGACA
>JAYEIJ010000190.1:0-24079 GCA_034660035.1 Actinomycetota bacterium | reverse complement strand
GACAAGAAACGGCTCGTTGGGACAGATTTCTCGAAGAAACTTCGGTTTCTTTCGAGGCTTTGCGCGGCCGGCCTCATCGTCATCGTCCGGACTCCCAGAGCTCCCCTGCTTCGCTGCGCTCGCAGTAGTCCGTAGTCCGTAGCGAGGGAACTGAGGAATCCCATGATCTCGTATCGGTGGTCCGCACGGGATACGGAGTACGGAATACGCTCTCTCCATGACCCGGTCTTCGCTGTTTGCTGTTTGCTGTTTGCTGTTTGCTGTCTGCTGTTTGCTGTTTGCTGTCTGCTGTCTGCTGTCTGCTGTCTGGGCTTCAGCCCGCTGCTTGCTCGGACTTCCGCTGCTTGAGCCAGGCGAGTTGGCTGGCTACGTCTTCGGTCATCTCTTCGAGGTCTCTCTGGAACTCCTCGAGGTACTCGATCCGCTCGGTGGTCGACGGTCGGTTGGATCTCCGACCGTGATGCCCGAATCCGTGATGTCCGAAGCCGAACGCCATGCCTCCGCGGTGGGGGGCGTAGTCGTAGTCGTCGAACTGATCGGACTCGAATCGGTCTCGTCCCATTCCTCGTCCGCGTCCGTGGTGTCTCATTCGTTTCCTCTTTCTTCTGTGCCGTATTCACTGAGGAAGGCGGCGATGGTGTTGCCGGCGGTGCGGAGCGACTCGAGCCACGCATCGAGCAGTTGTGCTCCGTCGTCGGTCAATTCGTACATGCGCTTCGCGCGGCCGGGATCGTTCTGCGACCAGTGTGATCGGACGATCCCGTCGTCTTCCATGGATCGCAGCATGCGGTAGAGGTTCCCGAGGTCGATCTGCTCCTCCGGAACCCAGGGCCGCAACGAGTCGGCCAGGTCATATCCGTGGGCGGGCCCGTTCTGCAGGGCGGCGAGGATGACCGGCTCGTTGAATCGTTCGAGCCGGGCCCCAACCGTCCATGAGCCGTCTATGTGGCGGCGCCTGGTGCGCGCAATGCCCCGTCTGCGTCCGTGGTGATGGTGTGGTCCCATGTCCACAGTATATGTAAGACACAGTCATAAGTCAATAACATCTATATGTTGCGAACACTGTGGATCCAGAGAGCGACGGAGCACGGGCTACTCTCTCGGTGGAGGAGGTTGCATGGCATTCCCCGAACCGTTCTATCGCTGGCGACCGCATCCCTGGCACGGACTGGACACCGGTCCCGACGCGCCCAGTGTTGTGACCGCGTTCATCGAGATTTCGCCTTTCGACTTCGTGAAGTACGAGGTAGAAAAGCGGACCGGATACTTGAAGGTCGATCGCCCGCAGCGGGGGAGTAGCTCACCGCCGACGCTCTACGGCCTCATTCCCAAGACCTATTGCGCCGAGCGTGTAGCAGCGATGTCGCCGGAGGTGACGAAGGCCGACGGTGATCCCCTCGATATCTGTGTGATCTCCGAGCGAGCCATCGACCGCTCCGAGATCATGCTCAACGCTCGCGTTGTGGGCGGACTCCGGATGATCGACAACGGCGAAGCCGACGACAAGATCGTCGCCGTCCTCATCGGCGATGCCGTCCTCGACGATGCCCGGGACATCAGCGACATACCTGAGGCGATCATCGGTCGCCTGGAGCACTACTTCCTCACCTACAAGACGATGCCGGGGGAGGAGCACCAGGTCGAGATCCCAGAGATCTACGGTCGAGACCACGCCCTCGCCGTCGTCGAAGCCGCCATGCTTGACTACGAAGAACACTACGGCGGCCAGTAGCGATGCTTCGGAGTCGGTTGTGATGGCCGCTGTGGAAGTGTCGGGCCTGACCTCAGCCGAGGTGAGCGAACGCGTCACCGATGGGAAGGTCAACGTCGTCGAGTCGCGAACGTCCCGATCCGTCGGCGACATCCTGCGCTCGAACCTGCTGACACGGTTCAACGCCATCATGTCGACGATGCTCGTGATCGTACTCGTGTTCGGTCATCTTCCGGATGCTCTCTTCGGGTTCGTGATGGTGGCCAACGCGGTCATCGGGATCGTCCAGGAGTTGCGGGCGAAACGCACGCTCGACAAGTTGAGCGTGCTCGTGGAACCGAACGTGACGGTGGTGCGCGACGGCGTCGATGAGGAGATTCCGATCGACGAGATCGTCCTCGATGACGCGATCCGACTCGAGATCGGTGATCAGGTACCGGCCGATGGAACGGTCCTGATCTCAGGAAGCGTTCAAGTCGACGAGTCGCTGCTCACCGGCGAGGCCGATCCCGTTCACAAGGAACCCGGCGACGCCATCATGTCCGGTTCGTTCATCGTCGCCGGGTCGACCACGGTGGAGATAACAGCGGTAGGGGACGACGCCTACGCCCAGCACCTTGCGGCTGAAGCAAGGGAGTTCACCCTCGCGAAGAGCGACCTCATGGGCGGGATCGACCAGATTCTGCGCGTCGTCACCTGGTTGCTGATTCCCATCAGCGCCCTTCTCTTGTGGAGTCAGCTATCGGCCGATGGGTCGCTTGGAGAGGCGATGGTCTCGACCGTTGCCGGCGTCGTGGGGATGGTGCCGCAAGGTCTCGTGCTTCTCGTCTCGATGGCCATGGCCGTTGCGGTGATCCGCCTCGGGAAGCGGCGGGCGCTGGTCCAGGAACTACCGGCAGTCGAGACGCTGGCGAGGGTCGACGTGGTCTGCGTCGACAAAACGGGAACCCTCACCACCGGTGCGATCCGACATCGAGAGACGGTGGCTCTCGACGGCCGTGATCCGGAGCAGTTCGCTGAAGCGCTGGCGGCGCTCGCAGCTGCCGACCCGCATCCGAACCCCACGATGCGAGGTGTTGCCGAGGCGTATCCCGACGATCCAGGTTGGACGGTTGATCGCTATGTTCCGTTCTCGTCGGCGAAGAAGTTTTCGGCGGTGAGATTCACGGACGGGAACACATGGGTCATCGGAGCCCCGGAGATCGTTCTCGCCGGCAGGGAGCCGGAGTTGCTCGACCGTCTGAGCACCGTCGCAGCGACCGGCGATCGCGTGCTCCTTGTAGCGGTAACGGATGCACCGCTGAACGGCGACGAAGATGATCTGCCGGAAGGACTCGAGCCGGTCGGATATCTCGCCTTCGCTGAGGAGATCAGGGACGATGCGGCCGACACCGTGGGCTATTTCGTCGGCCAGAACGTGGCGCCCAAGGTGATCTCTGGCGACTCTGCCTCGACGGTAGAGGCTATTGCTGCAACCGTTGGGATCCCGCATGCGGATCAATCGGTCGACGCGCGATCTCTGCCGGATCCCGATGTTCCGGGTTTCGGTGTCTCCGTGAACGAGGATGCTGTGTTCGGGCGCGTCACGCCGGAACAGAAGCGGTCCATGGTGACTGCCCTGCAAGACGCCGGTCACACCGTTGCCATGACCGGAGACGGTGTCAACGACGTTCTCGCACTCAAGCGGGCCGACATCGGGATCGCCATGGGTTCGGGGGCGCCGGCAACGAAGGCGGTGGCGCAGATCGTCCTGCTCGACAACGAGTTCTCTGCGATGCCGTTCGTCGTGGCAGAGGGGCGCCGCGTGATAGCCAACATGGAACGTGTTGCATCGTTGTTCGTCACCAAGACCATCTACGCCGCGATCCTCGCCGTCGCGATCGGTTTCGTGGGCTGGGCGTTCCCGCTGCTACCCCGACATCTCACGCTGATCGGTTCGTTGACCATCGGAATCCCGGCTTTCTTCCTGTCGTTCGAATCCACAGAGGAGCCGGTTCGCCCGGGCGCGTTCCAGCGCGTCATGCGATTCGCCGTCCCCGCGGGGATGATCGCGGCAGGTGCCGCCTATGGGACCTACGCCGCGGCGCGAGCGATCCACGGAGACCTCTCGGTGGCCAGAAGCGCCACAACCATCACGATGGTGCTCGTCGGCATGTGGGTCCTGGTGGAGTTGACGAGTCCTCTCACACCGAAGCGAGCGGCGCTCGTTGCGGCGCTGGTCGGTGCATTCGCACTCGTGCTGGTTGTTCCTCTCGGCCGGATCTTCTTCGATCTCGTGATACCACCGCTCGACGTCATCGCCGTGATCATCGGCATATCGGCGGCGGCCGCCATCGTCCTGCACGTCGCGCTACGGATTGTCGATCATCACGGGGGTCGGTGGGTACCGTGGCTGCGGGAGGAAGAAGAGGAGGCGGCGTGACGACGGATCAGGCCACACCGGGGCTCAGTCGTCGGGAGCGCATCCTCAAGAACATCGCGAACCTCGCGGTCCGGCTTGTCTACCGAAGTGTCGATGTCCGACAACGGGCCGGCGAAACGGCCACCGGACCGCAACTCACCGTGTCGAACCACTTCGGGGGCTTTGCCGACGCCCTCATCCAGGCCTACGCCCTGGATCGACCGCCACGGTTCGTCGCTCGGGACGTCATCTGGCGTTATCCGATCGCCAAGCAGGTCATGGAGTTCGCCCGGGCGATTCCCACGCACAAGCCTGAGGACAAGGGCCCGGCCGGCAACGACCAGATGTTCAGTTCCACGTATGAGGCCCTGGGTGAGGGCGACCTCATCATGATCTTCCCGGAAGGGATCACCGTCGATGATCCATCGATGGCCAGGATCAAGACCGGCGCCGCCCGCATCGCCCTTGGCGCACGGGCGAGTGGTGTCGAAGGGATCCAGATCGTCCCGTCCGGCATCCACTACGACGACAAAGCGTCGCTGAGATCGAAGGTCTGGGTGAATGTTGGGGCAGCGCTGGACCTCGATACGGAGATCGGGAAGTACGCGGAGCCCGGAACGGCGCAGGACGCTTCGAACCACGATGCAGTTCGGGCTTTGACGGCCGATATCGAGGAGCGGCTCAGGCGTTCCGCTCCCGATTACGTCGACTGGGAAGAGGAGAAAACGCTGTCGGCGGCGGCGGCCATCGCTCTTCGGACGGTGCCCGGGGCAACGCCCGAGGTGGACTACGGCGATGAGTCGAGTCTGTCCAATCTCCTCTCGCAGCGATCCCCGAATTCGAAGGCGGCGATCGCCGAAGCGCTCGGTCGCTACACCGCCGACCTGGACGCGGTTGGCCTCAACGACCGACAGATAGCGACCTCGCATCACTCGCGGAGATCATTCCTCGGCCGCATCGTCTGGAACGTGATCGTCGGCCTGCTGTTGTTGCCGTTCGCTCTTGCAGGCCTCGTGATCAACTTCCTGCCGTTCGTGCTGCTCTGGCTCATCGGGCGCGTGAAACTCGATCCTGCCGTTGCCGCCACCGTGAAACCCGGTGCCGCGATCTTGCTGTTCTCGATCACTTGGAGTGTTGCCGGATGGACGGGGTGGACCTGGTCCGGCCTCGAGGGCGTAGCGGCGGTCCTTCTCGTCATGCCCCTCTACCTCTACGCTCTGTTCGCACTCGTTGAGCGCGGCCGGCTCATCTGGCGAGCCTGGCGCGGCTGGTGGCAGGTGAACCGGCGTGATCTCTACGACGGCGTTCTCGAGCACCGCCGCGCCGTAGTCCAAGCCGTCGTCGACGCGATCTGATCGCTCTACTCGACAGGCTCCTTGCCGTCGGCGATCTTGGCTGCTCGTTCGACCTCGGACCGTCGGAGACGAGCCTCGATGCTCGCCATCTGGTCGTCCGTCACGTCGGTCAGGCCGTAGGCGACGCTCACGAACTGTGCCAGATCCGCCCGGTAGTCGTGTCCCAGCGCATTGAACTCGCCGGGGATCACGGTGGCGGCGTTCTTCGTATCGATCGCGCTCTGCCAGAACGTCACCGCCGGAACCCACCGCTGGGTGCGCGACACGTTGGGCGGGCGTTGATCGGCGGACCCGAGCCACGTCGGTCGGCGATAGGCGAGGTCGAGGCCGAACCGGGTGACCGGATCTTCGTGGTGATCGAGGAAGAAGTAGCGGATCGCCGCCCTCTCCTCGTCGGGCGTGCTTCGGTACTCGTCTATCGAAGCGAATCGGGCGAACACAGAGGCATCGATACCGGGTCCGCCTCCGAAGATCTCGCGACGCCACTGACTCGCGTAGGGAGTGCCCGCCCACAAAGCCCGGTTCGCTCCGAGGTCATCGAGGATGACCGTCCCGCCTCCCGTGAACGCTCCCTGGCTGGCTTGCGCTCCAAGGCTCTCACCGTAGAGCACGACCCGTGGTCGATCGGCGGGATCGCGTTGATCGAGTTCTCTGTTGATCGCACGAAGGAGCGCGCCGTGCTGCTCGATCGCGAGCGGGATCTTCGAAACCGAAAGCATCGAAGGCAGCGACCCGTATTGGATCGCGACGGAGGCGATGTCCCCACGGGAGAGGTACTCGGCCGCTTCGACAGGGATGTAGTTGAAGTAGCCGGTCCCGGCGGGCGATCCGACGATGAGGAGCGACCTGTCGAATGCTCCCGTACGCTGCAGTTCCTCGATGGCGAGAGCGACGCGGTCTTCGACCGAATCGGCTGAGTCAACACCGACGTAGACGCGAATGGCGTCCATAGCGCCGGTCTCGTCGAGGACCTCATCGATTCGTTCCCCGGGTGACGCTTCGCTGACGAAGCGGCGACCCTGAAGTCCCAGTTCGTCGAACCTCACTGCGCTGCCCGGGCCACCGCTCACAACGCCGGTGCCGGGGGATTCGGAGTAGCGGATCTCGGTGCTTCGGTTGGATGCTGCGATCTTCCCGAGCAACTGGCCCATCGCATATCGTCCGGCAAGCACGGCGCTGCCGCCGATCAAGGCGTGGGTCAGCGGGAGCCAAGCAATCGCCGGTCCTCCGACCATCCGGCCCAATGCCGATGCCGAAGCGCTTGCAGCCTTCCTCTCGGCCATCACCGCGCCGCCAACGGCGGTGGCGACGCCCATGCCGACCGCGAGCGTCCAGGCAACGTCGGAACCGTCGGGTGGGATCCTCTCGCCTGCGTCGTACCGTCCGAGACGGTCTTTCAGGTAGAGGAACGCTCCACCGGCGAGGGCCGAAGCCACGGCGACTCCTGCGGCACCGCGAGCGAGTCGACCGTACGGCTCCGTGGTTCGTACGCCCTGGCGAATGAGACTCGTAGCGAGAGCGGTTGTGGCAGCGTACGACCTGGTTCGAGCGGCCGTGACCGTAAGAGCCCCGGGACGGGAGGATTCGAGCTTCGGCCCGATCGTCGAAACGAACGTGGCAGCGGCGGCGCCCGCAACGGCATCGATGGCTATCGGCGATCGGACGGGAAGCCGTTCGACGACTTGTGCGTATGCGCTACCGACGACGTATCCGGAAGCGATCGAACCGGCCACGACGAGGGCCTGATCGGTGCGCGGGCGAACCATCAGAGACGGTTGGTTGGATTCGATCGCGGCGGCAGTCCCGAGGGCGAGGCCGGTCTGAACGTGGGGTTTCGCGAGAAAGGCGACAAGGGCACGGGCGGGGTTCAACATGGATCATCCTCCTGTCACCGTACGTTACCCGCAGGGTGGCCACTCAGTCCCGGTCGAAGAGGTTCAGTATCGACCCGACGATCGTGAGGACGAGGCCTCCAAGCAGTGCGGCCCAGATCGAGTCGGCGGTCAACCCGACGTCGGCGTCCTTGGCGATCCAGATGGCAAGCGTCATCAATCCGACGTTGATGACGAGCGTGAACAGGCCAAGCGTGATGATGCGGATCGGGATAGTGAGGAACTTCGCGATCGGCTTGATGACCGCGTTGATCAATCCGATCACGGCGCCGAAGAGGAGCCACCGCCACCACTCCCCGGAGTAGTGCAGACCCGGAACGAGCCACACAGTGGTCCACGCTGCAGCAGCGTTCAATGCGACGAGTACCAGGAACTTCACGGTTAACAATCTAGTGCCGCGTCCACCATCGGTTGAGCTGTGCCCTGTCTGCTGTCTGCTGCCCGCTGTTCAGCTTCTCACACGATCCGCCGCTCCGTCGCCCACCTCGCCAACTCGTGGCGGTTCGACAGCTGGAGCTTTCGGAGCACAGCCGAAACATGGGTCTCGACGGTCTTCACGGAGATCGAGAGACGGTTCGCCACCTGCTTGTAGGCGTAGCCACGGGCGATCTGACGTAGCACTTCCCGCTCTCGTGGCGTCAGCCGGTCGAGGTCGGGATCGGCCTCGACCGGGACGGTGTCCGAGAAGGCGTCGAGAACGAACCCGGCGAGCTTCGGCGAGAACACGGCATCGCCGATCGCGACACGCTCGATCGCGTCGGCGAGGGCATCGGGTTCGATTGACTTCGTCACATAGCCACGGGACCCCGCCCGGATCATCGCGATCACGTCCTCGGGAGCGTCCGATACCGACAGAGCGAGGAATCTGATGTCCGGATTCGTCTGCTGCACGTTGGCGACCACAGAGAGTCCACCTCCACCCGGCATGTGAACGTCGACCAGTACGACATCGGGACGTTCCTTGCGGATCCCATCGACCGCAGCATCAACATCGGTGGACCAGCCGCAGACCTCGAATCGTTCGGAGAGTTCGGCTCGAACGCCGCTCAGGAACAGCTCATGGTCATCGACGAGGTAGATGGTCGTCATAGCGACTCCGATCGTAGATGGATCTCCGTGCCTTCTCCCGGCTTCGAGATGACGCTCGCCTCGCCACCGGATCGAGTCATCCTGGCGATGATCGACTGGGATATCCCCCTGCGCTGCTCCGGGACGTCGTCGGGATCGAAACCGGATCCCTGATCGGTGACCCAGACCTCAGCGGCATCTTCCGAGCATTCGACGTACACGGAGACGGTCCGGGCACCCGAGTGCTCGGCGGCGTTCGCCATCGCTTCTGCGGCGGAGGCCACCAGGGGCTCGGTGGTGTTATCGAGGGGCCGGTCGCCGACAACGACCACTTCGACCGGGACGTCGAAATCCGTTTCCACCTTCGCGGCCGCCACTTTGACGGCCTCACCAACGGTTCCTCCGTTCGTGGCACCGGTGGGCTCGAACAGCCACGCCCTGAGATCACGCTCCTGGGCTCTGGCAAGGGTGGTCATCCGTTGAGGATCGTCGCTCCGTTGGATCAATGCGAGCGTCTGGAGAACGGAGTCATGGAGGTGCGCCGCCATGTCGGCACGCTCCTCGGAACGGATCCTTGCCCTGCGTTCCTCCGTGAGATCCTCGAAGAGACCCAGGATCCAGGGACCGAACAGCAGCATGAATCCGGCTGCGGTGATGAGGACGGCGATCGCCACGGGTCCGAGTTGCTGAAACGAGTCGAGGGATGCGAACACGACGACGATCCCGACCGCCATCAAGGCAACACCGACGATGATCTGGGCGCGGCTTCTGCTGGCGCCGTCTCCCGAAGGCTTCGCGAACTGGGACATTCGATCACGGGATTCCGCGCTCGATCGATCCCACACAAGGGCGGCACCGAAGATGAAGAGCGTCGCCGGCCACACGATCGGCCCGAACCAGAGGCCGACCGTATCGAGGATGATGAGCAGAGCGAGGAAACCGAGACCGAGACCGACTTGCTGTGGTGTGGTAGGCGGTCGGTCGGCGATGATCATCGACCCGTACTGTTGCTCGTCGGGCACCGTCAACCACCCGGCGAGATAGCAGAGGATGCCGAAGCCACCGGCCAGAGTGAGCGCGACGAAGGCTGCACGAACGTAGACCGTGGGAACCCCGAAGCGAGCAGCGATGCCACCCGCCAGGCCGGCGACGATCCTGTCATGCGTCGAGCGGGTCAGGTGCCCTCGGAGCACCTGGAAGCGCTCGGTGGATTCACTCGGAGTTGATTCGTCGTCTGTAGCCATGCACGACTGATGTTGTCACAGGCTGGAGCGAGTCACAACCGGTGAGAACCCTGAGATATCCCTGAGACGTCAGGGTTCGACCAGGAGGATTCCCGATTCCGCTGAACGCCGGTGGGTTGCATGATGGGGCCATGAGTGATTCAACCTATCCCACAAATCGGCTGCTCCGCCGCCCGATCGAGGGCCGAGCGTTTGCAGGCGTGGCCGCGGGCCTCGGAATCCGGTTCGGCATCAGCCCGACCTGGTTCCGTGTCGCGTTCGTTCTGATGACGGTATTCGGGGGCATCGGCCTCCTGCTCTACGTCCTCGGTTGGCTCCTCATCCCGGAGGAGGGGAGCGACGATCCGATCATCGCCCAGTGGCTCACCGGTTTCGACACGTCGAACACCGGGATGGTCGTCGGCGTGATCCTCGTCGGTGTGGCAGCGGTCATGTTGGCTTCGAGCTTCCATCTGATCTCCGCCAAGTTCGTGTTCGCGGCGATCCTGCTCATCATCGGAGTGTTGCTGTACCGGGGTGACCTCGATCGCCGACCCAAACCACCGGAGGGTGGGGATGCCGAACCTCCATCAACCGACGAAAGCGAGCACGACGTGTACCAGGAACCATCGGAAGAGGAAGATGGGCCGACCGGTAAGGCCGTCGACGTTCCGGCGGTTGCGACGGAGGTGAGGGCCGAACCACGACCCCCTGCACGCCCGCCCCGACCGAAAACGATCCTTGGACGGCTGACGGTTGCAGCGACCCTGATCGCGGTGGGCGGTCTCGCGATCCTTGACGTCGCCGGAGTGCTTTTCCCCGATCCCGTTCACTACGTGGCGGTCACTGTGGGGGTCATCGGAGCGGGCCTGCTCGTAGGGGCGATCTTCGGCCGGGCACGATGGCTCATCGTCGTCGGTCTGGTGCTGATGCCGCTGCTGTTCCTGGCGAGTGTTGGGCCAACGTGGTCGATCAGCGGGGAGGCCGGTGAACGGTACATTCGCGTAGAGTCCATCGAGGATCTCGAGCGTGTCGATTTCACGTACGAACACGGGGGCGGAGTCCTTGAGATCGATCTGCGCGACTTCGAGGCACCGTCCCGGGAACATCCGGGTGTCTATCCGATTCCGATCGAAGCCAAGATCGGCGCCGGTGAGATAAGGATCTGGCTGCCGGAACCCGCCAGTGCGATCGTGCACGGCAAAGTTGGAATCGGCTCGGTCGATATTCTCGGCTACCAGTCCGCAGGGCTTGGAGTCTCTCGAACCGAGGAGACGATCTCCGGGTCCGGAGAGGATTGGATGTTCAGTATCGACGTCAATGCCGGTGTCGGATCCATCGTTGTCAGAGAATCTTCAAGCCGTTGGGAGGGCTAGTCCTATGTACCGTCACCGTTTCGACATCATCTCGTTCATCTTCGGGGCTCTGTTCGTGGCCGTCGCCTTCATCGCACCAGCCCGGGAGTGGCTCCCGGACAACTTCGGCCGCTGGATCGTTCCAGGAGCCGTGCTCCTGCTCGGCGTCGGGTTGGCCGTCTCGGCCATCGCGTCGAGCCGATCAGACGAGGGTTGATTCCTGGCACTTCGGGAATGAGCGGGCTCGGCTGGAACCGGGGGACTGTCGGCAGTAGTACTTCGTACTACGTTCGGTCCGAGGCTTCATCCGACTCACCACCGGCCTCTTCGCCACACCCCGCCGAGATCCGAAGAGCTCAGACCATCAGGCGTCCGGCGCCTTCGGGCACTCTTCAGTTTCGTCCAGGCCCAGTGCCACTTTCGCGCCTTGCGGATCATCGAGGATGAACTGCACGTGCTCGTGAACCAGATCGATGTTGGCGATCGCGCCCTTCTCTCCGTCGTCGCGGTACTTGAGGTGATAGACGGGGGGCATGAACCTGATCGACACGATCTCGTCCCTTTCGACCTTGGTCATCAACTCGACCAACTGCGGAAGAGCATCGATCGGGATGTCGGTGCTCATCGTGTCCTGAATGACCGAAGAAAGCTTGCCGAAGTTGAGGAGAAGGGAAGCGGGGTCGGTTTGTTCGAGGAGTCCCTCCAGAATGCACCGCTGCCGGAACATCCGGTAGTAGTCGGAGTCCTGGTGGCGTGTCCGTGAGTACGCCAGAGCGAGTTCACCGTCCATGTGCTGCTGACCCTGCTCGATCTTCAGCGTCGTGATGCTCCCGTCTTCGTAGTTGGGGAACTCGTTGTCGATGATCTCTTTCTCCACGTAGATGTCAACGCCTCCAAGAGCGTCAACGAGATCAACGAAACCGTCGAGGTTGACGAGTGCGTAGTAGTGGATCGGAATGCCGAGGAACGCACTGGTCATTCCCTTGACCGCGTTCTCCGAGGGAGTGCCCGGTCCGGGGAACGCATCGGGATACTGTGTTCCCATCACCCAGAGTTCGTTCGTCAGGCCCGGGTAGCAGTTGCAGTCCCAGACCCCCATGCCATCCGGGAGAGGGGCGTACGTCCAGTTGCGAGGCACCTGGAACATCGCGGTCTCTCCGGTCTGCGGATCGATGCTCACAGTGATCATCGAATCGGTGCGGATCCCCGTTCGACCGACACCGAAGTCCCCTCCGATCAGCAGGATGTTGAGCCGGTCGAGTCCATCCCAGATCTCGCCTTCGTTCAGGGTGATCGTGGTCTCCGTACCGGCTGCCGTGGTATCCGTGGAATCGGACTCGCCGTTGGCCGACGGTTCCGCCGGAGTTTCGCCGACGACGGGAGCGGGAGCGGCCACAGGTTCGCTTTCATTGCCACCGAAGACCGTGGTGATGAGGTTGTATTGGACCAGGTCGTAGTACCCGAACACCACGTGTGGTGCCAGAAGTACGCCGGTGAGGACGAGGATGGCGGCAACGGATGCCAGTCCCGTGAGACGGGTCGATCCGGCCTGCTCGCGAGCAAGGTGATACGCGTCGTCTGCTGCCCAAGCTCGGTAGCCGAGCAGGCCGATGCTCACGATCATCATGATGGCCAGCATCGTTGGCTTGACGAAGGCGGTGGCGATCGAGACCTTGTCATGGAAGAAGAACAGGCCGATCGCAAGCATCACTAGGTCGGCTATCAGTAGGTTGCGTCCGCGAGCCCGTTGGCCGACGTAGATCTGGCCCGTTCCCGGCAGGATGGCCGACAGCAGAGCAGCGATCAGCGGATGTTTGCCCGCGCCCGGTTCTCTCGGATTGTCGGCAGACGTGACCATGGCGACATGCTAGGAAAGCAGGTCGATTAGTAGGGTCAATCGCTCCGCCGGTGCGCTCATTGAGATCATGTCGGGGGCGCAGTCGGGGTACCGGGCGCCTGTTGGTTCACCGGGGAATCCGGCGACCGTGTGTGTACTGGACGATGACAGAACGGGGACTAGTCTGTCGCTGCCACCATTCCCTTGTCCTGGTGGTGGAGCCATGGCCACACCAGACCGACCCTCACTCCTCAAACGATGGGCAACCGACGGTACGGCGTATCTGATCGCCGGCACGGTTGTTCACTCGTTCATCAACTACGTCTACCAACTGTTCGGCGCTCGATCGCTCGGTGAGGTCGAATTCGCTCCCGTGGCGTCGCTGCTTGCTCTGACCTTCCTCGTGTTCGCGATCGTGTTGTTACCGATCGAGCAGCTCGTCATCCGTGCCGTGACTTTCCGGGGCGGCTTCAGTCGGGATCCGCGCTCAACGATCCGCACAGCCGTCCTGATCACCGTCATCATCGCCGCCCTGGTCGCCTTCATCGGTAGGGATCGACTGTTCGCGGGGCAGAGCCTCTTCATCGTCCTCGTTATTGCGACTGTTCTGACCCATGGCCTCAATGTGGTCGGGCGTGGCCAGTTGGCCGGGCATCGCCGGTTCGCCGCCTACGGAGGTGCAACGGCGGGCACCGCCATGCTCCGTCTCTTGGTAGCGATCGGTCTCGCACTGATCGTGCCGAGCGCGTTGGGTTTCGGCGTCGCCCTCGCTGTTGGTCCGCTCGTCATCTTGGTGTGGGCATCGAGTGTGCGTCTTCCCGGCAAGGAGACCGCTCACAGCGAAGAGAGCCCGAGTCGGTTCCTGACGAGCCTCATCCTGGCGGCTGCGGCCTCGCAGGTTCTGCTCGTCGCGGGGCCGCTTGTGGCCGGGGCGATGGGGGCAGCGGCAGCCGAGATCAGCATCATCTATGTGACTCTGACGATCGTGCGGGTGCCGCTCGTTCTTGGATCCAGCCTCGTAGCCCGGGTTCTGCCTCCGCTCACGAATCTCGCAACGCTCGGACTCGATGCGGAGCTGAATCGCTGGGTTGTGAAGTTCACGATCGGTGCTGCTGCGCTGGCCATTCCGACCGGGTTCCTGGCTGCTCGAATCGGTCCGGACATCGTTGCGCTGCTGTTCGGTGAGGGCTTTCGTCCACCGTCGGTCTTCGTGGGAGTGGCAGCTTCGGGCATCATCATCACAGGGGGAGCGATGTTCGTGGGTCAGGTGCTCGTGGCGCGGGGCGACACCACACGCCTGGCAATTGGTTGGGGTTTCGCTCTCGTGGTCGCGATGATCGCCCTCGCGCTGTCGAATGGCGAGATCGCCGTGCGCCTCGGTCTTGCCTTCCTGATGGGGGAGATCGCCGCGTTGGCCTCCACGGCCGTTCTCTCCTATCGCATACCGAAGAACTCGGACGGCGAAGTGAGCGCGGAGCCTGAGCCTGCCTAACCATTGACGTCTACGGCTCTGCTTGCAGCCCGGAATGCTGACGGGGCCGAGTAGCGTTCCATTCTCTATGAACACCATCAGCGCACTGCTCAACGGGGGCGACCCGGTCGTGGCCGTCGTCGGTGCCACCGACAACCCGCGCAAGTACGGCAATCGGATCTACCTCGATCTGAAGCGAAAGGGGTTTCGCGTCTACCCGGTGAACCCCTCCGGGGACACCGTCGACGGCGATCCGGCGTACCCGAAGCTCTCCGATCTTCCGGAAACACCCGACATCGTCAACTTCGTCGTACCGCCACCAAGAACGCTGCGGATCCTCGAGCAAGCGAGAGGGTTGGGGGTCATGACCGTGTGGGTCCAGCCCGGCGCTGAGAACGAAGCTGTGACGAGATATCTCGATGAGCATGGGTTCGACTACGTGACGGATGACTGCATCATGGTCCGTACGGGGGACCGGCATGGTCGCTGAGGAAGCGCGCGACGCCATGACCATACGGTGTGTCGTCGCTGGCCAGCCCCGCGGTTCGCTATGAACCTGGCGTGCCCCGACTGCGGTGAGACGGACGATCTCGCGGGGACCCGGGACGGCGATCGGATCACGGTCACCTGCGGCGTGTGTGGTGCGTCGTGGGACCGCAACCCGGCGCCCCGATGTTCGACGTGTGGTGGCAGCGATCTCCAGGGTGTGCCTCTGGCGATCGTCGAGAAGGGGAGAGGCACTCAGCTGTCGGTTGTGGGAACGCGGACCGTTCACCTCTGCTCGGTGTGCGATGCCGACAGGCTGGATCGGTACCACAGGAATCGGCCGAATCCGCTGATGCCCGACGAGCTTCCGACCATCGGTCCCGGCACCTGAACCGCAGTCGGCGTACGCTGGCCGGGAATCGAGACATGCCGGATCACGAGGAGGGGAGATCGATGCGCGGACGCGACGTCACGGTTGACGGAGTTGCGACGTACGAGTCGCTTCCCCCGGATCTTCCGGCTCCGGGGGTCCTGGTGATCCACGAACTGTTCGGCCTCAACGACGACATTCGCCGTATCACCGACCGTGTCGCCGGCCTGGGCTACGTTGCGGTTGCTCCCGACCTGCTCGACGGAGGGAGGATCTCATGCGTCGCCCGTGCGATGGCACAGATCCAGAGAGGCGAGGGGAGCATCATCGACACGGCGGAGGAACACCTCCGATCCCTCGCCGATCGTGAGGACGTGATCGACGGACGGGTTGCCATCGTTGGCTTCTGCATGGGCGGCAGCTTCGCTCTGCTGCTCGGGGCGAGGGGGACCGCCCGTGCCATCTCCGCGAACTACGGCATCTTCCCCGGAGATGACATAGCGAGGCGGCTCTGCCCGGTGATCGCCTCATACGGGGGAAGGGATCACCTGATGGGACGTGATGGGAACAAGCTATCCCGTGCGCTCGAAGGAACCGACGTCCCCCACGACATCGAGACCTATCCGAACGCCGGGCACTCGTTCATGAACCAGGCAGAAGGCCACCGGATCTCACTGGCGCTCATCGGGCGTCCGCTGATGGCGGTCGCGTTCGATGAGGGCGCCTCGGAAGATTCGTGGGAGAGGATCGAAGCGTTCTTCGCCGAACACCTCTGAAGCCGAAGCAGCAGGTTCTCAGGCGGGTGTCGGCGCCAGACGCTTCGTTGGGAGTTGAGCGATGTACACCACGAGTGACAGCGCCAGTGCGATGAGTCCGACACGGATGATGGTGATGTCGATAACGAACACCACCGAGATCGTGAACGTCACGATGATGGCGCCAATGGCGATCGCTTTGGCCCGGGTTGTGAAGCCGAGTCCGGCTCGCCAGTCCCGAACGATGCCACCGAAGAGCCTGTTCTGGACGAGCCACTGATCGAAGCGTTCGGACGATTTCGAGAAGAAGAACGCGGCCAGGAGGACGGGACCCACGGTCGGGATGAGGGGGATAGCGATGCCGATGAACGCCATCCCGAGGAAGAAGATCCCGAGTACGAGGAAGACGGATCGGAGGGCGCGGCTCTTGACGACGGTCATCGGTCTGGAACTCTATCGTCGGGCGCCGCCGACAGCCTGTCGGATTCGGACTACATTCGTGTCATGTCATGGCTTGATCGATTTCTCGGGAGGGCGGCGCTCACCGCCAGGATCTCAGGTGAGCCGACGAGCGGGAACGGTGCATCGTCGTTCCACCTGTGGTGGGATCTCCCGTACGGGGAGCTGCTCACCGAGGTGTCGGCCACGCTCGAGATCGCCGAACCGCCGTCGGTAGATCGCCTCTACTTCTGGGCGCTGCAGACCTCCTTCGTGAAACCGGGCGGGGGAGGGGCGCATCTGGGGCTTCAGCACAACCCGCGGTTCCCCGGCAGGACCGCTGCGAACTGGGGAGGGTACGCACCGTCCGCCGACGGAGCGCTGCTCCAGGGTTCTCCATCGCCTCTTCTTTCGACGCCGGACGATACGAACACCCGTGATTTCTCCTGGGCGCCACACCGCCCGTATCGACTGACCATCGGCAGATCTCCCGATGGGGCGCCGGCAGGGTTCTATGCCTGGCGAGGAACGATCGAGGACCTGCACACGGGCGAGGTCACCGTCGTTCGCGACCTCTTCAGCCCCGGCAAGTACCTGAGGGGTCCGGTCGTCTGGACCGAGTCGTTCGCTCGTTGTGATCATCCGCCCGTCGCCGCGCGATGGAGTGATCTGCTGGCAGTTGGGGAGAAGGATCAGCCGATCGCCGTGTCATCCGTTTCGGTCAACTTCCAGGACCGGGCGGCGGGAGGCTGCGACAACACCGACGTGACGGTCGATCAAGCGGGGTGGGTACAGCGGACGACGACCGAGCGAACGATCCGTTCAGGAGTGCCTCTCAATCTGCCCCGCGCTCTGTGAGCACGATAAGCCGGTAGCATCCCCGTGTCCGGGCGTTTAGCTCAGTTGGGAGAGCGCTGCCCTTACAAGGCAGAGGTCGGCGGTTCGAGCCCGTCAACGCCCACCCCGGAATGGCCCAGCCAAGCCGGCGCGTGTCATTGCTACGATGGTGTTAGCCTTTCAGGCTAAGTTGGTGGTACTAGCGACACGAAGGTGTACCAGGATGCCCACACCGCAGATCCCCAGCGTGCTGGTTTCCCGTTCCGTTCGAGTGGTGAGGCCCCGCGATCTGAGAGAGCTGTACGTCAATCCCAGCTCGGAGCTGGCGCGTCTTGAGGACCAGGGGGCAGCCCAGCGGTTCGCCCGGGGCTACTACGCCCTCGTCCCGGCCGAATCGGTGGGCGACTCGAGATGGCGTCCCACCATCGAAGCCCTCACTCTCGGATTGGCTGTGGCTGACTATGGAGCTGATCAGGTTGCCTTGATGGGTCCATCTGCTGCACGCATGCACGGTGCTTTGCCCCGGGCTGTGGCATTGGGCTCTGTTGCCATTCCCAAACAGCGGCCGCCTCTCGCTACGCGTTGGGGCCGGATCGGGTTCCACACGCGAGATGTGGTTCGTCTTGATCTCGAGCATGTCGATACAGATCTAGCTGCTGGGTATCAGACGACGGTGGAGCAAACGATCCTGGATCTGGCCCGGTGGGCGGATACGTGGGATGTCTCAAGCGAGATGATCTCCGAGGCGATAGAGGCACTCGCCGGCCGAGCAGATTGGTCGCTGACCCGAGACCTCGCCCTTGAGCAAGGTGAGCGCGCCGCTTACGTGCGTGCCAGCTGGGTTGCCTACCCGACCGTGCCTGACGTTCCAAGCCTGCGGGTACGCGGACCCGTCAAGTCACAAGGGTTACGTCCTTCGAAACCGGTTGCCGTCGGACGATTCCCGATCGAGGCGTAGAGAGTGCTCGAACAGCAGGAGCTACGCCTGTGGGAATCGAGGTTCGGTGTTGCCCCCGAGCAGGTCAGGAAGGACCACCTCATCTCTCATCTGCTCGCTGGCGTCGCTCACAGCACTGTGGCCGGGCGAGCAGTCTTCTTCGGCGGGACCGCGCTGGCTCGTACCCACCTCGGTGATCGGCGGGTATCTGAAGACATCGACCTGTGGGCTGAGCCGGCACAAGAGGTGTTCTCAGCCCTGGCGGACGAGTTGCCGCGTCATGTTCGGCGCGAGTATCCGGGACTCCGGATCGAGAGAGACTCCCCGGCCATAGGGAACGTCATCGCGAGAGACGGGACCCAAGTACGTCTCCAGGTCGTTGCCTACGGCGCTGAACACCTTCAGTGCATCGAATCGGAGCGTCGCAATATCGATCTCCGCTACACCGACCTCCAGCAGGAAGCCGAGCTGACGGTACCTACGCGTTCATCGTTCGTGGCCATGAAGCACCTCGCCTGGGCCGATCGGACGGCACCGCGCGATCTGGTGGATCTCGCGGGGTTCGCGTCTACTGGTGCCCTGGACGGCGAGGCCGATGCGATCGTCAACTGTCTCCGGGGGTTCGGCGTCAGATTCCGTGACATCGACCGCCTTCCCGATCGGACCCGTCGAGCGTGGATCGTAGATCTCGCGCATCAGATGGGAAAACCCCCTGACCCCGACCACGCGCTCAGCGCAGTTCAAAAAGCATGGGCTCGTTCGCTGGGATGGGATTAGCGGGCGTATCCGGATCAATCGGTTGCTGGGTCCCACAGCCTGACCGGGCCCATCGTGGTGTCGGGAGTTGGCTCGCTCCGCCGATGCCGCGAGAGGACACAGTTGTCGCTGCTCGCTCGGTGGCGCCAGCAGACTCCCTCAAGGGCTGCCAACCTCAGGATGCGCATAGGACGCGTTCCGTTGAGAAACGACGCGAATCGGTGAATAGCGATGAGTAACGTCATCCCCGGTCAGAGCATGTTTCCGGCCGTTTCCGCAGGTCGCAGAAACCCCCTGGACTGCCCCTACAAGGCAGAGGTCGGCGGTTCGAGCCCGTCAACGCCCACCAGACGAAACCTCTACACGGTACGGGTTGCAGTCGTTTCGAGATGAATGCGTCGATGGTCGCTGGTGGCTAGCTGGCCACATCTCAAGCCGTCGACGTCAACCGGGACGGTACCGGGAGATCGTCAGAAGTGACGTGGGTGTAAATCTCGAGCGTGATCCTCGAGAGCATTTGAGTCCTTGCCCTGGTTGAGCGTGCGTTCTCTGGACTGACGGACGTGGCCGGCAAACTCGCCCGACAGCTATCGCTAGCGTGGCGTAGCCTCGGATTGGGGAGAGGGTGAAGTCTCTCGGGGGCCGGAGGGCGCAATGCAAGGAGGTGCGCATGGCTCAGTTCTCAGTGAATGCCAGTCGATTCGATCCGTACAAGAACTACAAGTTCAGGGTCAGATGGGACGGGCGCTATGTCGCTGGTATCAGCAAGGTCGGGGCGTTGAAGCGAACCACGGAGGTGGTCGATCACCGGGAAGGCGGTGATCCGAGTTCGGTTCGCAGGTCGCCCGGACAGACCAGATTCGAGCCGATCACACTCGAGCGAGGGGTTACTCACGACCCCGAGTTCGAGCGTTGGGCGAACAAGGTTTGGAGCTACGGCAAGGGTCTGGGTTCGGAGTCGTCGTTGCAGGACTTCCGAAAGGACATCGCTCTCGACTTCTTCAACGAGGCCGGACAACTGGTGCTCCGGTATCTGATCTACCGCTGTTGGGTATCGGAGTATCAGGCACTGCCTGAACTCGACGCCGGCGGAAACGCCGTGGCCATCGAGACGATCAAACTCGAGAACGAAGGCTGGGCACGCGACCACGAAGTTCAGGAACCAACCGAACCGACAATCGACGAGGAGCCAAGCTAGGCCACGCACACGGAGGTCCGTTTCCGCCCCACGAACGGGTCGACTACGTCACCGGCGTGTAGAGCGTGGCCGTCCGGGTCGACCATCTCGACATCGGGATAGTTCGAGGCCGCCGTGCGAAACAGGTGGGTGCACGGGTCTCGGGGTCGGGTCGGGTTGACCGGTGCCGGGGCATGGCACGTCGGGGCGGGCTGTTGCTTCGGATAGCGGCGGCGTAGGGGGCAACGTCGGGCAGCGAGAGCGTGTGGACTCGGCGGATTGGCGGCGCCGAAAGCCTCTGGTGCTCCTCAGCGACTTGAGCCATGGTGCACAGTGGAGGTCGAGGTCGTGCGCCGTTGGCTTGTTCCGGTAGTGATGGTAGTGCTGGCGGTCTTCGTCGTCACTGCCATATTGGTGGTGGGACTCATGCCTCCCTCCAAGTCGCTGCAGGTTCGAACGGCAGACATCGACGTAGTCGTCCTCGACGACGGTTCGCTCGAGGTGACCGAGACCCTCACCATCTTCTTCAAAGGGCTCTACCGGGCGGCCTACCGGGACATCCCTCTGCGAGAGGGTGAATCGATCGACCAGATCGAAGTAGCCGATGAATCTGCCGTGTACGAACCCGGAGGCTGCACGGAGTACGGCTGCTGGGATCTTCCCGACCGGTATGGGTGGGAACACTCCGACGACTATGTTCGCGTGGTCTGGCATCACACCTCGTCCAACACCGATCGAACCTTCACGTTGAAGTACCGGCTGCAGGGCGTTACTGCCGTATATGAGGACGTCGCAGATGTGTATCTCAAGGTTTGGGGGGAAGGGTGGGATCTGGGTGTCGAGCGACTCACCGCGCGCATCCACGTACCGGGCGAACCACTCAAGGGCGACATCCATGCCTGGGCACATCTCAACGACCTCGATGTGTCAGCGTCACTCGGAAGCGATGGAGTCTCGCCGTCACTGACGGCATCTGATATTCCTGGGGGGCGTTGGGTGGAACTCCGCTCAACGTTCCCAATCGCGCTGCTTTCGTCCACATCTGGCGCCCGCGTGGTTGACGGGCCGGGCATCGAGTCAATCCTCGCTGAGGAGGACCAGTTCGCCAGGTACGCCGAGACCGCCGACCGGAACCGGGTGCTCGGCGTACTCGGCGGAGTCGCAGCACTGCTGTTCTCCGGAATCTTGGGACTCGTGGTGTATTTGCGATACGGGAAGGAGCCTCGCGTCGACTACGACGTCGAATACGAGATGGCCCCGCCCAGCGACTTGCCACCGGCCGAGGTGGGGGCGCTGCTGTCGCAGGGCAAGGTGACAGAGAAGGAATTCACATCGACCATGTTCGACCTCGTGCGGCAGGGTGTCATCGACGCTGAGGTCGGCCGGGGGTCGGCTGATCCGCTCGTTCCAGAGCTCGAACTGAGCCTGGGATCGGAGGAGAGAGCGCTCCGTCCCTTTGAGCAACCCGTCTTCCTGATCCTCAAGCGCGCTCTGGCAAAGGGCGCCACTGCACTGAGCACACTCCCCACCCGATTGGCCGCCGACGCCGGGAAGAACGCCGCCGATTACAAGGCCTTCAAGTCCGAAGTCCGCCACTCGCTGGAGAGCGACGGGTTGCTTGACACGCCGGGCAATGTTGCTGCCGCGATCGCGGTCATCGTTTCGGGTGCCCTCGCTGTGGCGGGGTACCTTCTGCTGCCGGAGGCTCTCGACAGCCAGCCGGGGGGCGCGCTCATGGCCCGGTTCATCGTGGTTGGCTTGATCGCGGGCGCCGTACTGCTTGCTGCGTTCCTGTGGTGGGCCCATAGAGCCAGAGTGAAGAGGACTCCCAGCGGTGCTCTTGAGGCAGCCCGCTGGAACGCGTACCGACATTATCTCGAAGACTTCACCCAGGTCGAAGAGGCCCCGGTGGGGTCGATAGCTCTGTGGGACCGGATGTTGGTCGACGCTATTGCGCTCGGCGTCGCACACGCCGTCCTGGTAAACGCGAGACACTACGCCCCTCCCGACATGGAGTCTTCCTCGGAGCTGTATTGGTACAGTTGGTACGGGGACTCGGATGATGCGTCCAGCAACCCGTTCTCCGAACTCGAACTGTCGCTGTCGGGGGCCTTCGACGCACCTTCCTCGAATGGCGGAGGAGGAGGGGGTGGAGGAGGAGGCGGCGGAGGTGGTGGTGGAGGCGGCTGGTAGCCGGCAAATCCTTTCATGTGGGAGCGCAGCGACCGGCCGGATGATCCGTGAAGCGCCACCCAACGACCAGCCGCCGGATCGCTGATTGCGTGACGGATCCGTTGCATCAGGAGCCGCGTGATCGGTGCTGAAGTGCGGGCAGACGCCGATATCCTGCACACATCGGAGCGGTATCTGAGGGGTAGGGGCAGGTCCATGAAGACACTGGGAAACATCATCTGGCTCGTACTCGCCGGGATCTGGATGGCAGCCGCCTACGTCCTGACCGGTGTTCTGATGTTCATCACGATCATCGGCATACCGCTTGGCGTGCAGGCGTTCAAGCTCGCAGGGTTCGCGCTGTGGCCGTTCGGGAGGACCGTGATACGGAACCCGCGCAGTGATGTCGCCCTCTCCACCATTGCGAACGTGCTGTGGTTCATCTTCTGTGGAATCTGGCTCGCCATCGGACACGTCATCACCGGAGTGCTTCTGATGATCACGATCATCGGCATACCGTTCGGCATCGCGTCGTTCAAGATGGCCGGTCTTGCTCTCGTTCCTTTCGGGAAGACCGTCGTCCGTGCCAAGGATGTCGGGGACGCCCAGGTCGTCGTGGCCATCGGATGAGTGCCGACCGTCAGATTCGACTCGGATAGCGTTCAGTTGACCGATGTCCGAGGCGTGTATGCTCGGAGGCGTGGCCGTCGGGATTCGCGGCACAAGGCCGGGGACGTGTGGGGGTCACGGAGGGGAAGGCAACCATGCGACGGGTGATCGTCATTGTGATGGCCACTGCACTGTTCTTGAGCGTCACTGCCGGAATCGCGGGGGCGGCCCCGTGGGAAGAGAAGGCAGTCGGAGGAACGGTGTCTACGAACTACGCCGGTCTCACCGTCGATCTCGCTGCCTTCTTCCGGCCTGAAGCCGATCACGCCAATTCGGCCAATGGCCAGGGGCAGTACTACTACCAGGGCAATGCCTACCGCTTGCGTGTCACTGCTGCGTGTTTTGATGCTGCGGCAGGCACCGTGACGGCGTGGGGTCCCGCCGTGGTCACTGCTGGATCGTTCAAGGACGGCATGCTCGTTCGAGGTGACAGAGCGTACGGTGTCCTCTCTCTCCGGGATAGTGGAGATGGCTCCGTCTCGGCCCGTGCGGGGATCGCAGCCGACTTCTTCGTCGGGGGACTGGCGACCATGGTTGCCGAGCAGTGCGGTGGATCCGGCCACTCCTCCTTCCCTGCAACGGGAACCGGCGAACTCGACTTCACGGCCAAGTAGTCGGTCGGCGGACAACAATCCACAGAATACGAATGGTGGAGGCTCCTTCGGGAGTCTCCACCATCGAGGAATGGGAGACATCGTCGGATACGCCCTTGAGCGACGATGTGGTCGGAGAAATCCGGGAACGACAAGTGGCGTTGGAAGAGGAGAGGGGCGCGTACGACTGCGCTGGCGAAGTGTTTGACGATGTCGTACGAAGGGCTCACGAACTCACGTACACGATGCCCATCGGCGAGCGCGTGGTGAGGCAATTCACGAACGACGGATAGCAGAGCGGCATCCTCGAACGGCGGAGCGTGGCCGGCAAGCGTTCGGCCGGGACTTGGGCGCTTCCCGTCAATGCGACCAGCTTCTCCCTTCGCCTAACAACGGGCGTCGGATGGAGTGCGCCGGCTCCAGACCGAACCGATGCGCCGAGTGAACAGCCGGCGACGCTCGTCGACAGCGATCCAGGAATCGTCCCGGACCGAACGGCCACCGATGGTCAGATCGAGCCTTCGGCAGTCGGATCTGTGTCGACGCCCAGGCCGATCGGGCATGCGACGCCCGTTG
>JAYEIJ010000189.1:0-1679 GCA_034660035.1 Actinomycetota bacterium | reverse complement strand
GCTCCTCAGGTCAGATAGGGCCCATTGTCACAGCACCGTCGCTCTCTCGTGGACTCCGTATGCTGAACAGAACGGTTCGATCGCTCACTGGGGCACAATGCACGCCATGACCAGCGGCTACCCCGACATGACGCAGTGGCATCGTCGACTGTGCCCCGTGACGGACGGCATCATCATCAGCGGCGACCTGTCCGAAGATCCCGACCAGGCGGTCCAACAGCTCAAGCGGTGGGAACAAGCCGGAATCACCCACGTGCTCGACACCCGGGTCGAATGGAGCGACGAGGAACTTGTCGCCGAGCACGCTCCCGACATCGTCTACGGATGGATCGGTACCGACGACGATGGGGATACGAAGCCCGACGAATGGTTCGACGCCGGTCTCGCCTTCAGCTCAGACGCTCTCAGTGACCCCGATGCCGTTGTGCTCGTTCACTGCCACATGGGCATCAACCGGGGCCCGTCGATGGCATATCGCATCCTGCTCGAATCCGGGCGGGATCCGATCGAGGCGCTCGACGCGATCCGGAACGCCCGGCCGATCGCCGACGTCGGATACGCCGAAGACGCCCTCAACCACTACCACCGAAGCCATGCCACCCCGGCCGAACATCGAACCAGTGATCAAGACCGCCTCGTGGCCTGGCGACACGGATACCACATGCCCCTTCTGCGGCTCCACCGGACACCGGACTGATCCTGACCCGCAAATGACAGCGCTCGCCTGCGCGCACGGTTCCCCGACAAGCCTCGAGTCGCTTCGGATCTCTCGATCGAAGTGATCGGTCGATGATCCGGCCGTTGACCGATCGGCTACTCGCCCGAGAAGTAGCGGTCCTCGAGATAGGTGAGATACCCGGGCCGGGGTTCCGGTATCTCCCCGAGTTCTTCGAACAGCTCCTGATAGGTCAGCGAAGCGAAATCGAAGTCGTCGCCCACGATCTCGGTGAATCTCCCGATCTCGACCTTGTGTGCCTCGGAGATCTCACCCGGCCAGTCGTACCAGAGGTAGAGCAGGCGGAACCCCTTCGGTCCGAAAGCGTTCTTCAGACCGAGGGCATGTTTGATGAGTTGCCCCGCGCCGAGGTGCTCGAACTGCGCGGAGCCATCGGCGATGGCCGTAGCCAGCTGCTCGACCTGACCGAATCCGTCCCAGAGCCCCGGTGTCTCGAAGTAGGACGGACGGAAGTCGTTGTGGGCGGGCGAGTACACCTCGGTGAACTTCGACTCGATCGCCAGGGGAGCGCCTCCCACCCGATCGATGACGACGTCCAAGTGCGGCGGGACTCCCCCGAGTCCGGTCGGGTATTGCACCTCGAACCGGAGTCGGTCCGCCGCCGGGTCGACAGCCAGGAGAGGGGCAAGGGGGCCGAGGTCGGTGTTGCGCCAGGCGTCGAACGCGTTGACGGCGAGTGCAGATGAAGACCGTACGGACGCCATCGACCCCGGTGCGTCGGGCGTGCCGAGTTCGTTCCCGGCACCGTCACCGAACTCCTCGACAGAGCCCGGATTCAGGGGCATGAACAGGTTGTCGTCGGCCGACGGACATCTCTTCGAGCGGTCGAGTGGAACGGCGTGGCGTTCTGCCCACGCGACCTGACTGGCGATGATCTCTTTGAGTTCGTTTGACATTGCTTCCTCCTGAGAGATGACCGTATCAGCCGGCTATGACAGAAACC
>JAYEIJ010000188.1:0-1695 GCA_034660035.1 Actinomycetota bacterium | reverse complement strand
CGGATGAAGTACCGCACCCTTGGCAGCACCGGCTACAACGTGTCGGAGATCGGTTTCGGTGCGTGGGCGATCGGCGCCGACTGGGGGAGCGTTGACGACACCACCGCTATGGGCGCCCTCCATGCTGCTGTCGACGCCGGTGTCAACTTCATCGACACGGCCGATGTCTACGGGGACGGGCGGAGTGAACGGTTCGTTGCGCGTCTCGTGCGTGAACGATCCGATGTCGATCTGGTGGTAGCGACGAAGGCGGGCCGGCGTCTCGACCCTCACACTGCCGACGGATACACCGGGGAGAACATCGAGCGGTTCATCGACCGCAGCCTGACGAACCTCGAGACCGACGCACTGGACCTCGTCCAACTCCACTGCCCACCCACCGACGTCTACTACGAGCCGGAACTCTTCGAGGCGCTCGACGCCATCAAGGAGAAGGGGAAGATCCGGCACTACGGAGTCAGCGTCGAACGGGTCGAAGAGGCGATGAAGGCCATCGAGTACCCCGGTGTCGAGACGGTGCAGATCATCTACAACATGTTTCGTCAGCGACCCGCAGATCGGTTCTTCGACGTCGCACGGGCCCTGGACATCGGGATCATCGTCCGGGTCCCGCTCGCCAGCGGTTTGCTCACCGGAAAGATGACGGCGGACACGGTGTTCGCGGCCGACGATCACCGTGCCTACAACCGCCACGGTGAGGCGTTTGATGTAGGGGAGACCTTCGCCGGTGTTCCGTTCGAGGTCGGGCTCGAGGCGGCGAGCGAGCTGGCAGGTGTGAAGCCGGTCGACGCAACGATGGCGCAGTTCGCGCTCAGGTGGATTCTCACGAGCGGCGCCGTCTCGACGGCGATTCCCGGAGCGAAGAACCCGGAGCAGGCGATCGCCAACGCAGCGGTGTCGGATCTTCCGCCCATCGATGACGAGACGATGAGGAGCGTTGCCGGCGTCTACGAGCGGTCGGTCAAGCCCTTCGTCCACGCCCGCTGGTAGCGATCAGTCACCTATCGTCTGCACCATGCGCATCGGATATCAGGGAGAGCCGGGCTCCTACAGCTACCGGGCCGTCGGCGAGTTGTTCCCGGACTGTGAATCGGTCGGGTTGAAGGGGTTCGCGACTGCGTTCGCATCTCTCGAGAACGGCGAAGTCGACCGACTCGTCGTTCCCGTCGAGAACTCGACAACCGGATCGGTGCTTCCCGTGCTCGATCGCCTTCCGGGGGGAATGGGACATCAGCCGTTCGCGATCGTTGCAGAGCATCTCGTCGAGGTTCGTCATGCGCTCCTCGGGATCATGGGGGCGTCGATCAACGATGTACGAGAAGTGCGGTCCCATCCTGAGGCGCTTGCCCAGGCCGAGCACCACCTCCTCGAACTCGGTGTCGAGTCTTTCGCTCGATACGACACGGCCGGTGCGGTTCGAGAGGTAGCGGAGCTAGGAGACCCCACCGTCGCGGCGCTCGCTCCTCCCGGGGCGGCGGAGATCCACGGACTCGAGGTCCTGGAACACGATGTCATGGACCGCGATCACAACACGACCCGCTTCGTCGTGCTTGCCCCCGGAGAACCCCAGGTCGATCCGGACGACGACAAGACGACGATGCTGTTCACGACGTCGCACACACCGGGAGCGTTGGCGCTCGTCCTTGCTGAACTCGGCCTGCGCGGGGCGAACCTGACGCGGATCGAGTCCCGCCC
>JAYEIJ010000187.1:0-1695 GCA_034660035.1 Actinomycetota bacterium | reverse complement strand
AGCGCTCGAACACTCGATCGACATGGGCAGCCGGTATGCCGATCCCATGATCCTCGACCGTGATCATCACTTCGTCTCCGTCGGTGAGTATCCCCACATCGACGACCGCTCCCTCGTCCGGCGGCGAGTAGCTCACAGCGTTGTCAATCAAGTTGACGATCGCCGATTCGATCTGCGTCCAAGCGCCGTCGACCCAGACCGTGGCATCAGCGACCGTGACCTGAATCACGACACCACGATCTCGCGCGGCGATGCCGACCCGACTAACCGCAGCACGGACCACCGCCTCTACATCCACCGGCTCGAACGGCGTCTCCAGCGATTCGATATCGGCAAGTGCGAGAACGTCGTCGACCACCTGTGCCATACGAGTCGCCTCGGATCGGAGACGTTCGCTGAGGCGGCGCCGTGTCACCGGGTCGTCAGTGTCTGCGATCGTCTCGGCCAGGACCGCTAGAGCTCCAAGCGGTGTCTTCATCTCATGGCCGGCGTTCGTAAGGAAGTCGCGGCGCATCGCCTCGACCCTTCGCTTGCCCGAGAGGTCTCTGACGTAAACGAGAGCCGCGTGGCCATGTTCTGATTGACCGGGGAGCGCCGCGGCCCGCATCCACATGTACCGGCGAACCGGCGTGTAGACGTCGAACTCCAGTTCCTCGGATCGGCCGGTGCTCGTCACGCGGTTGATCAGGCGCGAGAGTCGACTCCGAGCGGCGACATCAGCAAGCTTGCCGTCGAGGACACTCCGGCCCGACGGATTGGCGAACACCACATCGCCCTCGGCGTCGGTGATGATGATCCCGAGGTCCGTCTGGTCGACCGCAGCTCGGAGTCGTTCGGCGTCGATCTCTGACCGTTCCGCATCGGCTTCGAGGCGTCGTACCAGGCGTGTGAGCTCGCGGGCACGATCAGATCCCGCTGGTTCTCCTGCTTCCTCCAGCAGCGAGTCCACTTGCCTCTGGATCTGCCAAAGGCGTCGGAGGGCCCAGACCGAAACGACCAGCGCGATCGCGAGGGCAATGGTGAGGAGTATCAGAACGGTGCTCACGGGCAGGAACTATATGCAGGAACCCTGCCGCTCCGACCCCGAAACGTCGCCAGATTCGAACACAGACACAGAATTCACCTGCAGTTCACCTGAAGGCTTCCTGACGGTCACAGCCCCACCGTACGGTTCCAACGGGCTGGCGGAGAGCCGTCAACGTGACGTGCCGGGCACAGCTCCAAAGACACGAAACCAGGAGGAATCCACCATGACACGCAGACTGTGGTTCATCACAGTGCTTGCCGCACTCGCACTCGTAGCTGCTGCCTGTAGCAGTGGCGGCGACGAGACCACCACGACCGCAGCAGACAGCAGCGGCGAAACGACCACGACCGCAGCAGACAGCAGCGGCGAGACCACCACGACGGCAGCAGACAACGGCGGCGCCGCATCGGACCTTGGCCTTCCCGTCATCGACCCGCTCGACGTGCCCGAGGGCGACGTCGCCATCGCCGGATCGTCCACGGTGTTCCCGCTGTCGGTTGCCATTATCGACCAGTGGCAGGATGAAGGCGGACCCGCATATGCCATCGACTCGATCGGTTCCGGCGGGGGCTTCGAGCGCTTCTGCGTCGAAGGCGCATCGGACATCTCCAATGCCAGCCGCCCGATCAAGGACGAGGAAGTCGAAGCCTGCAAGGAAATCGGTCGAG
>JAYEIJ010000186.1:0-7353 GCA_034660035.1 Actinomycetota bacterium | reverse complement strand
CCTGGTTCGTTGCCGGCTCCGAGCCTGCCGACGTCACGGCCGTTCTCGATGCGTTCGCCGAGAAGCCGATCGATCTCGACGCCGTCGAAGCAGCCGTGAGCGCCGAAGCGGGGATCAGGCGGGGGGAGCGTTGACAGAGCGGGCGGACGCCCCGATCTGACGGGTGTGCCGTGCTGAGTGCGTGGAGAGAACGCGCATGAGGACCCGGAGGAATCCCACCGCCGCCTCCCTTTAGGACATTCGGCCCTGGCCCGCCCCAGCAGGGAACCGGATAATTGGTGGCACAGCTCACCGCGAACGCCCCGGCAGTCGGGGGCACGATGGTTTCTGCCGGGGAGGAGGGGAAGCCATGATGTGCACGCGTCCGACTTCACGTGGACGGATTCTCGTCCTTCTGTTGGCCTTCACCATGGTGGCCGGAACGGGGGTGGGCTCTGCACAGGAACCGCCGGTTGCGCTCACCGTGACGAAGACCGCTTCCCCGGCGGTGATCCACGCCGGCGACGAAGTCACATACGAGATCACAGTCGACAACACCGGTTCCTGGCCGTTGAGCCTCGACATCGAAGACGACGTCTTGGGGACCGTCGCCGCCGACGGTCCTATCGACAACGGCGCCTCACAAACGTTCACGGTGACATCCACCGTTTTCGAGGACGTGACCAACACGGTGACCGTGACCGGCCACGCGATCGGCTCCGACGTCATCCTCCCGCCGGCCGTCGGGACCGCCTCGGCCACCGTTGACGTACTCAACCCGGCCATCGCCGTCACGAAGATCGCTTCCACCGAGCGGGCCGTGCCGGGCGAGGTCGTGGAGTACACAGTCGAGGTGACGAACACCGGCGACACTCCGCTCACCGTAGACATCGCGGACACCGTTTTCGGCTCGCTCGGCGCCGACCTGCCGTTTGAGCCCGGTCAAGTCGCCGTATTCGGCACCGAGCACCACGTCGACGAGGACGTGACCAACACCGTCACCGTCACAGGCACAGACGCTATCGACGGTGTCGTCACCGCATCGGCAACCGCCACCGTCACCGTCGGCGAAGATACGGACCCACCCCGCTTCGTCGAGGGTCCGTCGGTGAGCGAGACGACACCAGGATCTGCCGTGATCGAATGGGTCACCGATGAACCCGCCGACGGTCTTGTGCGATTCGATTCGCGGGCAGGCGTCCTCACGCTCGAAGTGGCCGACGCGACTCTCGTTACCCGCCATGCGGTCACGCTCGACGGCCTCGCGCCTGCCTCCACCTACCACTTCGTGGCATCCACCAGCGACGCGGCCGGCAACACCGCTTCGAGCCGCGACATCATCTTCGCCACTCCTGCCGAACCCGACGCCCGACCCCCCGAAGTGTCACTGATCAGCCCCCTTCGGTGGGAAGGAAGGGCCCTCGTGGAGGTCGACGCCGTCGATGCATCCGGGATCGACCGGGTCGAGTTCTTGATCGACGACGTGTTCGTGTTCGCCGACTACTCACCGCCCTTCCAGTTCAACCTGGACAGCCACGGGTACGCGAACGGACCCCATCAGGTCACGAGCCGCGCGTTTGATCTCGCCGGTAACACTCTCGACGACTCCGCGACCATCGACGTGGCCAACCTGACGGACGGCTCCACGCCGGTCGTCGATATCACCTGGCCCGCCGACGGCGACCAGGTGAGCGGAAAGATCCAGGTGAAGGTCTCACTCAGCGACGACGTCGGCCTGTTCAAGGGAACGCTGCTCGTCGACGGCAAGTGGGCTGGAAACTGGTATCCGGATCCCGCCAAGGCGGCTACCAGCATGAACATCGAATACCCGTGGGATACGCGGCTGAGGGACAATGGACCGCATCGCGTGGCTTTCGAGATCTACGACACCGATCTGAAGTACGCCGTCGATTTCGTGGACATCGTCGTGAACAACTCGCCGCCACCGCCACCGCCGAAGCTCGTGGTGAGTCGATCGGTCGTGCGCCATGGGAACTACTTCACCGTTGATCTCACCGTCAAGAACGTGGGCGGCGATACCGCCACCAACGTCCGGCTCCAGGACACTCTGCAGCTCTTCCAACCGATCTCGCGATCAACGGCCGATGTCGACTACTCGGCTTCGTACAAACCGGAACTGACCAGCTGGCGCCTGGACATCACCGACAACAAATCCCTGGGCGCCGGGGCCCAACGGACCTATCGATACGACGCTGTACCGGTGCTGGTGCACCCCGGGTCGCCCACTCCGATGATCGGTGGGGATAGGTACAGCCCCTCCAACGGTTCGACGATCACCTGGTTCGAAGACGCCGCCGGACAGAACTACTACATCGAGCACCACCTCATGTACTCACCCTCCCAGGCAGGCTCGTCATATGGCGACGCGCTGGGTGTGGCCGACTATCTGATCGTGACCAGCCCCGCCAACCTGTTCCGTCTCAACCCGGCGTCCGACACCAATGAGCTGCTGTCATCGATGGCGGATCTCGCGAGACTGAAAAATGGCGTCCTCGGATACCTGGATGTGCCTGCTTCGTTCCCCCGCGACTTCGAGGCCCACGACGGTTTCACAATCGGTGACGTTCGCGAGGATGGCAAAGCGGAGGTCATCATCGGCGACGCCTCCAACGGTCGGGTCGTGGTCGCGAACATCCCCACGACGGCCTTGAGAGTGGCCGGCACCATCTCGTACGAGAGCAAGTGGTTCGAGAACACCGGGTTCAAGATCGGCTACCTGGAACAAGGCTTCGATGCGGGTGATCGACTCGCTACGGGCAACGTGTTCGGTGGAGCGAAAGACCACGTGCTCATGTCGGACGCGAGTGCCAACTTCATCTTCGCCCACGACGGTTCGGGCTTCACCCAGGGGACCTTCTACATCGACGCGGGCGGCAACAGCCCTCTCGACATCGAGCCTTACGACGGACTCACCGCCGGCAACGTCGCCACGGGCACCCGCGACGAGATGGTCTTCGCTGATCGCAGCGCCAACAAGATCTACGTGATGCGGTTCACAAACGCCTATCCGGCCGATCCGCCGAACCTCAGCCGGTCGCTCACCAAGATCACGAGTTTCGCCACCGACTACGAGATCCATGACGGATTGGCCACCGGCGACGTGACCGGCAGTGCGCTCGATGAGATCGTTCTGGCCGACCGGAGCGGCAACAAGGTGTTCATCTTCTCGGGTTCGGGCAGCGTGGTGGGATCCTTCAATCGGAACTTCGAAGAGGGCGACGGGTTGGCGGTTGCGAACGTTGTCTCGACGTACCCGGACAAGGCGGAGATCATCATCAGCGATCACAGTGCGAACCGCGTGTATGCGTACACGGCGAACGGCACACTGCTCGCCTCCGTGGAGCGCGACCTGCAGAGCTTTGACGGACTGGCGGCAGGACCCATCACGGGAGGACCGATCGGGGACGTGGTCGTGGCCGACCAGAGCCTCGACTATCTCGACTTCCACAGCCTCGGCCGTCCTTCCGCGGACAAGTTCGTGCTCCAGGACCTGATCGAAGGCGAGTTCTCCTACAACGTGTTCACCGGACCGTTCGGACCTACGGCCACGGGCTCGTGGAGCACCAGGCTGTTCGACGACTGGATGACCGACGGCTATCTGCTGATCGTCGGCGAATCCGACATCGTTCCCACCTGGGGGAACAGAATATTCGGGTCGGTTCTCACCACCAAGGGGACCAAACTGCTCTTCGCACAGGTCACCGACTACCCATACGCCAGTACGTACGGTCAGGAGATCACTCCCGAGTTGGCGATCGGACGGATCATCGGCAACACCGCCGCCGAACTGCGCAAGCCCATCGAAGCGAGCATCGGCGTGGCTACCGGGGCCGCCGGCACCGGCTACGACCGTTCCCACGCTCTGGTCGTATCCGGCTACGACGCCGGGCTCGGAGGCGGCTCCGACTCGATCAACTTCCAGAACGAGGCTATGAATGCCGCGCTGACGTTGAAGAACAGCGGCGTCGATCCGATCGTCATGCACACTCCCACCTACACGCAGTACAAGCCGGACGGCTCGATCGACGAGGGCGCTACCCGGGCGAAGATCGTCGCCAAGTTCTTCGCTCATACGCCCGGGAAGGACGTGATCTTCCTCTCCGGCCACGGGGGCGGCACCGGTTGGGACCAGATCGGTTGGATGGATGTCCTGGCACGGACCGACCCGTTCGGTAGCACCAATCCGTTCGTGTTCGCCTCATCCTGCAACACCGGGCAATTCTTCCACGCGTACTCGATCGCCAATGCCTTCCTGAGTCGGGGAACGGCCGCCTACCTCGGAGCCACGACGTGGGGTCTGGGATCCCACGCCTGGATCTCCAACCGCCTGTTCAGCTACTGGGACCCGGGCGAGACCATCGGCGAAGTCGTGAAGGAAGTGAAGCGAAGCATCGGCTTCATGACCGTGCCGGCATCCATGTTCGGCGATGGCGCCGAGACGGTGGTTCCGAGACACAAGGAGCAATACTGGTCCGCCATCTACCACGTGTTCGGAGATCCGAAATACGGTGGTGAGGGCCCGCCCGCTCCCGCACCGGCCTCATCCACGAGCGCGTCGACCGGCTCCACGTCCGATCAGGTCGGCGTGGAGGTTCCCGGCTACGACGTGACCGAGCACGAGGGCGAACACACGGTTGTTGTACCGGGCGGTGGAAGGGTGTCGATCAGCGGCTACCCGAGCTTGCCCTACTACACGACACTCATCGAGATCCCGGCGGGCTACGAGGTCCAAGGCGTCGCCATGACCGGACGGTCCGAACCCATCCCAGACACCGGCCTCAACATCCCCCCGGTGATGGAAGCGGTCGGCGCATCCGATGAGGACACGGGGATCGTATCGTCGGAGGAAAGCGAGAGTGGATGGTGGCCACAGGTGCCGTTCTCGTGGACGGTGATCGACGGGCCGGACGGGGACACGTTGGCGATCACCGTCTTCCCGGTGGACTACAACTCGGAGACGACTGATCTTCGCTTCTACCAGAGCTACGTCTTCGACGTGGAGACTGCCCCTTCCCCCATCGAGATCCGGGCGTTGATGATCGACGAACGCGTCTTCGGCATCGACTCCATGACGGGGGAAGTCTCATTCGGTGACGGCCGACGCGGTGAGGTCCCACCGGAAGGCCGGGACGTGGTGGTTCACACGGTCGTGAAGGCGGAGTCGACGGGTGATCTCGTCGCCGGACTGCCGCTGCGCACCCTCGCTGCCGTCAAAGGAGATGGAGCCTACGCAGTGGCCTGGGATCCGGGGGACGCTGTGCCGGGCGTCTACACGGTGGAGGTGGAACTACGAGGCACAGACGGCATGCTCATCGATCGACGAACTACCACCGTCCACGTGGAGGGTCCGCCGCCTGCAGTCCGCAGTTGCAGTGGCCTGGCTCCGACGATCGTGGGATCCGAAGGCGATGACGTCTTGCGAGGAACCGACGGCGACGACGTGATCGTCGGTCTGGGCGGGAACGACACGATCGCCGGTCTAGGCGGGAACGACGTCATCTGCGGCGGAGACGGCGACGACAGCATCGACGGCGGGGAAGGCGACGACGCACTCTACGGACAGGAAGGCGATGACGAGCTCAGCCCCGGATTCGGAAACGATGCGATGAGCGGCGGTCCCGGGGTGGATCTGGCCCGTCTCGATGGCGACCGAGCCGGGGTGACCGCCGACCTGGCGATCGGAATCGCCCACAGCCCGGGTGGCATCTATGCCACGCTCGCCGGTTTCGAGAACGTGACGGGTGGCAGCGGACCCGATGAATTGCGCGGCGACAATGGGCCCAACATCCTCAACGGTGCCGCCGGAAACGACACGATCAGCGGACTGGGCGGCGACGACAAACTGATCGGCAGCAACGGTGACGACGAACTCTACGGCGGGGATGGTGACGACGTCGCACTTGCCGGCGTCGGTGATGACACCATCGAAGGCGGCCGCGGCGACGACAAGCTGCAAGGCATGAACGGGAAGGATCTCATCTTCGGACGGAGCGGCGACGACGTGCTGGACGGCGGTCCGGGCAATGATGAACTCGACGGCGGCGAAGGCTACGACACCCTCGATGGGAGGAGCGGCCGAGATTTCTGCGATGGCGAGGTAGAGCGCAACTGCGAGTTGGGCCCGGGGTGAGAGTGCTGCCTGAACCGGTGGCCGTCCCCGGCGGTATGCGATCTCATCATCGCTTCGGTGATCGAGCGGCTCAGGACTCGACATCTCCACGCGGAAGACGCGCAGGACGTCGACGACCGATTGCCCTTCGGAAGTTCCATGGCATACCATCGGATCCATGAGCGACTCACGCACACGCGTCGTGCTCCTCGGCACGGGAACGCCCCGGGGTGAAGTCGGTCGTGCCGGAACGTCGACCGCAGTCGTCGTCGACGACCGCCCCTACATCTTCGATTTCGGTCCCGGGGTGGGCCTCCGGCTGTCGGAAGGCTATGAGAAGGGCATCGCCGGACTCGCCATGTCCGGAGTGACCAGAGCGTTCCTCACCCACATGCACTCCGACCACACGCTGGGTCTGGGAGCGTTGATGCTGACCCCATGGATGTTCGGCAGAGAGGAACCGCTCGAGGTCTACGGACCACAGGGCACGAACGCGATGGTGCGAGCCATCGCCGCGGCCTACTCCCTCGACGTTGCCAAGCGAACCCTCAACGAACCACACACCGAGCGAGGGCACGAGATCATCGGACGGGATGTGATGCCGGGCGTGGTCTACACGGATGACCTCGTCGAGATCGAGGCGTTCGCCGTGCAACACGGCGAGTGGGATCCGACCCTTCACGGAGCGTTCCCTGCCATGGGATACCGCATCACCACGCCCGATCGGACCGTGGTGATCTCCGGCGACACGGGCCCGTTCCCGGAGATGGCGAATATCTACGCCGGTTGCGACGTGCTGGTCCACGAGGTGTACTCAACGACGGGACTCTCCTCCCGCCCCCATGAGTGGCAGTCCTACCACGCGCGATCTCACACGTCGGGAACCCATCTGGGTCGTGTCGCCGCCGAAGCGAGACCCGGCGTACTCGTCCTCGCCCACCAACTCCTGTGGCATGCAGCCGAGGAAGACCTCATCGACGAAGTCACCGCCGTCTACGACGGTCCCCTCGTCTACGGCCGGGATCTCGACGTCATCTGAGCCGTCGGCAGCGACGGCCTCGGCGGACGCGATCCGGGTCCCCCGACACGCCCGGAATCGAACGGCTACCGTCATCGACGGAAGAACGAGTCTGAGACAGGGAGGATGGACTATGTCCCGTATCCGATTTCGTACGCTGTTCGCGTTGACGATCGCCATGGTCGCCACCTCGGTTCCATTGATCGCCGAGGCTGCACCGGGAGGA
>JAYEIJ010000185.1:0-7405 GCA_034660035.1 Actinomycetota bacterium | reverse complement strand
CTCCTCGAGTTGGAAGAGAGAGCCTCTGATATTCGTAACCGTCAGGCCGTGTTGATCAACGACCTGGAGAAGGTCAACATCGCCGGTTCGACGGGTTCGAGGTCGACCGTCGAGTGGGTTTCGTCACGGCTGGACGTGTCACGGGGAACGGCGTCTGATCTGGTGTACGCGGCGCGGTGGATGAAGAAGCATCGCCGGTACCAGTTCCGTCTCGCCGACGGCGTGATCACCTTCGATCGTGCCCTGGCGACGACACGTTTGGCGGTTGCGGGTGCCGATGAGGCGACGTTGGATCATTCCGAGTCGCTGGATCTGGTCGGGGTGGGTCGTCTGACGGCGAGGCAGCGCCTCGTGACCCGTCGTAGCGAGCGTGAGGCGTTCACCGAACGCTACGTGGCGATCCAGCCGACCCTCGACGAGTCGTCGTGGCGCCTGACAGGCCTGCTACCGGGTGTCGAAGGCCGCATCGTCGAGCAGGCGCTCCATAGGCGTGCCGACGAGTTCCGGACACTGCCGGGCGGCGACGAATCCACGAGGGGTCAACGTCAAGCAGACGCCCTGGTCGCCATGGCGATGGACTCCCTGGACCGCACCATTGACGAGATACAGGATTCATCGGGGTCGTCGCTGTCGATCTTCATGGACCTGAACGAAGCGAACGGCACCGGCGGCGAGAGAGGTTGCGAGATCGAGTACGGACCGAGAGTCGGACCCAACACGCTCGAAGAACTCCTCTGCACCGGCAGTGCGCAGATCATCGGCCTCGAAGACGGCAAACCGGTTGTCACCTCGACGGCGTCCCGGGCGATCCCACCCGCCGTCCGCAGGCTCGTAGCCCGCCGTGACGGCGGCTGCACCATCGCAGGCTGCACGAGCCGTTACCGGCTCCAGCCCCACCACATCAGGCTGCGTTCCCGAGGAGGCACCCACGACCCCGAGAACCTCACCACCCTCTGCTGGTTCCACCACCACGTCGCCATCCATCAGCAGGGCTTCCGCATCGACCCGGAAAGTCCACTGCTCCGGCGCCGACTCATCCGAACCCCGGTCGGTCCCGACCCGCCGGTACGAGTAGATCAGTAGATCAGTAGCCGAGTAGCCGAGTAGCGGAGGAAGAGCTTCGAGCTCTGAACTAAGAGCAAGAAGAGGGACTCCTCACCGACAACCGACCGATACGGGATACGGACTACGGACTACCGACTACATCCGGCGAAGCCGGATCCTCAAGCCTTCTCGAGCGGGGCCCACGCCAGCAGCAAGCGCTTTTCGCCTTTGCCTTCGAAGGCCACAATCGCCTCGGCGGCCTCACCGCGCCCGATCACCTCAGCGACGATGCCGTCACCCCAGTGGGCATGCCGGACGCGGTCGCCCGTCGAGATTTCGATACCGTTCCCGGTGGCGCGGGGTTGCTGGAGCGTCGTTCGCGTTGATCCGATCTTCCGCTTCACACTCGTCGTCAGATGCCCGGGGATCTCTCCGAGGAACCGGCTCGGGCCGTTGTACTGCGACTGTCCCCAGAGGTTCCGATTCCACGCCCTGGTGAGAAAGAGCCGCTGCTCGGCTCTCGTGATCCCGACGTAGCAAAGGCGACGCTCCTCTTCGAGTTCGGTCGGGTTCCCAAGTGACCGGAAGTGGGGAAAGACACCATCCTCCATGCCGGTGATGAACACGACGGGAAACTCCAGCCCCTTCGCGTTGTGGAGCGTCATGAGGGTCACCAGATCTCGATCCTCATACGAGTCGATGTCGGCGACAAGGCTGATCGCTTCGAGGAAGAGTCCGAGCTTGGTCATGGCGTCGAGTTCGGCCCACTCTGCGGGTCCCATCGACTCCGGGCCGAGTTCTTCGAACTCGGCAAGTGCCGACGCGAGCTCCTTCAAGTTCTCTTCCCGACCCATCGACTCGATCGTTCGATCCGCTCGAACCATGTCGAGATATCCGGTCTCGTCGAGCACGGCCTCGATCGCCGCGGCCGGCCCGTCTTCGGCTCGCTCGCCGAGGTGATCCATGAGAGCCACGAACTCGGCGATCGACCGTTGGGCTCGGGCCGTCAGGCGTGAATTCTCATCGACCCGGCGAAGCGCCTCGAAGAAGCCGATCCCCTCGGATTCGGCGAAACGGTCGACGTGTGCAACGCTCGTATTCCCGATCGCCCGCTTCGGCATGTTGATGATTCTCTTCAACGCCACCTGGTCGTCCGGGTTCACGATGCTGCGCAAGTAGGCGAGTGCGTCCTTGACCTCGCGCCGGTCGTAGTACTTCAGACCGCCGACGACCTGATAGGGGACGCCGTAGCGAACGAACACTTCTTCGATCACGCGACTCTGAGCGTTGGTGCGGTAGAAGACGGCGATATCGGAGAGAGCCACACCTCTGTCTTCGAGATCCCGAACCCTCTTAGCGATGAACGCAGCCTCGGCCTGTTCGTCTTGCGCCTCGTGAGTGACGATCCGCTCGCCCTCCCCTTCATCGGTCCAGAGGCGTTTCGGTTTCCGGGAGTCGTTGTTCGAGATCACGGCGTTGGCGGCATCGAGGATCGTCTGGGTCGACCGGTAGTTCTGCTCAAGCAGGATCACCGTCGCGTCGTCGTAGTCCTTCTCGAAATCCAGGATGTTGCGCATGTCGGCGCCCCGGAACGCATAGACCGACTGGTCGGAGTCGCCGACGACGAACACGTTGCGGTGTTTCGCTGCGAGCAACTTGACGAGCATGTATTGGGCATGGTTCGTGTCCTGGTACTCATCGACCATCAGATACTGGAACCTCTGTTGCCAGGACTCCAGGACATCGGGGAACGCCTGGAAGATCTCAACTGTGAGCATCAGAATGTCGTCGAAATCAACAGCCGATGCCTCGACCAGGCGCTGTTGATACAGCCGGTATATGTCGGAGGCCTTCTCGTGGTAGAACCCTTCTCCACCGTCGGAGAACGTCTCGTAGTCGATGAGTTCGTTCTTGGCGTTCGAGATGGCAGCCCGAATGGCCTTGGGCGGGAACTGTTTCGGATCGAGATCGAGATCGCGAACGCACATCGTGACCAGTCGCACCGAGTCGGCATCGTCGTAGATCGAGAACGATGAGCGGTACCCCAGACGCCCAACCTCTCTGCGGAGAATGCGGACACACGCGCTGTGGAACGTCGACACCCACATGCCATCGGCGACCGCGCCAACGAGGCTCTCCACTCGCTCCTTCATCTCGCTTGCGGCCTTGTTCGTGAACGTGATCGCCAGGATCGAGTACGGCGAGACGCCGAGATCGCGGATCAGGTGGGCGATGCGATGGGTGAGGACCCGGGTCTTGCCGGACCCGGCGCCTGCCACCACCAGAACAGGTCCCTCGGTCGCCGCAACGGCGTGGCGCTGCGACGGGTTCAGACCTGCAAGAAGAGGAGAATCGGGCATGGGGGCGCGATTGTACCGGGACCCCGTAACGGAGCTACACGGGAATGAGACAACAGACAACAGACAACAGACAACAGACAACAGACAACAGACAACAGAATGCTCGGGCTGTTTGCTGTCAGCTGTGGGCTGTCAGATTGTTCACTCCCACTCGATCGTGGCGGGGGGTTTCGAGGAGACGTCGTATGCGACGCGGTTGATCCCCGGAACCTCGTTGATCACCCGTGACGAGATCGCCGCCAGCACGTCGTACGGCAGTCGAGCCCAATCCGCGGTCATCGCATCATCGGACGTCACAGCGCGTACGATCAACGGGTAGGCGTACGTCCGGGCGTCGCCCTGGACGCCGACCGTGCGAATCGCCGGAAGCACGCCGAACGTCTGCCACAGTTCCCGGTGGAGGCCGGCCTTGTGGATCTCATCCAGAAGGATCGCGTCGGCTTCGCGAAGAATGTCCAGTCGTTCCCTGGTGATGTCCCCGATGATCCGCACCGCAAGCCCGGGTCCCGGGAACGGTTGACGCCAGACGATCTCTTCCGGAAGGCCGAGCTCCTCGCCAACGGAGCGGACCTCGTCTTTGAAGAGGTCCCGCAACGGCTCGATCAGCGAGAGCGTCATGTCGTCGGGAAGTCCGCCGACATTGTGATGGCTCTTGATCTTCGCTGCATCCTTGGTCCCGGACTCGATCACGTCGGGATACAGGGTTCCCTGCACCAGATACCGTGCGTCCGAGACGTCGGCCGCCACTTCTTCGAATACCCGGATGAACGTTTCACCGATGATCTTGCGCTTCCGTTCCGGGTCGGCGACCCCTTCGAGCGCATCGAGGAACCGGTCCTCGGCCTTCACGTGGATCAGGTTCATGTTGAAGGCGCGCCGGAACGTCTCTTCAACCTGCTCGGCCTCTCCCTTGCGCAACAGACCGTGGTCAACGAATACGCAGACAAGTTGGTCACCGATCGCCTTGTGGACCAGCGCCGCGGCAACCGAGGAATCGACCCCGCCCGATAGACCACAGATCACTGTGTCGTTACCGACTTCCTCCCGGATGACGGTGACGGACTGCTCGATGATCCCGACATGCGTCCATGTCGGACGGGCTTGGCACGCCTCGTAGAGGAAGTGCTTGAGGATCTCCTGTCCTCTCGGCGTGTGGGCTACCTCCGGGTGAAATTGCACGCCGTAGAGACCGCGACCGGCGTCCTCCATCGCTGCCACCGGAGAGTCGTCGGTCGACGCCGTCACGACGAAGCCGGGAGGCGGAGCGGTGACCGCGTCCTTGTGACTCATCCAAACGGGTTGTTCGACGGGAAGACCCGCGAAGAGAACGCCATCGGCAGTGACGGCAAGGTTCGCAGGTCCATATTCCGCGACGTCGTTTCGCTCGACGGTACCGCCCAAACCGTTCGCCAGAACCTGATGTCCGTAGCAGATGCCGAGCACCGGAATCCCGAGATCGAAGATCCCTTCGTCGATTCCGTATGCCCCGACTTCGTGCACGGAGGCGGGGCCGCCGGACAGGATGATCCCGATCGGCGCCCTGTCGGCTACCTCGTCGGCGGTGATGTCGCGCGGAACGATCTCCGAGAACACGTGCGCTTCCCGAACCCGACGGGCGATCAGTTGAGCGTACTGGGCGCCGAAGTCCACCACCAGAACACGATCGACATCGCCCTCCGAGGCATGTCCGGTGGCAGTTGTCGCCACGTCAACCCATCCCCACGCCTTGTGACCGCTGGAGTTGCTTCCCCTCGGTCTGGAGAGCGGGGGCCACCATCACCTCGGCCTTCTGGAACTCCTTCGGGTTCGCGTACCCGGTGGTCGCCATCGACGTTCTGAGAGCGCCGAACAGGTTGCGTTTGCCGTCGTTCTCGTGAGCCGGTCCAAGGAGCAACTCTTCGATCGTCCCGATCGTTCCGACCCTCACGCGCGAACCGCGAGGCAGCGTTGGATGGAACGTAGCCATCCCCCAGTGCACACCGCTTCCCGGTGCTTCTTCGGTGGCTGCGAACGGGGAGCCGAGCATGACCGCATCGGCCCCGACGGCGATCGCCTTGGAGATATCACCACCGGTGCGCATCCCGCCGTCGGCGATGACGTGGACGTAGCGGCCCGTCTCCTCGAGATACCGCGTCCGGGCCCCGGCTGCATCAGCGATCGCGGTCGCCTGCGGAACACCGATTCCGAGCACACCCCGGGTCGTACAGGCCGCGCCCGGGCCAACACCGACGAGGACGGCAACGGCCCCGGTGCGCATGAGATGAAGCGATCCTGAGTACGAGGCAACACCGCCGACGATGACCGGCATCTCGACGTCCCGGATGAACTGGAAGAGGTCGAGCGGCTCGGTTCTTGACGATACGTGCTCCGCCGAGACGACGGTGCCCTGGATCACGAGGATGTCCAGGCCGCCTGCTTTCGCCGCATCGATGTACTTCGTGACGTGTTGCGGGGTCAGACTCGCGGCGGTGATGATCCCGGCGTCCTTCATCTCCCTCACGCGCTGTGTGATCAGGTCCGGGTCGATCGGCGCGGCGTAGAGCGACTGCATGCGTCGCGTCGCCTGATCGTCCGGGAGTGACGAGATCTCGTCGTAGATCGCCAGCGGATCCTCGTACTTCGTCCACAGGCCCTCAAGGTTCAAGACCGCAAGACCACCCAGTCGAGCGATCTCAACCGCCGTCGCCGGGCTGACCGCCGAATCCATCGCCGCAGCGAGAAGCGGCAGGTCGAATGTGAAGGCGTCCATCTCCCATCTCAGATCGACATCCTCGGGATCCCGGGTCCGCCGCGACGGGACGATGGCGATGTCATCGAACCCGTATGCCCGGCGACCAGATTTCGCGATGCCGATGTCGATTTCCATGGGAAAGGACCCTTCGTGTCAGTGGTTTCGGGTCAGATTAGTAGCGGGAGAGCTGCCAGCTACCAGCTACCAGCCTCCAGCAAGACCCTCTCCGGTTGTCACAACTAGCCACCGTCCATGCGACGCGCAACTGTGCCATGCTCGAGGCTGCGCGGATTCCATCTCGGTGCTGGCAGCTGGTGGCTGGTGGCTGGCAGCTGGTGGCTCAGATTCTTCCCAGGCCTACCGCGTCGCGGGCTTCCTGTTGGATGCGTTCGGCGCGCGTTCTGGCATCGAGCGCTCCCTTCTGGAGGATCCGCGCCACTTCCCCGTCATCGAGGGTCGTGAGCGCTGCCCTGATCGGTGCGAGTTCCGCAACGATCGCTTCGGCCACGGCCTCTTTGAAGCGCCCGTAGCCACCGGTCCCGTACTCGTCGGACAGGTCGTCGATCGATCGACCCGTCGTCGCCGACATGATCTCCAACAGGTTAGAGATACCCGGCTTCTGCTCGATGTCGTAGCGGACGGTCGGATCGGAGTCCGTCATCGCCGACTTGATCTTCTTGCGGATCACATCCGGAGAGTCATCCAGGTCGATCCGGTTCTTCGGATTCGGATCGCTCTTCGACATCTTGGACGTCGGATCGGCCAGGGACATGACACGAGCCGAAGTCTTGGGAATCAGGGGCTCGGGGATGGGAAAGACATCGCCGAACCGGTTGTTGAACCGGGCGGCAAGATCGCGGGACATCTCGAGGTGCTGCTTCTGATCGTCCCCGACGGGGACCAGGTCGGCATGGAACAGCAGGATGTCGGCCGCCATCAGAACCGGATACGCGTAGAGGCCCAGATTCGACGGGATCCCCTTGTCGACCTTGTCCTTGTACTGCGTCATGCGATTGAGAACGCCCGTCGGCGTCAACGTGCCGAGTATCCATGCAAGTTCGGCGTGCTGCGGTACCTGGCTCTGCATGTACAGAAGGGAACGATCCGGGTCGATCCCTAGGGCGAGCACCATCTTCGCCGTCTCAAGACGGCGACGATTGAACTCCGCGGGGTCATACGGAAGGGTCATCGCGTGCAGGTCGACGATGCAGTAGATGACGTCGTAGGCGTCATCCTCCTGGAGCGCGACCCAGTTGCGGAACGCACCGAG
>JAYEIJ010000184.1:0-7422 GCA_034660035.1 Actinomycetota bacterium | reverse complement strand
GCGGCGTCGTGCATCTCCTCTTCGAGGGTCTGGATGAGCCGCCGCAAGTCCGGCACCGTGAGATCGAGAGGTTCCTTGCGACGAAGCTCCCTGGCTCGCCGATCGGCCGAGGGGGCATCGGCGCTCTGTATCAGTTCGAGGATGTCGGAGACCTTCTTACGGATCGTCTGAGGATCGATGCCATGCGTCTCGTTGTACTCCAACTGGATCGAGCGACGCCGGTTCGTTTCGTTGATGGCGCGCCGCATCGAGTCGGTGACCCCGTCCGCGTACATGACGACCGAGCCGTCCACGTTTCTCGAGGCCCGGCCGATCGTCTGCACGAGGCTCGTCTCGGATCGTAGGAATCCCTCTTTGTCGGCGTCGAGGATCGCTACCAGCGAGACCTCGGGAAGATCGAGTCCCTCGCGCAACAGATTGATGCCGACGAGCACGTCGTACTCCCCCAGCCGGAGATCTCGAAGGATCTGGACGCGCTCGAGGGTGTCGATATCGCTGTGCATGTACCGGGCCCGCACTCCGAGCTCGAGGAGGTAGTCGCTCAGGTCCTCGGCCATCTTCTTCGTGAGGGTGGTCACGAGCACTCGCTGGTTCGCATCCTCCCGTAGGCGCACTTCTGCGACGAGATCGTCGATCTGTCCCTTGGTGGGACGAACGATCACCTCGGGATCGACCAGGCCCGTCGGTCGGATGACCTGCTCGACGACCTGCGACGATTCACCGATCTCCCACGCGCTCGGCGTGGCGGAGAGCAAGATCGCCTGTTCGGTCTTGGCGTGCCACTCGTCGAACGTCAGCGGCCGGTTGTCCATCGCCGACGGGAGCCGGAAGCCGTGCTCGACGAGGACGTCCTTCCTCGAGCGATCCCCCGCGTACTGGCCGTGGATCTGCGGGATGGCGACGTGGCTCTCGTCGATGACGGTCAGATAGTCATCGGGGAAGTAGTCGAGCAGCGTGTACGGCGCTTCGCCGGGCGCCCGACCGTCGAGATAGCGCGAGTAGTTCTCGATTCCGGAACAGAAGCCGACCTCTCGCATCATCTCCATGTCGTAGGCCGTGCGCATCCGGAGTCGCTGCGCCTCGAGCAGCTTGCCCGAGCCTTCCAGGACGGTGAGTCGCTCGTGCAGTTCGGTCTCGATCCCCTCGAGCGCCGTCCGCATGCGTTCCTCGGACGTGACGTAGTGACTCGCCGGATAGACCCACAGCTCGTTGAGTTCGTCGATGACCTCGCCCGTGACCGGGTTCATCTGGAGAATCCGTTCGACCTCGTCGCCCCAGTACTCGACCCGGTATACGGTCTCTTCGTACGTCGGGAAGACCTCGAGCGTGTCCCCCTTCACCCGGAACTTGCCGCGGATCAGGTTCACTTCGTTCCGCTCGTATTGGATATCGACGAGGCGCCGGATCGCTGCATCGAGGGGGAACTCGACACCCCGCACGAGACGCAGGAGTTGCCCTTCGTACTGATCGGGCGATCCCAGCCCATAGATCGCAGACACGGAGGCGACGATGATCACGTCTCTCCTCGTGAGGAGGGCGGCCGTCGCCGAATGCCGGAGCCGGTCGATCTCGTCGTTGACCGTCGATTCCTTCTCGATGAAGGTGTCGCTCTGAGCGATGTACGCCTCGGGTTGGTAGTAGTCGTAGTACGACACGAAGTACTCGACCCGATTCTCGGGGAAGAACTGGCGGAACTCGTTAGCGAGTTGAGCCGCGAGCGCCTTGTTCGGTGCAAGGATCAGCGTCGGCTTCTGAACCTGCTCGATGGTCCATGCCACGGTCGCCGACTTCCCAGAGCCGGTGATCCCGAGGAGCGTCTGAAAGCGGTCGCCCCGTTTGATCCCTTCGGCGAGTCGCGCGATCGCTTCTGGCTGGTCACCGGCCGGATCGAAATCTGAGTGGACGCGAAAGGGTCGTTCACTGAGGGTCAAGGCCGCAGTCCGTAATCCGTCGTCCGTCGCCCGTGCCAGAGAGCGTCGATCTGCTCGTAGAGGTCCTCGATCGGGCCGTTGTTCTTGACAGACACGTCACACCATGACAGCCATTCGTCGCGTGACGGCTGGCTCGAGATCCTGTTCTTCACATCGGTCTCGGCGGCACCACGCTCGACTGCTCGACGCAGGCGGATGTCCTCATCGGCATCGATGAGCACCCTGATCCAATTGCCCGGGACGTCGAGGATGAGCGGAATCTCGACAACGAGGTCGTCTGTGATCAATGCGAGCTCGCTGATCCGACGGATGATGGGCCGGTGTGTCAACGCTTCCAGTTCGGTCAACTGTTCCGGATCTGCGAAGACGATGTCTGCGAGGAGGCCGCGATCGATGCGGTTGCCCACGACGGCCGCCGGCCAACGCTCGCTCACCGCTGCGAACGCTTCTCCGTCGGGATGGAGCACCGCATGCCCGATGCGATCTGCTTCGATGACCGTCGCTCCGAGTTGCTGGAATCTTCGTCCGGCGACGCTTTTGCCCGATCCGATCCCGCCGCACAGCAGGATGCGGATCCGAGGCTCAGCGTGCTTCATTTCGACCATGTCGTGACTGTACCGCGCGCCAAGAGAGACGCAGGATGCGATCGAGTCACGAAGGCTCTGATCAGCTGCGGCCGATGCCCCGTTCTTTGAGTTCCTGCAAGATCGCCTCAAGCGAGGCATCCGCGTTGAACGATGGCTGTGCTTCGGCCTCGTCCTCACGCTGGAACTCTCTTCTCCGGGGCTTGCTCGGCTTGCGCTCGGTCCACGTGGAGCGTTCCTCCCATTCGGGAAGCGCTTGCTTGATCGACAGGCTCACACGACGTCGGTCGACATCGACCTCGGTCACCTTCACCTTGACTTCCTGGCCGATCGACAGTTCGAGTTCCGGGCTCTCCACGTGGTGCATCGCGATCTCGGAGACGTGGACCAGGCCTTCAACGCCTTCGCCGACGGAGACGAACGCTCCGAACGGGACCGTCTTCGTGACCGCTCCTTCGAGCACGTCACCGGTCTCACTTGCCTCGATGAACTGCTCCCACGGGTCCTGAGTCGTCTGGCGGATCGACAGGGAGATACGCTCACGGTCGTAGTCGACCTCGAGAACGCGAACCGTCACCTTGTCGCCAACACTGACGACCTCGCCGGGATGATTGACGTGCTGCCACGAGAGTTCAGAAACGTGGACGAGACCGTCCATGCCGCCGAGGTCCACGAACGAACCGAAGTTCACGACGGAAGACACCACGCCGTCACGTACGTCCCCGGGCTTCAGATCGGCAAGGAACGCGTGACGCTGCTCGGCCTGCTCCTCTTCGAGGTAGGCGCGACGCGAGAGAACGACGTTGTTCCGGTTCCTGTCGAGTTCGATGACCTTCGCCTCGATCGCCTCACCGATGAACGGCTGGAGATCACGAACACGGCGCAGATCCACCAGTGACGCCGGCAGGAATCCTCGCAGACCGATGTCGACGATGAGCCCACCCTTGACGACCTCGATGACGGGGCCGGTCACGGTGCCGCCCTCGTTCATGACACGCTCGATGCGGCCCCACGCTCGTTCGTACTGAGCCCTCTTCTTGGAGAGCACCAGACGACCGTCGTCGTCCTCTTTCTGGAGAACAAGGGCTTCGATCTCTTCGCCCACGGTGACGATCTCACTCGGGTTCGCGGCGTTCCGAATCGACAGTTCTTTGAGCGGGATGACACCCTCGGACTTGTAGCCGATGTCGACGAGGACCTCGTCCTTGTCGATTCGCACCACAGTTCCACCAACGATGTCGCCCTCTTTGAACTCGAACACGGTCTGCTCGATCGCCTTGGCGAACTCGTCGGCCGACAGATCATCCGGAAGTTCGGCGATCTCCTTGGGAGCTGTGATCGCGGGACGCTCTCCACGGGGAACCGGTGGGGGTTCAACGACGGCATCCTCGGGCACCGACGGTGCATCGATTTCCGCGGCAGCTTCCGCCACCACCTCGGTCTCCTCGACAGACTCGACGGCTTCGACAACCGCTTCGGTCTCCTCGACCACTTCCACGGCTTCGGTCACTGCCTCGGTCTCCTCGACCACCGCCTCGACCTCCTCTAAGGACTCGGAAGCGGAATCGATCTCGGCGACGACGTCGCCTGAGTCCGGCGCAACCTCGGTGGTGATCTCGGTTGCCTCGGGACTGACGGGTGCGTTCTCTAGAGCGTCCGCAAGCTCCTCGCCGGTGGTGGCGAGATCGTTCTCGTTCGTGGTCATGGAAGGGCTTCGACTCCTGTGTACGTGGTTTGCCTCGGTGCGCGCGCAAAGCCTGCGGCCCGGGCCAACCGGAATGCTACCCCTGATACCGAGCAAGCTGCAACAGGTCAGCCCTTGCACTCACCGAGCGTCCGCCCCGTTGCCACGTCGACCTTGAGCGGAACGCGAAGTTGAACCACTTCTTCCATCACGGTTCGCGTGACCTCGGCCACGGCGGCGAGATGTTCATCCGGAACCTCGATGACGAGTTCGTCGTGGATCTGGAGGAGCATCTGAGCCTGATAGCGAACGAGCTTCGGGTCCAGATCGATCATCGCCTTCTTGATCACGTCGGCAGCGGAACCCTGGATCGGAGCGTTGAGCGCCATCCTCTCCCCCGCCTGGCGATCACGGAACCGGTCGCTGGCGAGTTCAGGCAGATAGCGCCGACGCCCGAGGATGGTGGTCGTGTACCCGTCGACCCTCGCACGTTCGACCAGCCCCTGGAGGAAGTCGCGAACATCGGGAAACTGAGCGAAGTAGGTGTCGATGTGCTCTTGCGCCTCGTCCCGCGAGATTCCCAACCGTTGGGCGAGACCGTACGCCTCCATTCCGTACAGCAGCCCGAAGTTGATCATCTTCGCTCGCCGCCGCTGGTCGGGCGTGATTTCACTCGCCGGCTGTTCATTGATCCGCGCCGCCGTCGCGGTGTGGATGTCGAGATCGTGCTCGAAGGCATCAACGAGACCCGGGTCGTTCGACAGGTGAGCCAGGATGCGCAGTTCGATCTGCGAGTAGTCGGCCACGAGGAACGTGTGCCCCTCGGCCGCTACGAACGCTTCACGGATCGCCCGCCCCTCCTCGGACCGAATCGGGATGTTCTGCAGGTTCGGCTGCTCCTGAGAGAGGCGCCCGGTGGCGGCGCCCATCTGGTTGAAACGTCCCCGGATACGTCCGTCGTCGCTCACCAGGCGGAGCAGCGCCTCGACGTACGTGCCGCGGAGCTTCTCGAGTTCGCGATACGTGAGGAGGTCCGCGACGATCTCATGCTCGTCCCTCAGCTTCTCGAGAACGGATGCGTCTGTCGAAGGAGCACCCTTCGGCGTCTTCTTCACAACCGGCAGGCCGAGGCGATCGAAGAGGACTTCTCGCAACTGGAGAGTCGAGTTCACATTGAAGGGTCCCCCCGCCGCCCGATGGATCGACTCCTCGAGATCGGCCAGCCGGTTTCGCAACTGCTCACCCATCGTGCGGAGGAACTCCGTATCGACCCCGATCCCTGCGACCTCCATGCGGGCGAGAATCGGTATCAACGGCAGTTCGATGTCCTCGTACAGATCCAACCCGCCGCGCTCCGCGAGTTGCTCGGTGAGTGGTCCGACGAGCCGCTCGATCGCGATGGCGCGACGGGCCGCCGCCTCGAGGTCGACGCCGCCCTCGAAATCGAACGCCCCCTGACTCTCGGATTCACCTTCGCCCGGATCGTCGACGGCAACGCCGAGTTCCCGGTAGGCGAGGTCGGGAATGCTCGGGGCTCGTTGCGACGGATTGGCGATCCAGGCGGCAAGTGCCGTGTCGAACGCCACTCTCGGTGGCGTCGAACCGAGTTCGATGAGCGCCCTGACGAACGCCTTGATGTCGTGGCCGGCGATCGATTCCGCAGCGTCGCAGACCGCGTCGAGCGCCTCGGCCGGAACGAACGTCGCAGGTGCTCCGGCCGCAACCGCCCCGATCAGATACCCGTCGTCCCACACCGGGTCGACCGACGCCGCCCGGCCTTGAAACGCCGCCCTTAGCGTGTCCGCGTCGCTCGCCGTGATGACTTCCGCCTCGATCATCTCACCGGATCCGCCGTCCAAGCCGTCGAGTTTCGCAAGGCGCTCCCAGAGTCCCCGGAAGGCGAGTGCATCGAACACCGGACGGATACGATCCTGGTCGAGAGGCTGCATCGTGAAACTGTCGATGTCCGTGTCGAGCGGCACGTCTCGTACCAGATCCATCAGCCGCCGGTTCAGGAGGACCTGTTCGCTCGCCGCCCCGAGGTTCTCCCGCAGCTTCGGCGTCTGTTCATCTGTGGCGTCGAGCACACCCTCAACGGTTCCGTAGGCAACGATCAGCTTCGCCGCCGTCTTCTCCCCGACGCCCGGCACGCCGGGGAGATTGTCCGACGGGTCTCCGCGAAGCGCCGCGTAGTCGACGTACTCGGTTGGCTTGACGCCATATCGCTCTTCCAGCCACGCGGCGTCGGCCTTCACCGTCTCGGAGATCCCCCGAAGGGTGTAGAGGACGGTGATCCCCGGCTCGATGAGTTGGAACGCGTCCCGGTCGCCGGTCACGATCGACACGTCCCATCCGTCTGCCCTGGCGCGGGTGGCGAGGGTGGCGATGACGTCGTCCGCCTCGTACCCCGGGACTCGCAGTTGCGTGATACCCATGACGTCGAGAACTTCATCGATGAGCGGCAGTTGGCTCACGAAGAGGTCCGGCGACTTCTCACGCTGTGCCTTGTAGGGCTCGTAGGCCTCCGTTCGGAACGTCGGGCCCCGCACGTCCCAGGCAACGGCGATGGCATCAGGGCGTTCATCGTCCATCAGCTTGATGAGCATGGACGTGAAACCGAAAACGGCGTTGGTCACCTGCCCGGATGCAGTGGCAAGGTCGGGCGGGAGTGCGTAGAACGCGCGGTAAGCGAGGCTATGGCCGTCAAGAAGAACAAGCGTGGACATGTGGTTGAGCGTACTCCGTAACCCGTAGTCCGTAGTCCGTAGTCCGGGTCTTGTCTTTCTACTTTCTACTTTCTACTTTCTACTGAATCTTCTTGAGCAACCGGTCGCGCTTGCGCTCCAGCTTCTCACGTTCGCGACGAAGATCCTCAACGTGTTGCTTCATTCGTTCGACATCCCCCGACGTTTCCTTCGCGTCTGCTCGGTCCATTGGCTGGTCGTAGGTCGCGAGGTCCCTCTGTGCATCGTCATCGAGATGTTCAAGCATGATCATCTCTTCCGCCGCGAGGTCCTCGCTGCGCACCAGCGCCCGGATCTCGTCGTTCAGCCGGAAGATGCGTTCTTCTCGTCGCCCCATCATCGAACGATAGGCACCGATCGCGCGTTGCTTCGTCTACGAACGACCGTCGGCGACGATTTCGGCCGGCGGTTCGATACCATGGGGTCCAGCGCCGGGATGGCGGAATGGAAGACGCGGCGGACTCAAAATCCGCTGGGCG
>JAYEIJ010000183.1:0-1724 GCA_034660035.1 Actinomycetota bacterium | reverse complement strand
GCCACAATCACGGAGCTGATTCCCCCGGAAGGGAGACCATCGGCAGTCGTGAACCGGCTCCAGGTGTCTCCGTCGTACGCCGACACTTCGTCCCACCCGGCTACCCACAACGTTCCATCCGCAGCGACGGCCATATCGGTCGCGTCGACCGGGACGGGAAGAACACTCCAATCGACGCCGTCGAACTCAACCAGTGTCCCATCGCCGAGGGCCAGAAAGAGGACACCGTTGGGTCCCGCGGCCATCGCCGTGATCGGGTTCGGACACTCGTCGTCGGGAGAGCATCGGGGGTTGAGGGCATCGATCTGGTCGTAGCCGGCCGGTTCGCTCCAACGGGTTCCGTCGAAAGCGACGAGATCCTGGGGGTAGTAGGCGTACGCCCACACGCTCCCATCCGGTGCGACGGTTAGCGCTGGGGCGAACCCCTCGATCAACGGAACGCCCTCGGAGGATGTGAACAACTCCGGGTCTCCCCCGTCGAGGTCCCACCTGACGATCCCCTCACCGGTCGACGCCCACAACGACCCGTCGGCGATGACGACACCTCTGGCCGCGTCACCCGGAAGCGGATGAATGATCTGGTCGGCGTTGATGGTGATGAGCGGTGCCATATCGGGAACGCTCGTCATCGTTACATCGGGAATGGTCGTCGGTATTGCGTCCGGAACGCTGGTGGGGGTTGTGGTGGTCACCGGCGTGATCACATCGAGCGGATCTCCTCCACGGTTCAGTAGCCCGAATGTGACCCCGACGATCAGCACCACGGCGAAGCCCGCCGCGAACGCTGCTGCCCAGTTGCGCCGCATGCTTCGCGTCGCAACCGGGTTTGCTTGTCCTTGAGAATCAGATTTGTGTGTCATCGCCCCACTCCTGTCGTCGATCACGTCGAGGAGAACGGCGGCAGTCATCACTGTTTCCGGCGGTTCCGCATCAGTGCGGGCGGGGTTCGCCGCCGCCACGCGTTGCCGTACCGGGTCTGTGCTGGTGCTCACTGTTCACCTCCTTCACCGACGGGCTGGGGATCTGCCCACGTGTTCTGTCGTACTTTGTCCATGCCGAGTCGTCCTGCGAGCCGATTGCGGGCTCGACTCAGGCGCATCGTCACCGCATGTGCCTCGATGCCGAGCACCTCGGCGATCTCGGTGTTGCTCAGCTCCTCCCAGATGCTGAGACGGAGGATCTCTTGATCCGCAGGACGGAGTTGTGCCAACGCTGCGAGCACCTCGTCGTCCTCGCTGCGGCGGATCACCACCGTCTCCGGATCGGGAGAGGAAGGCGGTCGGAACGGACGAAGTCGCCCACTGAGTCGATCACGCCGTCTCGCCGACCGGTCAACGTTGCGCACCACGTTGCGAGCGATGCCGTACAGCCAGAGCGGAGCTTCGTCCCCGTCGGGAACATCGTCGATGCGTCTCCAGACCACCAGGAACACCTCCGCCACCGCGTCGTTGACCTCACTTGTCGGAAGCCTCCGGAGGCAGTAGCTCCGTATCGCTACGAAGTGCCCGTCGTAGATCCGACGGAACTTCGCATCGGTACGCGGGGATCGTGCCACTGCTCCTCCACTTCCTCATTCGCCCCTACATGTCCGGATATGGATCCGATGTCACAACTGTGACTCACGGAACCGACCCGGACATAGAGGACTGAGTCCCAATGGACTCAACGGGACATGGGGATCGTCCCGGGCGGGTGGGGGAGTTTCGGCTTCTCCACCCGCCCAC
>JAYEIJ010000182.1:0-1726 GCA_034660035.1 Actinomycetota bacterium | reverse complement strand
ACAGCATGATCGCGGTCCCTGCAACGTGGTACTCCGGTTGGACCGACACGAACATCGCCCCGACGGTGCTTCATACCGGTGCGCCGTACTGCCTTGAGGCGATGAGCGGCCTCGACTGGATGCTGGCCGAGGAGAAGAAGGCCGGCAACGACGCCCCGACGCTCGCCATCGCATCGATCCCGGGTGACTTCGGTCTCGATCCGATGGCCGGTGCCAAGATGTGGGCCGAGACCAACGGAATCGAGATCGTCTTCGACGGCTCAGGGACGATCATCCCGGGTCAGGATCTGAAGCCGGTCGCAGACGGGATCGTGGCATCGGGTGCCAATCTCGTGTACGTCACGACCACTCCGAGTACGTTCTCGGAGGTCTATGGTGCCGCCCTCCAGCAGGGTTTCGAGGCGAAGTGGTCCGGTTCGGGTCCGACCTACAACCCGGCCTTCCTGCTCTCGCCGATCGCCGACGCGATCCAGCGTGACTGGTACGGCACGTTCTACATGCAGCCGTGGGGCGGCGACTCGGCCGGCATGGCGTTGACCATGCAGCTCGTCGAAGCATCCGGTGCGGACATTCCGCCGAACGACTATGTCGGTCTTGGTGTCATCGAAGCGATGACCGTGCACGCTGCCCTCGAGGCGGCATACGCGAGCGGCGACATGACCCGTGCCGGTGTCCTGGCAGCGCTCAGGACGCTCGACAACGTGGACTACCAGGGAGCGGCCCCCGCGGAGAACTACACGGGGAGCACGTCCGATCAGGTCCAGCGTGCCGTCACGCTGTGGCGTCCGTCGGTGGCGAACCTCGAAGCGGGCGGATCCGGTTCGGAGATCGTCGAAAACGACTTCGTCGGTCCGACGGCAGCAGCCTTTGATTTCACAGAGGCCTGCCACAAGCTCGACGGCTAGGACGAACAACCGGGTGGCCGGGCCTTCGGGTCCGGCCACCCACCGACCAGCGAACGAAGGTAAGAGGAACGGATGCTCGAAGTCGCCAACCTGGAGGTCGTCTACAACGACGTCGTCCTCGTACTGCGTGGACTGTCGCTGAACGTGCCCGACGGTGAGATCATCGCTCTGTTGGGGGCGAACGGCGCCGGCAAGACGACGTCATTGCGGGCGATTACGGGCATCCTCGACGTTCACGAAGGTGACATCACGAAGGGATCCGTCACCTTCGACGGCGAACGCATCGACGGCAAGGATCCGGCGGCGATCGTGAAGATGGGGATCGCCCAGGTGCTCGAGGGTCGGCGGATTTTCGCCGAGATGACCGTCGACGACAATCTCCGGACCGGTGCCTTCACCAATTCGGACAAGGGCTCAGTGACGGCGGCGCACGAGCGCGTCATGGATCTGTTCCCGGTGCTCCAAGGACGCCGGAAGGACACCGCCGGGTACCTGTCGGGCGGCGAGCAGCAGATGCTCGCGATCGGCCGAGCGCTCATGGCCGATCCGAAACTGCTCATCCTCGACGAGCCGACTCTCGGACTCGCTCCGATGCTCGTGCAGCAGATCCGTGACATCATCGTGGACATCAATCGACAGGGCATGTCGGTGCTGCTCATCGAGCAGAATGCCAACATGGCGCTGTCGATCGCGAACTACGGCTACATCATGGAAACCGGGAAGGTCGTGATGGACGGTGATCCGCAGAAGCTGCTCGGCGACGAAGACGTGAAGGAGTTCTACCTCGGACTCCACAGCGAAGGGGAGCGCAAGTCGTTCCG
>JAYEIJ010000181.1:0-1727 GCA_034660035.1 Actinomycetota bacterium | reverse complement strand
CCGTGGAGGCGGCAGCGTTTCATCTGCTTCAGAGCTACCTCAGCCTGGCTCTCGAAGCGCTGAGCGAGCGTGAGCGAGAGGTGCTCGTCATGAGGTTCGGTCTCGCCGACGGCAAGGTCCGCACGCTTGAAGAAGTGGGCGACCACTTTGAGGTCACCCGCGAGCGCATCCGCCAGATCGAGACCAAGGCGCTTTCGAAACTCCGCCAGCCGGCCAGAGCAAGAAAGCTAGAGGGCTATCTGGAAGGGGCGTAGGGACGGTCCCCGGTTGTCAGTTGTCGTTTACGGCGTGTTTCCTGAGCCGTTGCCTTCGGCACGTTCTTTGATCTTCTCGCTTGCGGTGACGAGACCGCTTCCGGCAGCCCGCCGGACCTTCACGGTTGAGCGATCGGCCACGGCCGTGGCTCGTTGCACCTTCTCGTTGCCACGAACCGAGTCGAGAGCCGACACCATCTGGTCGTAGCGCTCGCGCCCGGCCTTCGCTCCAAGGACAAATCCGACACCGAGACCGATGACAAGGCCTGTTCTGAATTTCATAGTCGATGATTCTCCCACATCGGCGGAGGCCAGGTTGCGCCAGGGGAGTTGGGGTTGGCCCCTGGTATCCTGCGCGCCGTTCGTCGATCCGACGAACACCTTCCGGGGTAGCTCAGTTTGGCAGAGCAGCGGACTGTTAATCCGTTTGTCGTGGGTTCGAGTCCCACCCCCGGAGCCGAGGAATCCCTGCAGCGTAATGGCTGTGCCGTTCGCTCTCTCCGGTTCTACTCTGCGAGGACGGCTCCAGGACGCGTTTGGACGCGGCCGACCGGGGGTTCTGTTGAGGACGCGAAATATCCGTCGGTTGATGCGTGCCCAGCTCGACTGTTGGACATTGAAGCCTTCTGTGGTGTCAACGAAGGTTGATGACCGGGCGGTCTCTGCTAGAAATGCAGCACCTCACCCTGATTGATGTGGTAAAATCGCTGCATAGGTAGCAGCCAAATGCGAGGAATGCAACGCATGAAGGTGCGAAGTCGCCTCAACGTGGTGCGAGCAATCGAGGACATCGCCGTCGCCCAATCGGGCTACTTCACTCGAGCCCAAGCTGCCGAATCCGGAGTTCAGGACTTCCAACTCCAGAGAGCAGTCGCCTATCAACAGATCCATCGCCTCGGGTACGGCGTCTACCGCGTGGCCGGCGCCGGTCAGGACGACCACCAGGATCTTCGCGTGATGTGGCTCCGGCTCGAACCGACATCTCGGCCTCGAGCCCGCACCAAGAACCCCACCCTGTGGGTCTCACACAACTCAGCGGCCACGGTTCTTGGTCTCGGCGTGCTGACCCCCTCCAAACACGAATTCATCTCCACCACCCGCCGACAGCTACGCGCAGACAAGGCCAAGGTCCGAGTCCGATCCGCTGGGCTTGCTCGCAGTGAATGGGTCGTGCGCGACGGCTTTGCGGTGACTTCACCACTCCGCACCCTTGCCGATCTTGATGCCACAGGCACAGACGGCGGTCATCTCGGGACCTACCTATCTGACGCTCTTCATTCCGGAGCAATTCAGCGGTCCGACGTCGACGCCCTCAACCTCAGCCAAAGCACGGACGCTCTCCTGGCCATGGCCGACAAGACGGGATCATGACCATGGGTTCGAAGCCATCTGAACCGGATGAGGCAGTCGGAATCCATCCAGCCGACTTTGGGCTGTCATACAAGTCGGCTGGTGCTCTCCACGATGCGATTA
>JAYEIJ010000180.1:2425-7451 GCA_034660035.1 Actinomycetota bacterium | reverse complement strand
GGCTGCAACCCGCCCGCCAACACCCACTACTGCCCCGACGCGAACGTGACCCGAGCCCAGATGGCAGCCTTCCTCCACCGAGCCCTCAAATAGCCACACATCCTTCTGGCCGTCCCCTTCGGCTTCTTCCTCCCTCTCAGGGGGAGGTGCCGAGCGCAGCGAGGCGGAGGGGGTCAAGCGGTTCCAGACCGCGAACCGTGGTTCTCCCCCCAGCTTGCTGGGGGGGACGCGAGGAGCCTGCGACGAACAGGGAGGCGTCTTCGGCGCAGGAACGCCGCTGTCCCGGCTGGATTTCGGGTGCGATCCCGCACCTGGTGTTGAGTCGTTTGGCTCTTGCCTGTGCGTTGCGGGGCGAGTATGCATGGGGGTAGACGCCGTGCGGCATCCCGGCCTCCGTCGTCGCGTGGGAGTGCCCGGTGCCGCCGAATAGGAAGGCACGATCATGCGTCGCGTTGTCAGGATCCTCATCGCTCTCGCCCTGTTCGCCACGATCACCGCAGCCATGTCACACACCGTGTTTGCGGGCGGGACGTTCACCGACGATGACACGTCGATCTTCGAGGCCGATATCGAGTGGCTCGCATCAGAAGACATCACGAGGGGCTGTAACCCGCCCGTCAACGACCACTTCTGCCCCGACGACAATGTGACGCGGGGTCAGATGGCGGCGTTCCTGGTTCGGGCGTTCGGGTACGTCGACGACGGTGGCGGTGACCTGTTCGTCGACGACAACACGTCGATCTTCGAAGCCGACATCGACCGATTGGGCACCGCCGGTGTCACCAGGGGCTGCAACCCGCCCGTCAACGACCGGTTCTGCCCCGACGACAACGTGACCCGGGGTCAGATGGCGGCGTTCCTGGTGAGGGCGTTCGGGTACACCGATGACGGCGGCGGTGACCTGTTCACCGACGACGACACGTCGATCTTCGAAGCCGACATCGATCGCCTGGGTGCCGCAGACGTCACCAGGGGATGCAACCCGCCCACCAACGACCGGTTCTGCCCCACCTCCTACGTGACCCGGGGTCAGATGGCCGCGTTCCTGCACCGGGCATTCACCGCGCCACCGGTCCCCGATCCGCTGGTGATCACCACGATGTCGCTCCCTGACGGCGCCGTCGGCGTCGCCTACAACGCCGCTCTCACCGCCACCGGGGGCGTCACCCCCTACACCTGGATCGTCACCACCGGGACCCTCCCCGAAGGCCTCACCCTCGACCCCGGCGGCACCATCACGGGAACGCCAACCACCCACGAGTCAGTCTCGTTCACCGTCCAGGCGACCGACTCGGTGACGGTCGCAGCGACGAAGGCCCTGTCGATCGACGTCTCGGTCTTGTACCCGATGTGTGATCAGCCCTACATCCCGCACATCGAGTGCGTGGCACTCGGCGACATCCACAACTGGACCAACGGGATGCTGTGGACGACCGACACGGGGTGGTTCGTCGACGACAACCCGTGTGGCTGGTACGGCGTCGAGTGCCTCGCCGGACACGTCAGTTCCGTCAACCTTGGATCGAACAACCTCGACGGCACGATCCTCCCCAGCCTCGGCCACCTCACCGAACTCCAACACCTGGATCTCGGCGACAACGAACTCACCGGGTCGATCCCACCAGAACTCGGCAACCTGAGCGCACTCGACTACCTGTCCCTCCACCACAACGGGTTCACCGGACCGATCCCACCAGAACTCGGCGACCTGAGCGCACTCGACTACCTGGAGTTCGAGAGCAACGGGTTCACCGGACCGATCCCACCAGAACTCGGCAACCTGGGTGCACTCACCTACCTGGACCTCTACGACAACGAGCTGACAGGATCGATCCCACCAGAACTCGGCAACCTGGCTTTGCTCGAGTACTTGCACCTCGCCAACAACGAACTATCCGAACCGATCCCCGCCCAACTCGGGAACCTGGCTTCACTCAAGTACCTGTTCCTCTTCGACAACGGACTCACGGGACCGATCCCACCACAACTCGGCAACCTCGCCGCACTCAAACAGATGGACTTCTACCACAACGAACTGACCGGATCGATCCCACCAGAACTCGGTGACCTACACGCACTCGAATACCTGTACCTCGACAGCAACCAACTCTCCGGTCTGGTCCCGGATGCCCTCCGAACCGGAACAGCAATCACCAGTCTCATGTTGAGGGGACAGACGGGGTGCCTCACTGCAGAAACCTGGGCACTCTTCCTCTGGCTGGAAGGCTTCGATCCGGAATGGAACGACGGCTGCTTCTGAAGCCTCAGCGCTTGTACCAGCGGGATCGGCTGCGGAACCGGGAACGCAGGCCCCACCGTAGCCATCGAGCTCAACCCGGCGCATCGACCGCCCTCACGATCGGTGGTGCACAGGAGAAGGGGCACATCGACACGCGACGCTCGGCTGATGGATCTGCCACGCATCCGCATTGCCTGCAATCCCACGACGGACCCCCAGTGGCGAAGCAGTATCGTCATTCTCATGCGACTCCATGCTTCATCACTGATCGCCGCACTGGCGCTGGCCGCCCTCATCGTCGGAATCCCGGGAGCATCCACCGAGGCCGCCGAACTGCCACCCGGCGGCACCTTCGTCGACGACAACGGGTCTTCGCAAGAGCCGTTCATCGAGGCCGTGTACGCCGACGGGATCACGAAGGGCTGCAACCCGCCCGTCAACGACCGCTACTGCCCGGACCGCAACCTGACGAGAGCCGAGATGGCAACCATGCTCACGCGGGCCCTCGAACTCCCGGCCTCGAGCGTTGATCACTTCTCCGATGACGATTCATCGATCCACGAGACCGCCATCAACGCTCTGTCGGCGGCCGGGATCACGAAGGGGTGCAACCCACCGGTGAACAACCGCTTCTGTCCAGAGGGGATCGTGACCCGGGGACAGATGGCGGCGTTCATGGTGCGTGCCTTCGACTACACCGACCCGGGCGGCGGTGATCTCTTCACCGATGACAACACCTCGGTGTTTGAAGGCGACATCGATCGTCTCGCAACCGCCGGGATCACGAAAGGGTGCAACCCGCCGGCCAACACGCACTACTGCGCTGATGACCATCTCACCCGGGGCCAGATGGCGGTCTTCCTCACTCGAGCGCTCGGTCTCGATCCGGTCGATGTCCCGGTCCCGGTGATCGAACTCAACGTCGCTTCCCGTCAGGTCTGGGGCGCCCAGGAAGCGGACCCATCGCTGATGCAAGAGCACACGATCGAACGGATGACGATCCACCATGCCGGGGATCAGCAGACCGGCGCCACCGGACCCGCGCGCTACCGGTCATGGCAGGCGTACCACATGAGCCGCGGATGGGGAGACCTCGCCTACCACTACATCATCGGTGTCGACGGCACTGTGTATGAGGGACGCGGCACCCGGTACGCCGGGGCGACCGGCACGAACTACGACCCCGCCACGCATCTGCTGATCGTCGTCGAGGGGAACTTCGAGCACGACCGCCCGACGTCCGCCCAGATCGATGCCCTGGTCCGGACGCTCGCCTGGGCGTCCACCGAGTTCGACGTATCACCGTCGACGATCAGTGGACACCGGGACCATGCCAACACGGATTGTCCCGGCGCCAACCTCTACCCGTACATCGCGTCGGGGGATCTCGAGTCGGATGTCGCAGCGCTGCTCGCAAGCCCTTCGCCCTGACGTTCGACGTTCACCGATCACCTCGTGCTATCAATCGACCGCTCGGCCATCGTGGCCGTCCTGGGAATGTCGTCGCCGGACCGACGCCGCAGGGTCGTCACAGATCGGGAGAATCCCTACGGTCCCAGGTAGGTCCAACTACCGCAACGGGTGGCATGGAATCCCACGTCGCTTGCCCTGATTCGAACCGTTTGAACTGATGTGGATAGACCATTCGTGATGAGGTCCTCGAATTCCCAGGAGAAGCCGCTCAGCCTCTCCCAGTAGCACGTGTCGGCAGAACCGCTGTTGCGCCAAAGGCCCGGTGCCACTTCGTCGCCAACGAGCCAGTATCCGTCGGCAAAGCCGGATGTCGGCGTACCCGTCCGCGGGGTCATGTCGTTCGTCCAAACGTGGCAGCGACTTGACTCGAAACCCGCATCAGAGGACTTGATGGTGACGATCAACGACTCACCACCGATCTCGTTGGCAATGATGTCGTCGAGATCTCCGCTGAACCCGGCGAGACGCGCTCCGTAGCAGAGACCCTTCGAAGCGGCGGTTCGGTACGTGCCTGCTGAGATGTCTCGACCGACGATCCAGGTGCCGTCCCCGAACGTCTTGAGCGGGACGGTGGTTGTCGGCGGTGGCGGAGTGATTGGAGTTAGTCCCAGAGCCCGGGAGAAGAACGATGCCATCTGGTCTCGCTTGACGAGATCCCTAGGGCAGTACCGGTCGTTCGTCGGTGGGTTGCAGCCCTTTGTGACTCCCGCTTCGGCGATGGCATTGATATCTGCTTCGAAGATCGAAACGCCGTCATCGGTGAAATAGTCGGCGGAAGCCGCCGGGTAGTCGAAGGCGCGGCGCAGGAACGCCGCCATCTGCTCCCTGGTGACGTTCCCATCAGGACAGAAGCGGTCGTTCGTCGGTGGGTTGCAGCCCTTGGTGATGCCGGCTGCAGCGACAGCGTTGATGTCGCCCTCGAATACCGAGTCGTCATCATCAACGAAGTAGTTGGTACTGGATGATGGAAGGCTGAACGCCCTGCGCACGAATGCCGCCATCTGGCCCCGGGTCACCGAACTGTCCGGGCAGTACAGATCGTTCGTTGGAGGATTGCAGCCCTTCGTGATCCCCTCCGCGGCAATCGCCTCGATGTTGCCCTCATGGACGTTTCCATCGTCGTCGGTGAACGTCCCGCCGGGCGGCAGGCCATTCGCCAATGCGACGCCGACCACCAACAGGAGAGATGCGGCGAACCCGATCAGCAACAGACCCAGGTGCTTCGAACGACTCAACATGCCAACCCCCGATCATGTGAACCCGCCTCAGGTTCACGCTACCTCACCGGTGAGCGGCGTCAACTCGCAGTCGAAC
>JAYEIJ010000180.1:0-2325 GCA_034660035.1 Actinomycetota bacterium | reverse complement strand
CGATACAGGAACGTCGCCATCTCTTCGCGACTCAGCGTGCGGTCGGGGCAGAAACGGGTGTTCGACGGCGGGTTGCAGCCCTTCGTCACCCCGGCCGTCGCCAGGCGGTCGATGTCGCCTTCGAAGATGGAGGTATCGTCGTCGGTGAACAGGTCCCCACCACCGTTGTCGCTGTAGGCGAACGCCCGGACCAGGAACGCCGCCATTTCGCCCCGGGTAACTTTCCCTTCGACACAGAATCGGTCGTTTGAGGGCGGGTTGCAGCCCTTCGTGATGCCGGCCGCAGCCAGACGGTTGATGTCGCCCTCAAAGATCGAGTCGCCGTCGTCCACGAAGAAGTTCTCGGGAGTCGACGGCAGGTTGAGTGCCCGTGTCAGGAACGCTGCCATCTGACCTCGGGTGACGCTGTCTGTGGGACAGAACCGGTCGTTGGTCGGCGGGTTGCAGCCCTTCGTGATTCCCTCGCGCCAGATGTAGGCGATGCTGTCGTAGTGGATCGACCCGTCGATGTCGACGAACGGCGGATCCGGCTCCGGCTCGGGATTCGGTGGTTCGGGATCCGGGGAGTCCGTCGCCGGTGCGATCACTCCCGACACGTACGGAGATCGGACGTCGAACTTGACGCGGAACCAGTTGCCGGTCCTTGTGGTCTTCACTGTGGCGCCGGCCAGTGTGCCGGTGAACTCGACGATGGTGCCCGGCGGGCCTTCAAGCATCCGGGCCGAGACCACTGCGTCCCACCCCTCGTCGAGAGCGGAGAGCATCGACGACGGCGACACATCCACCGCCCATGTGGCGTACCGGTTGTTGACCTGCGGTTCGGTCGCCCAGTGATCGTCAACGGATCGGAGATAGGCGCGAGGTGTGCCGCTCCAGACGTCCTCGTTGTTCTCCGTCGCTCCCCCGGTCGATGACGAGTAGTACGTCGAGATGATGGTGCTGCCGGTCGATGCGTGATTCAGGACCGATCCGCTCGTCGCGTCGACCGCTGCGACCCAGCGTTTCCCCCACTCGGCGTCCCTGCCTTCGGACTCCTTCGACCAGCCGGCGTAGTTCTGGTCGATACTCGTGGCGTCGAGGTGGCACCAGCACTGGCGCTGCCGGTACGTCGGCAGCGTCCCGGAGGGCGCCCTCATCGTTGCTGCCGCGACACCGAAGCTGCGGGCGATCATGGCCTGGGCTTCCAACGTGGCAGGAGGCCACGAGGAGGGAACCTCACCGATTCCGTAGATGTAGTCCTCGAGACCGACGGAGAGCGCAACGTGGAAACCGTTCGCTACTGCAGGATCGGGGTCGTTCGGTCGGATCCGCACGCTGCCGTGGGCGTACTCCTCGTCGCCGTTGATCCGAACCAGTGTGGCTGCGGACGGATCGGCGAGGCTGGCGTTGTCGACCCACATGACGTCGGCGGAGCAGTCGCCGGCGGGGAGTTGTGTCTCCGTCGACGGATCGACGAATCGGCACTGCACAGGGTCGCTGCCGAGAACGGTCTCCAACCGCCATGTGGCACCGGGGACGATCACGAGATCGGGGGTCACGCAGTCATCGGTTCCGTGCCCCGGTTGACAGACGGACAGTTGGCCGTTCACCGCTTCGAGGTCGACGCTGTCGGCGTCCTGGTCGAGACCGATCCAGAGAGCTTCGGCATCGAAGATCCAGTGGTCGGTCCCGAGCGAAGCAGATGCCGGTACGGGGAATGCGCCGCTGTAGTAGTGGGCGAGGATCTCCTTGGCGGTCCATCCGTCGAGTCCCATGCCGTAGGCGCCGTACTGCGACAGGCCGATGCCGTGGCCCCATCCCCCGCCTTCGATGACCCAGTCGCCATCGGCGGCGTTCGCTCGCTGTGTGGGCAGTGATATGAGCAGCAGCGCAACGATGATCAGGAGGAGCGCCAGCAGTGTGCCCGGTGGCCGGGTTCTCGCCACCTGGAGACGAAGTCGATCGGGCATGGGATCACGGTACCGCCGATTCGAGGTTGCGCAACCCGATCGAACCCGTCGACGGACCATTCCGAGCATCCGAACCGTACGGCGCGCCATGTCGATGCTTCGCTCCACGGTGAAGACATCGGCTCCCGGGGGCAGATCTCAGCGCGAGCGAGACCGCTTGGCCTCAGGCCCTATGAGTCGAGTTCGAGTGCCCTGGCGAAGAAGGTCGCCATCTCGTCCCGGGTCAGCGTCCGCGTGGGGCAATAGTCGTCGTTGTCCGGCGGGTTGCAGCCCTTCGTGATGCCGTGGTTCCCGAGCGCGTTGATCGACGACTCGAAGACCGACGACCCGTCGTCGCCAAAGAGGTCAACGTCCTGCGGGTTGTCGTATCCGAAGG
>JAYEIJ010000179.1:0-1737 GCA_034660035.1 Actinomycetota bacterium | reverse complement strand
GCCTTCCTCCACCGAGCCCTCAAATAGCCACATGCCTGTCCCCCCGGCCGGAGGACTGGGAGACGCGAGGAGCCTGCGATGAACAGGGCGGCGTCCTCGACACAGGGGAGCCTCCCTCCTCCTCATAGCGCAGGAGAACGCGCCATCTCCGGTTCTCCTCGAGTTCGGTACCGGGACCTCCGGTCCCGCAAGTGTCGTTGTCCCCTGGTCACCGGCCGTGTCGGGGGCTATTGATGGGAGGTGCCATAGCTACCTGGGGGTATTGTCGATGCGTCGCATATTCGTTCCTGTTCTCGCCATGCTGCTGGCCTTCTCGGCGATGATCGCCGGACCCGAGCCGAGCACCGCCGTCGTCCCGGGCGGCATCGGCCGAATCGCGTTCTCGTCGACGATGGATCACATAGCCGGTGAGATCTACGTCCGCGATTTCTCCGGCGGGACTCCGGTTCGCCTCACCAACAACGCTGTCTCCGACGACGATCCGGCATGGTCGCCCGACGGATCGAAGATCGCGTTCACATCGAGTCGAGATGGCAACGACGAGGTCTACACAATGAGTACCGACGGCAAGAGCCCGATTCGCCTTACCAACGATGTCGCCGCGGACTACGATCCGGCATGGTCTCCGGATGGGTCGAAGATCGCCTTCACGTCGGCTCGGACCGGGTCCGCTCAGGTATTCGTGATGAATTCGGACGGCACCGCCGAGGCAAATCTCTCCAACCACATTGACAGGGATATGGATCCGTCGTGGTCGCCGGACGGATCGAAGATCGCCTTCACGTCAAAGCGAGACGGCGACTACGAGATCTACGTCATGAACCACGACGGGACCAACCAGGTCAACCTGACCACTCACTCGAATGACGACCATGATCCGGTGTGGTCGCCGGACGGATCGAAGATCGCATTCGCGTCGGAGCGGGACGGCAACTACGAGGTCTACGTGATGAACGCCGACGGCACGAACCAGAAGAGACTCACCAACGATATATCCTTCGACAGGGATCCGGCGTGGTCGCCGGACGGGTCGAAGATCGCATTCGCGTCGACGCGGGACGGATTCGACTGGGACATCTTCATGATGAACCCCGATGGAAGCGACGTCGGCCATCTCACGAACAACCCCGCCCAGGAGCGCCAAGTCGATTGGGAGGCGGTGAATCGTCCACCGGTCGCCCGAAACGACACGGCTTCCGTCCATATGGGCGAGTCCGTGATGATCACGGTGACCGGTAACGACACGGACCCCGACGGAGACCCGGTCAGTCTCGAAGCCATTGTGACCCCGCCGACACACGGCACGCTGTCGAACCGGACGTGGGCCTCGGTTGACTACACCCATGACGGTTCGGCGTCGACGACCGACACGTTCACGTACCGCATCAACGACACCGTCCTGACCGACATCGCAACCGTGACAATCACGATCACGAACCATCCTCCAGTCGCGGTTGATGACACGGCGACGGTTGCACAGGGCGGGTCGGTGACGATCAAAGTGCTGACCAACGACGCGGATCCCGACGGTGATGCGGTGACCCTCGACGGGGTCGTCACCCCACCCGCGCATGGGACGCTGTCGACCCTCACGGCGTCGTCGCTCGTCTACTCCCATGACGGTTCGGCGTCGACGACGGATACGTTCACCTACCGGATCGCCGACGGGGTGCTGACCGATACCGCGACCGTGTCAATCACGGTCACGAGTTCAGGTCCGGCCCATCCGAGGTTCGT
>JAYEIJ010000178.1:0-7509 GCA_034660035.1 Actinomycetota bacterium | reverse complement strand
GCAAGGTTGACCTCAACCATGAGGTCGGTTCCTCCGGCGAGGAGCTGCGCATCCGGCTGATGAGCCTTCGCTGCGAGCGCTTCGTCGAGGTCGTGAGCAGCAATGAAGTCCATTTGCCTAACTTAGTACATCGAGCACCAGCGGTCGGCGCTGAGGCCGATGACCCCGTTCGTAACGGCTGAGCTACGAGCTACCAGCTGCCAGCTTCGGACCTCTTGCTGGCAGCTGGTAGCTGGCGGCTGGAAGCTCTCTATCCCACCAGTCGCGCGGCTGCGGCATTGTGCTTCTCGATCAAGGTCGGCAACTCAACGCCTACCAACTCGCCATCCTTCACGATCGGCTTTCCATGGACATAGTTGTGGTCGACACCCGTCGGTGCGACGAAGAGCACGGCGGCGACCGGGTCATGGAGCGCTCCGGCGTACTCGATACGGTCCAGGGAGATGGCGATGAAGTCCGCGCCCTTGCCCGGCTCGAGCGACCCCACGTCGTCCCGACCGAGAACCGCCGCCGACCCGCGGGTTGCGATTCGGAGCGCTTCGCGGCCGGTCAGCAATCGGCCGCCTTCGATCGAAGGGGCTGCTGCGAGTCGGGCAAGCATCATCGCCTGTCGGGCCTCACCGATCAGATGACTGCCGTCGTTGCTCGCTGAGCCGTCGACACCGAGACCAAGCCGAACGTCGGATGCCAGGTAGCGCCTGACCGGAGCGATACCGGATGCCAGGCGCATGTTCGACGACGGACAATGCGCAACCCCGGTTCCCGACTCGGAGAGTCTCCCGATCTCAGCGTCGTTGATGTAGATGCCGTGGGCATACCAAACGTCATCCCCCACCCACCCCAGATCCTCCATGAGTTCGACAGGGCGCCGTCCGAACGTCTCGATGCAGAACTGCTCCTCGTCGTGCGTCTCGGCGACGTGGGTGTGGAGATGAACCCCATAACGCCGCGCCAGTTCGGCGGACTCGCGCATCAGTTCCGCGGTGACCGAGAACGGTGAACACGGAGCGACCACCACGCGGGTCATCGCACCGGGTGACGGGTCATGGAACGCATTGATCACCCGCTCGGTGTCGAGAAGGATCGTTTCCTCATCCTCGACGACCGAATCGGGGGGCAATCCCCCCTCGCTCTCACCGAGGCTCATCGACCCTCTGGCGGCATGGAAGCGCAGACCGACCGCCTCTGCGCCGGCGATCTGATCGTCGAGACTCGACCCGTTCGGGAAAAGGTACTGGTGATCCGACGAGGTGGTGCACCCGGAGAGCGCCAACTCGGAGAGGGCGAGTTGCGTCGAGATCTGCACGTCCTCCGGTGTGAGCCGTGCCCAGATGGGGTAGAGCGTGCGGAGCCAGTCGAACAGACCAACGTCCTGTGCACCGGGCACGGCGCGTGTCAACGTCTGATAGAAATGATGGTGCGTGTTGATGAGTCCCGGAAGCACGACGTGTCCGGAGAGATCGACAACCTCGTCGGCCGTGTCGGGAAGATCGGCCGTCGACCCGACCTGTTCGATGAACCCATCGACGGCGAAGAGGCCTCCGTCGGTGATCTCCGTACCACCGTCGTCCATGGTTGCGAGAACTTGCGCGTGCCGAACGAGAAGTGTGCTCATAGAACCCAATGTACCAAATGAACTGGGGCCGTCCGTCGGTACCGGGGTCCCGGTTGTTCCGGTAGAATGAAGGAACGGGGTCGAGAACGAGGAGACGCGCACATGATCACTCAGTATCACCGACCGCTCACGCTCGATGAGGCGATCGCTCTCACGGCACGGCCCGATGTTGTGATCATCGCCGGAGGGACTTCCGTTAATTCCGATCCCGGCCGCAGTCCCGTCACCGCAGTCGATCTCCAGGCGCTCGACCTCGCGGGGATCGATACCGACGGCGAGTCCATTCGGATCGGCGCGACGACACTCCTCCAGGACCTGGTCGATTCGGCGCTCGTCCCGGCTGTGCTGCGTGATCTCGCCAGGAGGGAAGCGCCGAACACCATCCGCAACGCTGCAACCGTCGGTGGCACCATCGGAGCCGTTGATCCGGAGAGCGAACTCCTGGCCGGCCTGCTTGCGTTCGGAGCGACGGTGACTCTCGCACATGCAGGTTCGACGACCGAACACACCCTCGACGAGATCCTCGACGACTCGACGCTGCTCAACGGAGGGATCATGACCAGCGTTTCGATCCCTTCCAACGGTCTCGCCGCCGCCGACAGAACCGGCCGTACGCCCATGGATCGACCGATCGTGATGGCCGTCGCCCACCGAAGCCACGGCGGCGAGGTTCGCGTGGCCATGACCGGCGTCTCGACCCGCCCGGTCGTCGTCGACCCGGAGCAGATCGACGCCCTCGACCCGCCATCCGACTTCCGAGGATCATCCGGCTACCGCAAGAGCCTCGCGTTGGTGCTCGCCGGCAGGGTCTTCGCCACGGTCACTGGAGGTGAACCAACATGACGATCACCCTCACAGTCAACGGAACACGGCGCCCCCTCACCTGCGAGCCCCACGAATCTCTCCGTACAGTTCTGCGTCGAGCGGGCCTTCACAGCGTTCGGTTCGGTTCAGGAACGGGCGAGACCGGGGCGGCCGCAGTCCTGCTCGACGGTCGGCTCATCTCTGCCGATGTCATGCTCGCCGCGCAGGCCGATGGCCATGACATCGAGACGATCGAGGGCCTCAGCGTGCCCGGTCATCTCCATCCGATCCAGCAGGCGTTCATCGAGACCGGGGCGATTCAATCCGGATACTCGACTCCCGCGACGATCCTCTCCGCGAAAGCGCTGCTCGACCGCAACCCCAACCCAACCGAAGACGACGTCCGCGATGCCCTCTCCGGGATCCTCGATCGAGAAACCGGCTATCTGCGACCCGTACACGCGGTTCTGCGCGCCGCTGCGGTCATGCGGGGCGAAGAACCCGACAACATCGACGTGGCGTATCTTCCACCACTGCTCGGCGACGGAGGCTCCCCGTCGGATCGGGAAGATCTGTCCGAGATCGCTCCGCGAGTCGTACCGAGCGCCGACGTCCCAGAGACCCGTGTCGTCGGAAAGCCCGAGGCCAAGGTCGATGCGATCAAGTTGGTGAAGGGCAACCCGGCGTTCACCGACGACGTCGACCTGACCGGAACGCTGATCGCCAAGGTGTTGTACAGCCCACACGCCCACGCTCGAATCGTCTCCATCGACGACTCCAAGGCACGAGCCCTTCCGGGTGTTCACGCCGTCTTACACCACGGCAATGTTCCACGAGTGCGATACGCATCCGGCGGCCAGAGCTACCCGAACCCGCTCCCCTACGACCAGGTCAGCTTCGACAACAAGGTCCGGTACGTCGGCGATCGCGTCGCCGCCGTTGCTGCCGACACAGAGGAGATCGCCCTCGCAGCGATCGACCTGATCGACGTCGTATACGACGTCCTCCCCGCCGTCTTCGACGAGAACGAGGCGATTCTCGACGGTGCACCCGTCATCCACGACGAGCCCGACATGGAGGGGGCCGAAGATGCCTCCCACAACCTCGTCCATCACCTGAAGGCCGACACGGGCAATGTCGATGATGGTTTCGCCGTGGCCGACCGCGTCTTCGAGCAGACGCTTCGAGTCCACCAGGTGCATGCGACTCCGATCGAGACACACATCGCCATCTCCGCCTGGGACAGCGACGAGCGTCTCGTGATAACGACGTCTACCCAGGTGCCGTTCCACGTCCGGCGGATGATCGCCCCTCTCCTCGACCTCCCCGCGAAGCGAATCCGCATCATCAAGCCCCGGATCGGCGGCGGTTTCGGAGTGAAGCAAGAGATGCTGATCGAGGACATCGTCGCTCATCTCACGATCGCAACGGGTCGGCCCGTCCGCCTTGAACTCACTCGAGAAGAGGAGTTCGTCTCGAGCCGAACCCGGCATCCGCAGACGGTCACCTTCAAGACCGGGGTCGATGCCGAGGGAAAGCTGACTGCCCAGGAGATGAGCATCGTTGCGAACACGGGACCGTACGGCTCTCATGGTCTCACGGTGCAAATGGTCACCGGTCTTCGTGGGCTCAGCTCCTACAACTGTCCGGTCAAGAAGTTCGACTGCAGGGTCGCGTATACGAACATCCCGGTCCCGGGCGCATACCGGGGATACGGGGCACCGCAGGCTCTCTACGCCCTCGAGGCGCACATGGAGGACATCGCAGCAGAGCTCGGCATGGACTCGATCGAATTCCGGCGTTTGAATTGGACGGATGTCGGGGATCCGCTCGACATCGCCCAGCAGCTCGGTGAGGGAGATCAAGACGCCGACATCATGCCGTTGGTCACGTCCAGTGGCTTGGAGGAAGCCGTCGTTCAGGGGCAGCGAGCGGTCGACTGGGACCGGCGCAACGACCCGGCATGGAAGCAGCCTGCGGACAAGCCGAACATCCGCAGAGGACTCGGATTCGCCATGGCGATGCACGGGACCGCTATCCCGGGTCTCGACATGGGTGGAGCGAGCCTCAAGATCAACGATGACGGCTCTTTCAATCTGCTCGTCGGAGCTACCGACCTCGGCACGGGATCGGACACCGTCGTGGCACAGATCGCCGCGGAGGTAGTTGGTGTCGCGACCGACGACATCATCGTCTACTCATCCGACACCGACATGACCCCGTTCGACACAGGCGCCTATGCCTCGAGCACCACGTACATATCTGGAATGGCGACCAAGCGTGCCGCCGAGCAGGTCCGCGACCAGATCATCGATCGAGCCGCGCTCATGCTCGGCGTCGACGCAGCCTCGATCGACCTCCACGACGGCGCCGCCTGGTCCGCAGACGGACAGTCGGTGACACTGGAGACGATCGCTCTCTCCACACTCCACCAGGAGGGCCAGCATCAGATCATGGCGAACGCGTCCTACGTCTCACCGGAATCACCTCCCCCATATGCGGCCCAGTTCGCAGAGGTCGAGGTTGACGTCGAAACGGGACAGGTGACGGTGAACCAACTCGTGATGGCCGTCGATTGCGGTGTCCCTATCAATCCGGTCACGGCATCCGGTCAGGTCGAGGGCGGGATGGTGCAGGCCCTCGGATACGGACACTGCGAGGAGATGGTGTACGACGAAGACGGGCGCATGCTGAATCCGACCTTCGGTCCGTACAAGATCTACCGCGCCGATGAGATGCCGCGGCTTGAGGCGATCCTGGTCCAGACGATGGAACCCAGCGGCCCGTTCGGAGCCAAGGCGATCGCAGAGATCCCGAAGGACGGTGTCGCACCGGCCATCAGGAATGCGATCGCCGACGCAACCGGTGCTCGGATCGCCAACATCCCGTTCACACCGGAGCGCGTTTGGCACGCGCTGCAAGAGGCGTGACGACGATCGGCCCTCGAGAACTCCTCACGGAGTTGGTCGATGCGGTCGGTGGTGGCCATCCCGTTGTGCTCGCTACGATCGTCGGCACGGACGGATCGGTGCCCCGGCACGCCGGGGCCAAGATGGTCGTCCATCCGGACGGAACAACCACAGGAACGATCGGCGGTGGTGAGGTCGAGTCCCTTGTGCGCGACGAAGCCCTCGCCGCTCTGAAGGACCGGCGCCCTCGCCTCCGTCGCTACACGCTCAACGATCCCGAACTCGGGGATCCTGGGGTTTGTGGCGGCACGATGACCATCTACTTGGAGCCATACATGACCCCACGCACCGTGTACGTCGTCGGCGCCGGCCACGTTGGCCGCTCCGTCGTCGATCTCGCCGATTGGCTCGGGTACCGCACCGTCGTCGTCGATGACAGGGACGATCTCGTGACGGAGGAGGCCATGCCGAATGCGTCCGTCCGCTTCGCCGGTTCCGTGCAGAACGCCCTGGCTGAGCATCCTGCGGACGAGACCACCGCTGTTGTCGTCGTCACGAGGAGTCATGAACTCGACGCCCAGATCGTGCCGATTCTCCTTGAGACGCCCACCCCCTACATCGGCGTGATGGGCAGCAAACGCCGTTGGGCAACGACCCGCGACGTCCTGATCGACCAGGGCGTGACCGAGCAGGCACTCGAGCGTGTCCACGTACCGATCGGCCTGAGCATCGGTGCCGAGACCGTGGAGGAGATCGCCGTCTCGATCATGTCCGAGGTCATCGCATCGGCTGCTGCGAGCGACGAGTGATCGACTTCTCCGACAACCTCGTCGTTGTGCGCGGCGGTGGCGACCTCGGATCCGGGGTCATCTGGCGCTTGCGACGAGTCGGTTTCCCCGTCGTCGTCCTCGAACTCGAACGTCCCCTCACGGTCCGCCGCACGGTCGCCTTCTCGTCGGCTGTGGATCACGGACGGATCGTGATCGACGGAATCGAGGGGATCCGCGTCTCCTCAGGCGAGGCGGCGTTGGATGCAACGGGTCGGGGCGTGGTCCCCGTGCTCGTCTCTAAGAGCATCCCGGTTCTCCCCGCGCCGTTGTCGATTCTCATCGATGCCCGTCTTGCGAAGCGAGCGCTCGATACGGCGATCGACCAGGCACCGCTCGTCATCGGTCTCGGTCCCGGTTTCGTTGCGGGTCTCGACTGCGATGCGGTCATCGAGACGCTGCGCGGTCACCGACTCGGTCGGGTCATCTGGGATGGCCCGGCTGCGCCGAACACCGGTGTCCCCGGCGAGATTGGCGGCGCATCCGCGGATCGTGTGCTTCGGGCTCAGGTGGACGGCGAACTTCGCTGGGACGTCTCCTTCGGCGATCTCGTTGAGCCGGGGCAACTCCTCGGCATGATCGATGATGCACCGGTAGAGGCGAAGATCGGAGGAACGGTTCGTGGCCTGATCCAGCCCGGGCCGGTCGAGATCGGCCTCAAAGTCGGCGACGTCGATCCCCGATTCGACCCCTCTGCGATCCACCAGATCTCCGACAAGGCGCTCTCGATCGGGGGTGCCGTGCTCGAGGCAGTCCTCGTTTGGCTTGGCGACGAGAGCTGATCGCGATGTCCCTCGCCGATCGCATCGGTATCGGAAAACGAGAACTCATCTCGATCGTCGGCGCCGGCGGCAAGTCGACGATCTTGTTCACGCTCGGCCGCGACCTTGCTACTCCGTCCGGCCGGGTCATCCTCACCACCACGACGAAGATGGCCGAAGATCAGATCACCGAACCGACCTGCTGGTCGGACGACCCCGCCAATGTCGAGGAGGCTCTGGAACCGGGACGGCCGCTCTTTGTCGCCATCGGTCGGGTCCCCGGCAAGATCACCGGCCCCACGCCGGAGAACGTCGACCGTCTGTTCCTCGAGACCACGGCCGACCACATCCTCGTTGAGGCCGACGGCGCCCGATCGATGTCCATCAAGGCCCCGGCGCATCACGAGCCGGCAATCCCGGGGGCTTCGACGACGGTGATCGTGGTGGCGGCCATCGACGCCATCGGCAGCCCGATCTCGGAAGTAGCCCATCGCCCTGAACTCGTCGCGAAGATTGCAGGCACTGGACCAGGCGACCCACTGACGATCGAAGGCGCAGCGCGAGTCCTCCTCCATCCCAACGGTGGAATGAAG
>JAYEIJ010000177.1:0-7516 GCA_034660035.1 Actinomycetota bacterium | reverse complement strand
TTGCGTGCATGAACGTGACGTCCGGATAGGTCTCCCCTGCAGCCAGCATCGGTTCCATGTAGCCGAACGACGTGCCGAAGATCAGTGTGTTGCCGTCGGCCGCGAGATTCTCGAACACACGCTGCGAATCCGCTCCCTCGGCGATGTTCTCGAGCGTCGTGATCTCGACATTCGGCATGTTGGCCTTCAGGTAGTCCGCGCCCTGATCGTGCGCCCAGGACCATCCTTTGTCGGACGTCGGCCCGACGTGGACGAATGCGACCTTCAATACCTCGCCCGTGTCGCCGCCGGCGGCCGTCGTGTCCGTTTCGCCGCCCTCTCCGGCCGTTGTCGTCGTTTCATCGCTACCGCTCGACCCTCCGTCGTCGCTGCTACACGCTGCAGCGAACAGCGCCAGCACGAGCATCAGCGCAACCGCAAACTTCCATCTGTTCCGAGCCATCGGCTCTCCCTTCGGTATTCCGCCTTCAGGATTCGTCGAACCATCCGGGAACGGCCGGGAATCTCGCAACAACTCTAGATGGTCGCGATGGCTTCGCGCTCGCATGGACGAACAGGCAGAAGGCAACTGAGCCGGTCCGGGTTCATCGGACACCACTCACCCCACCAAACCCGGGCCGGGCCAGAACCTCCGGAAAACCCGGATCGATTCATTGTGCGCGGTATCGAGCGTCAAGAGAATCGAATTCTGATCTATACGGCGAAGCCGCTCCTCGCCATCCCGCGAGCAGCTCCCGGCCTCGGCGTACCTGTTCTCGCTGAATACGTGGACACTCGACGGTAGTGGGCCCGGCAGGACTCGAACCTGCGGCCAAGCGATTATGAGTCGCCTGCTCTAACCAACTGAGCTACGGGCCCGTTTCCCTTCGCCTCCGGATCCCTTCCTCCCTCTCAGGGGGAGGTGCCGAGCGCAGCGAGGCGGAGGAGGTCAGAGACTGCAGGCTACCGCCCAATCGTCCGGTGTCGGGCCATCCCGCAGCGCGCTCGAACAACCACGCCAACCACTGAACAACCGATCCCAGTTCCGGCCGGTCCGTCGGTCGTCCTCTGCGACTAGATTCGGGAGCGTCCCGTCCACGCTTAGAAGGGTGCACTCATGCAGGTCAACATCGACTATCGACCGTCCTATGCCACAGCGAAGGTCGATCTCGATCCAGCTGAGAACATCGTCGTTGAAGGCGGCGCGATGGTCGCGATGTCGTCGGATCTGGAACTGCAGACCAAGGCTCGCGGCGGCTTCCTCAAGTCACTGGGCAGAGCAACGTTCGGCGGTGAGAGCTTCTTCCTCAACACCTATTCGGCACCGGCATCCGGCGGCATGCTGTATCTCGCCCCGGCGCTCCCCGGTGACATGAAAGTGCTCGAACTGTCCAACGAAACGCTCATGGTGCAGAGCGGTGGGTACATCGCATCTTCGCCGGCGCTCAACGTCGACACGAAGTGGAGCGGCGCCAAGACCTTCTTCGCCAGCGAGGGTCTCGTTATGTTGAAGGTTCACGGCACCGGAACGCTCATCATCTCGGCCTATGGAGCGATCGAGGAACTCGTCCTCGGCCCCGGCGAGAAGTTCACGGTGGATACCGGGCACCTCGTCACCTTCACCGAAGGCATGGGCTTCGACGTCCGCAAGGTCGGTGGCTGGAAGAGCACGCTTCTCAGCGGCGAAGGACTGGTCGTCGACCTCACCGGTCCCGGCACGGCGACGCTGCAGACCCGCAGCGAGGATGCGTTCTTGAGTTGGATCATCCCCAAGTTGCCGAACCAGAACGCGAGCCGGGCCTAACGCAACTGTTCGAGAGGTCCCGCGAATCTCACTCCGGACAGATCGGCCATGTCACGCTTGAAGGTCGTGAGGTCGTTGGGCGAGAATCCGTTCAGGTGACGGTGCCCACAAGCCCTTGCAAGGACCTGCATAAGCGCCACCGTGGATTCGAAGTAGCGGGCGAGCCGATCGGCGGCTTCTTCGACCGGGAGCCTTGCTCGGAGGTTCTTGCGCTGGGTCGCGATCCCGACCGGGCAGTTGTTCGTGTGGCACGCTCTCATGCCGATGCACCCGATCGCCTGGAGCGCGGCGTTCGAGACGGCGATTCCGTCGGCTCCGAGTGCCATGGCTTTCACGAAATCGGCGGGCGTTCTCAACCCACCGGTGATGATGAGCGTGACGCCGTCTGCACCGGCGGTATCGAGGTGTCTCCTCGCCCGGGCCAGTGCAGGGATGGTCGGTACCGAGATGTTGTCGCGAAAGAGCAGGGGCGCCGAACCGGTGCCACCGCCGCGTCCGTCGAGAATCACGTAGTCGACGCCAACTTCGAGCGCTGCGTCGAGATCGTCTTCGATGTGCTGAGCAGAGAGCTTGAATCCGATCGGAATCCCTCCGGTTCGATCCCGGACTTCCTCCGCGAACGATCGGAAGTCGGCCGGTGTATCCCAATCTGGGAACCGTGCCGGTGAGATCGCTGTTTCGCCGACCGGGATGTCACGCACGGACGCGATCTTCGGTGTGACCTTGGCGCCGGGAAGGTGACCGCCCGTGCCGGTTTTGGCCGCCTGCCCACCCTTGAAGTGGAAGGCTTGGGATCGTTCGACGATGCTCCACGAGAATCCGAACCGGGCCGAGGCCAGTTCAAGCAGATACCGACTGCTTTCCGCGTGTTCTTCGGGCAGCGCTCCCCCCTCCCCCGAGGCGATCGCTGTACCCGCCCGTTCAGCGCCTCTCGCGAGGGCCGTCTTGGCTTCTTGGGAAAGCGCTCCGAAGGACATGTCGGATACGAAGATCGGGATGTCGAGTTGCAGCGGCCGCTTCGCCGACGGACCGATGATCAGACCGGTCGCGACCGGTTCGTCATCGAGGAGCGGGGCCGTGGCGAGTTGGGCGGTCACGATCTGGAGATCGTCCCAGGTCGGAACCTTCGATCGGGGCACGCCCATGGCGCCGGATGGTCCGTGACTGCCGGTCCGCTCGAGTCCGTGGCCGGCGAGTTCTCTGATCATCTTGACGTTCGGCTCGTCGGGTGTTCCGGTGGGGTCCTGATAGGCGCCCTGGTAGGCGTCCCGGTCGTGTGGTTGAGGGTTGCTCTCTGCCCACGCGGCGATCTCGTCCGCATCCACGACGACCGCCCCGGCGTCGATCCACGCGGTGAATCGTTCGAGGCGCTCCGAGTTGTTGTATTGAGAGACACCCGAACGGAATCGGTAGTCCCATCCGTGCAGTCCGCAGACAAGGTTCTCGCCTTCGATACAGCCATCCGAGAGCAACGCACCGCGGTGCAAACAGCGCCCGTAGAGGACGGAAACGTCGCTGCCCGTCTCCCATCGCACTACAACGAGGTCGACGCCGCCGATCGTGACATGGGTTGGCTCCAGCGGAGCAAGATCGTCGAAGGTCGCTATCTGTTCCGGGTTCATGATCCCTCCAAACCATCGCGTCGGTACCAGTACCGGTGTGACACCTCGTATCCGATGGAACGGTACAGAGCGACGGCAGCGGCGTCCCGTTCAACCACCTGGAGGAACGCCTGTTCCGCCCCATGTTGATGCCCGAACGAGTGGAGCGCCTTCATCATCCGCCTGGCGTGGCCGCGACGTCGCTCGTTGGGCCGGACCGCCATTTCGAAGATGCCCAGGAGGTCGTCGGTAACGACTCCGAAACCCGCGCCGACCGATTCCGTCCCGTGCGTCGCTGTGACGAAGGATGCCGGAGAAGGCACCGCCTGGATCGTCGCCACCCACGGATCTACGAGCGAGCGATCGATCCCGAGTGCAGCGAGTTCGGTGGATATCCAGTCTTCCGTGGCGGACGGCGACATGCCGATCTCGGCAGCCGGTTCATCTGCCCCCAGAGAGCGGGTCATCACCAGGACCGGCGCTTCGATCGAGAACCCCCGTTGATCGAGAGCATCATCGACCGCCGGATCGCACATCGGCGTGATCCGGTAGAGGACGGGCAGTCCACGGGTTGCGTACCAGGCGGCCACATCGTCCATACGTCCGATCAGGTCACTCGGCACCGGACCGATCGGAACCGTCGAGTTGCGGCGTCGGGAGAAACCATCGCCGGCGGACAGCACCCACTCGCCAAGCGATATCCGCTCACGAGCAGGCCAAGCGTGTGCGGCAGCCCGCTCAACGGCGTCGACGCTCATGAGCCGACGAGGTAGGGGCTCAACTGTTCGACCAACTCGGCCGGGAATCGGATCGGACGGCCCTCGAGATTCGTCACCGCCGCTCCGAGTTCCTGCTCAACGATCACCTCGTCGCCCCGAAGCAGACGCTGATGCCATCGAGACGTCACCCGTTTGAACTCGAGTACCTCGGTTTCGACGACAAGCTCGTCGTCGGCCTCGGCCGATCGGATGAACCGGGTAGCGATGTCGGTGACCACGATCATCACCCCGTCGTCCATCATGCCCTGGAGCGTGAGGCCGGCTTCACGGAGCAGTTCGATTCTGGCCGCCTCGAAGTACTGAACGTAGACCGCGTGATTGACGTGGTGGTAGGGATCCAGTTCGTAGAAGCGGACACGGATGGGGAATCGGTGGGTCACGGACGTCAACTTACCCATTCCGCGGGCTGTCGGCGCCATATAGGACGCTGTGAACCCTGGGTTCGCAGCGTCAGCGGAAGTCGGCCTGGCGCCAGGCTTCGTAGACGGCGATCGCTGCGGCGTTCGCGAGGTTGAGGGATCGGCCACCCGGAGCGATCGGGATGCGGAGACGCTCGGTCACGGCCGGATGGTCGAGCACCGCCTTCGGGAGCCCATCGGACTCGCTTCCGAAGAGCAGAGCGTCACCGTCGCCGTACGCCACATCGGTGTACCGGGTCCCGGCGTGCTGGGTGAAAGCGAACAGCCGTGCCGGACGGACGTCTTCGAGGAAAGCATCGAGGTCGTCGTGGACGGAAACGTCGGCGTACTCCCGGTAGTCGAGGCCGGCCCTCCGGAGTCGGGCGTCGTCGAGGTCGAATCCCAGCGGCCGAACCAGATGCAGCCGGTTCCCCGTATTGACACACAGCCGCATCAGATTGCCGGTATTGGGCGGAATCTCAGGTTGATGGAGAACGAGGTGGAACATGTGATCCCGTAGTCCGTAGTCCGTAGTCCGTAATCCGTAATTCGTGATCATTGCCGAGTCTTGTGTCTTGCTACTTGCTACTTGCTACTTGCTACTTGCTACTTGCTACTTCTGGCTGATTTCTCCAGCAACAGCAGGAATGACAACGCCGGATCTTTCGACTGGATGGTCTGTGCGGCCGACCAGTGCTCGTCGATCGTACGGTGCATGAATCCGACGAGGTCGCCGTGGAGCATCCATCGATACTTCGTTCGTCGCTGCACCGGGGGTCGCGATCCGAATGCCATGAGTCGCACCCTTGCTCCCTCCGGGTGCTCGGCCTCCCCGTCCTCAAGGAGTTGTTCGATCACGGCCGTGATCCGGTCGTCGGGAACGGCTCCAAACCGATTCAGCGCCGCTCGCAGGACCTTCGGATCGCGGGCGGACGCGTTCAGTTCCGCCTTCCCTTCCTTCACCTCGGCGATGATGAGATCGACCCGATCGAGGTCGACGTCGAGCGCCGGGTCGACGGCCACGATTGCGCTGCTCGAGGAATCGCTCGTCCGACCGGCACCCGGAATCCGCAGGGCGAGCATGTCGACGTCTGTGACAGTCCGGTACTCGCCGTTCGCGATCAGTTCGAGCACCGGGTACTCGGTGACGGTGAAATACCCGTTCATATAGAGATACGACTGCACGAGAGCGACGGCTGTGTCCATGGAGTGTCAGCCTATCGAGACTCAGATCGGCTGGGCGCCGTACCGCTCCCGACGTCCGTATGCGCCCGAGGTATAGCCGGCAATATCGATGAAGAGTCCGAGACCGAGGATGATCCAATCGAAAAACACGATGCCCCCGGGTGCCACGGCGACGTAGGAGAGCGTCGTCCACGGCAGGAAGAGGAACCCGAGAAGCGGCACGAAGAAACTGGAGAAAGTGACCTGCCACCGCGTCGGTTCCATCAGCCACCAGATGAGGATCGCTGCACGCGGTCCGAGCATCATCAACGTTGCGAAGAAACAGCACATGGGGATCCCCTTCTCGTTCGCTGGTCGAACCCTAGCCCCGATCCGGTCGGTGACCGGATAGGCTGTGACCGTCCACACGAGGAGTTGATTCGGTGGAATTCAAGGAAGAGCATCTCGCGTTCCGGAAGGTCATGCGGGATTTCGCAGACGCCGAGATCGCACCCCACGCCCGCGAGTGGGACCGGACCAAGACCTTCCCCCTCGATGCCGTCGCCAAGATGAGCGATCTCGGACTGTTCGGACTCCCCTTTGATGAGCGCTACGGCGGGTCCGGATCTGACTTCACGACGTTGTGTATCGCCATCGAGGAACTCGCACGGGTGGATCAGTCGATGGCCATCACACTCGAGGCAGCGGTGGGTCTCGGTATCAATCCGATCGCCGAGTTCGGCACGGAGGAGCAGAAAGACCGATGGTTGCCCGATCTCATCGCGGGCCGCACCCTCGCAGCCTTCGGCCTCACCGAACCTGATGCCGGGTCGGATGCCGGAGCAACACGAACCAAGGCCAAACTCGACGGCGACGAATGGGTCATCAACGGGTACAAGGCCTTCATCACGAACTCCGGTACCGACATCACATCGCTCGTCACGATCACTGCGAAGACGGGCCCCGACGAGATCTCCACCATCATCGTCCCCACCGGTACGCCGGGATTCGAAGTTGAACCCGCCTACGACAAGATGGGTTGGCGGGCGTCGGACACGCATCCACTCCGCTTCGAGGACTGTCGCGTCCCTGAGGGGAACCTCCTCGGGGAACGGGGTCGAGGCTTCCGGCAGTTCCTATCGACGCTTGATGACGGGCGGATCGCCATCGCCGCCCTTGCGGTCGGAGTGATTCGGTCGTGCGTCGAAGTGTCGACGGCGTATGCGAAGGAACGAACGTCCTTCGGCAAAGCGATCGGCTCCTACCAGGCGATCGCCTTCAAGGTCGCCGATCTCGAGGTTATGGCCGAGGCCGCCCACCTGCTGGTCTACAAGGCGGCGTGGCTGAAAGACACCGGGCAGCCGTACCGGCAAGCCGCGGCAAGGGCGAAGCTCTACGCCACCGAGGCGGCCGTCACCGCGACTCGCGACGCGACACAGATCTTCGGCGGCGCCGGGTTCCTCAACGACACCGTCGTCGCTCGCCACTATCGCGACGCCAAGGTCCTGGAGATCGGCGAAGGAACGAGCGAGATCCAGAGACTGGTGATCGCGAGAGGACTGGGCCTGCCCGTCCGGTAGACAGCAGACAGCAGACAGCAAACAGCAGACAGCAGACAGCAGACAGCAAACAGCAAACAGCAAACAGCAAACAGCAAACAGCAAACAGCAAACAGCAGACGACGAAGAGTGTCCGCTACTCCGCTCCTCCGCTCCTCCGCTACTCCGCTCCTCCGCTACTCCGCTACTCCGCTACTCCGCTACTCCGCTACTCCGCTACTCCGCTACTCCG
>JAYEIJ010000176.1:4251-7572 GCA_034660035.1 Actinomycetota bacterium | reverse complement strand
ACGACGATCGCGACCGTCGCGGGGACACACCGTCGCCGTGGGGCGCTCACGGCCATGATGCGGGATCATCTCGATGACGTTCGCTCCCGGGGGGAACCGTTGGCCGGCCTCTGGGCATCGGAGAGCTTGATCTATGGGCGATATGGGTTCGGAGTCGCCACCGAGAACGAAGAGATCGAGATGGACCAAACACGGATCTCGGTCGAGGGTGAAGCGGGTTCGATTCGACTTGCCACTCAGGAAGAGGCGGCCCGGGTATTCCCGGTCCTCTATGACCAGGAACGTCGGTGGAGGCCGGGGATGCTCAGCCGTACGGAGAGCTGGTGGGAGCGAGACGTCTTCTTCGACCCGAGCGCTCGCCGGAAGGGATTCTCGAAACAGCGGTACCTCGTTCACGAGACGAACGGAGTTCCCGACGGCTACGCGATCTACCAGCAGAAGGGTGATTGGTCGGACGGCTTCCCGAACGGAACCGTGAAGGTTCGCGAGGTGATGGCACCGTCGGCGATGGCTCACACAGGGATCTGGCGGTTCCTGACGAGCATTGACCTGTTCCCGAACATCGCGTACTGGAACTTCCCCGTGGATGATCCTTTGCGATTGAGAATCCCGGATCATCGGAGGATCATTCGCAAACGATGGGACGCCCTCTACCTCCGGATCCTCGATGTCGTTAGGGCACTGGAGGCTCGCACCTACGCCGCCGACGGCGCCGTGCGGTTCATCGTCGATGACGCCTTCCTGCCGGATGTAGGGGGATCATTCGAACTCTCGGTTACCGGTGGTGTGGGTGTGTGCCGGCGAATCGACGATTCCGGCAGCGATCTGTCGATCGGTGCTCCCGAACTTGGGAGCATCTATCTCGGCGGCGGCAAAGTCCATACGATGGCGCGAGCCGGTTTGGTTCGAGGTGACGCCGACTCGATCACACTGCTTGGCCGCATGTTCCGCGGCGATGTCGCGCCGTGGTGCGAAGAGGTGTTCTGAGCCGGTCCGTTCGGGGAACGAAAGAGGGCCGGTGTGCGTTGTAGAGGGGAGCGACGGTTCGCCGGGGCGGTTCGGTCTTCCCCACTCCCACTCGTTCCTGCCCCGGCGCAACCGGTCGCTCGATTCCTGCGTTTTTCGTTCCACTTGCCCCGTACAATGGCACTATCTCGATAGTGCAAATCCGGGGAGTACAGCATCATGAGCACGGTTGACCTCGATCTCGGCTCCTACCAGCTCGGTTGGTCCGATGAAGAGGACTACGTCTACAAGCCGGAGAAGGGCCTCAGCGAGCAGATCATCCGTGACATGTCGCGTATGAAGAAGGAACCCGAGTGGATGCTCGAGTTCCGGCTCAAGGCCTACAGGCGATTCCTGAGCAAGCCGTTGCCACAGTGGGTCGGTGACGGGGCACTCAACGCGATCGACTTCGACGACATCTACTACTACATCAAGCCGACCGAGGGCCAGGTTCAGGACTGGGACATGGTTCCCGACTCCATCAAGGAGACCTACGAGAAGCTCGGCATCCCGGAAGCCGAACGCAAGTACCTCGCCGGTGTAACTGCACAGTACGAGTCGGAGGTTGTTTACCACCGGAACCGGGAGGATCTCGAGGATCTCGGGGTGTTGTTCACCGACATGGACACCGCCGTTCGCGAGTATCCGGAGATCGTTCAGGAGTACTTCGGGAAGATCATTCCCCCGGGCGACAACAAGTTCGCGGCGCTCAATTCGGCCGTGTGGTCGGGCGGGTCGTTCATCTACATCCCGCCGGGCGTGCACCTTGAAGAGCCGCTCCAGGCGTACTTCCGCATCAACGCGGAGAACATGGGCCAGTTCGAGCGGACATTGATCATCGTCGATGAGGGTGCTTTCGTTCACTACGTCGAAGGATGCTCGGCCCCGATCTACTCGAGCGACTCGCTGCACTCCGCTGTCGTGGAGATCGTCGTCAAGGAAGGTGGACGAGCTCGATACTCGACGATCCAGAACTGGTCGAACAACGTCTACAACCTCGTGACGAAACGCGCCGTTGCGTACAAGAACGCGACGATGGAATGGGTCGATGGCAATTTAGGATCGCGCTTCACCGCCAAGTACCCGGCGGTGTGGCTGATGGAAGAAGGCGCCCACGGCGAGGTCCTCTCGATAGCCATGGCCGGCGCCGGACAGCACCTGGATGCCGGAGCGAAGATCGTTCACGTCGCGCCGAATACGACGTCGCTCATCACTTCGAAGTCGATCTCGATCCACGGTGGCCGTGCGGGATACCGGGGACTCATCCGTGTTGAACCGGGGGCGGAGAACGCTCGTTCATTCGTCCGTTGTGATGCCCTGATCCTCGACGAGGACTCCCGGTCTGACACCTACCCGTACATGGAGATCGAAGAGTCGAACGTCGACATCGGTCATGAAGCGACCGTTTCGAAAGTGGGGGAGGACCAACTCTTCTACTTGATGACGCGCGGTCTCACAGAGGAACAGGCGACGGCGATGGTCGTAGCCGGATTCATCGAGCCGATCGTCAAGGAGTTGCCGATGGAGTACGCCGTCGAACTGAACCGACTCGTCGAGCTACAGATGGAGGGCTCGGTCGGCTAGGAGCGTCTGATCCAGAGATATCGTCTCGCCGGTACGCTCTGGCCTCATGCGAATCGTCGTCGCCGACTGCACCGTCAACTACGCTGGCCGCCTTGCCGCGCACCTGCCGCGCGCAACCCGGCTGATCATCATCAAGGCCGACGGGTCGCTCCTTGTTCATGCCGAAGCCGGCGCGTACAAGCCGCTCAACTGGATGAACGCTCCGAACCACCTCGTTGAAGAAGACGGACGGTGGTTCCTCACCAACGGCAAGGGGGAGCAGCTCACGATCGATCTCCACGAGATCCACATGGATACGACCGTCGAGCTCGGTGAAGATCCCGGCTTGCAGAAGGATGGCGTGGAGTTCGAGCTCCAACGGCTGCTGGCCGAACAACCGGAGGCGATCGAGGAGGGGCTGACGCTGATCCGGAGGGAGTACCCGACGCCGGTGGGCCCGGTCGATCTCCTCTGTCGCGACGGTGCGGGACACACGGTCGCGATCGAGGTCAAACGTCGGGGTGAGATCGACGGCGTTGAGCAACTCACCCGGTATCTCGAGTTCCTCAACCGGGACGAGCGTCTCGCTCCGGTGCGGGGGATCTTCGTGGCGCAAGCCGTGAAGCCTCAAGCGAGGACCCTCGCAACCGACCGCGGAATAGCTTGGACGGAAGTGGACTATGACTTCCTGAGAGATGCGGACACCGACATCCTGAGGCTGTTCTAACGGCTGCTCCGCAGCCGAGTACTCGG
>JAYEIJ010000176.1:0-4151 GCA_034660035.1 Actinomycetota bacterium | reverse complement strand
GAAGTCGCCTACAGCAACGATCTCAGGTCGTACAGGGCGCTCGGGTGTCGGAGCTTGCCGAGGGCCTTGTTCTCGATCTGTCGTACGCGTTCTCGTGTGATCCCCAATTCGGCGCCAACACTGGAGAGCGTCCGGGGCTGATTCCCGCCGATTCCGAATCGCATGATGAGCACCTTGCATTCCCGCTCTTCAAGCACGCCCAGCGCCTTGGAGACCTCTTCACAACGTGCCACCTCTGCAACGACGGTGAACGGATCGGGGGTTACCTCATCCTCGACGAAGTCGCCGAGTTGAGCGTCACCTTCTTCTCCGACGGGACGGTCGAGTGAGATCGTGTCCCCCGGCGTTGTCCGCGCCGTCTCGATTCGATCTTCGTCGAGGCCGCTCATTTCGGAGATCTCGGCGACCGTCGGCGCCCTGCGGAACTGCTCCTGCAGGCTGAGTTCGGTCTCCTGGACGGTGCGGACGACGTCGACCATGTGAACCGGCAGCCGGATGGTTCGACCCTGGTTCCCCAGGCCGCGAGTGATCGACTGGCGGATCCACCAGGTGGCGTAGGTCGAGAACTTGAATCCCTTTCGCCAGTCGAACTTCTCGACCGCGCGAATGAGTCCGAGGTTGCCTTCCTGGATGAGGTCGAGCAGGTCGAGGCCGCGTCCCGTGTAGCGCTTCGCGATCGAGATGACGAGCCGGAGATTCGAGCGGATGAAGATATCCTTCGCTTCATCCGCCATTTCGACCAGTCGATACAGCGAAGCTCGTTCGGCTGCCTCAACCGGATCGTCCGACTCGAGTCGACGCTGGGCCTTCCTGCCCTGCTCCATCGTTCGGGCGAGTCGAACCTCGTCCTCGGCATCGAGCAAGCCGTGGTCAGAGACCTGTCCGAGGTACCGACCGACGGCGTCCGCCGCCGCAGTCTCCCGTCCACGCTCAGCCATGTGCTCCTCTTCCCCCTCTCCGCTGAGAGAGCCGTTTGAACTTATCACGCTTGCGCGCCATAGGCAATGGTTCATTACGCTTTCCCAGACCACAGGAATCCATGGCCCATTTCGCGCGCATCTCCGCTCTCGCGATGGTGATCCTCTCCATCGTCGCAGCCGGCTGTACAAGCCCGGCTCCTCTCGACGCGTCCTCGCTTCGTCCCCCGGAGGTCGGACCACCGACGATCGAAGTAGTGGTCCTTGCCGGGGACGATCTGAGCGTCCTCGACGCCGACATCACTGTTGAAGGCGCTTCGATGATCAAGACCGAGGAAGGGGTGCCGGCTTTCGTCTGGCCTCAGAACTCGACGACGATCCAGGTGTCTGCCCCAGGATTCGAACCGAAGAGCGAGGTTGCAGAAGAGCCACCCAGAGAGGATCGCATCGAAATCCGCCTGGAGCCGGTCGTGTTGTCGGGTCGCGTCTCGACCCATCGGGGTATCGCCCTGCCGGGCGTTGAAGTCGTGCTCGGCGAAGGCCACGACGTGACGAACGACGATGGCCTGTTCGAGATCGTTCGGGCGGCACCGGGCGAACTCGTTCTCACCCGCCCAACGTGGCAGGACGCGAGCGTGTCGTGGGATGGCAGTACGAGCGAGATCGACACGACGATGGAGCCCCTCGTCGTACATGGGGTGCGCGTCGGCGGTCCCGCAGCAGGGGATCCCGAGCACTGGCAGCGTCTGCTTGCGATGGCCGATTCGACCGGCATCAACGCGTTCGTCGTGGACATCAAGGACGAGTTCGGCACGGTGTTCTACGACTCGACGGTCGATGGCGCCCACGAGGCTTCTGCGGTGACACTTCAGTACGACCTGTCGGAGATCGTCTCGGACATGGACGACCACGACCTCTACAAGATCGCTCGGGTCGTCGCTTTCCAGGACACCCCGATGGCGAGGACGGAACCCGACCACGCCGTGCTGGATGAGAGCGGAGCGGATCTGTGGCTCACGAGGAACGGCGATGCATGGATGGACCCGACCGATCCGGTGTCCTACGAGTATCCGGTAGCGCTTGCAGAAGAGGCCTGTGAGGCCGGGTTCGATGAGATCCAATTCGATTTCGCATCCTTCCCGTTCGGTGGCGACGTGTCGACCGCCGTGTTCGACGATGAGTACACGGAGGAGATTCGCGTTGCCTCGATCCAGGCGTTCCTGAAGCGCGCCTACCTGGTGCTGAGTCCGCGGTGTGGCGTCGCCGCGAGTGTGCTGGGTATCACGCTCGAATCCGGGACCGACGAGGGAGTCGGTCAGCGTCCGGGTCTGATGTCGCGAGCCATCGATGTCCTGAGTCCGATGTTGTACTCAACGAACTACGGATCCGGCTGGAAGGGATACGCCGACCCCAACGACCATGCGGGTGACATCGTCGAGTCCGCTCTGGTGAGCGGCCTTTCGCGGCTCGAAGGGTTCGCCTACTACCGGCCCTGGCTCCAGACATGGACGATCTCAGCGTTCGATGTTCGGGGGATCCAGAGAAGAGTTGACGAACGCGCGAACGGGTGGCTGCTGTGGTCGAACGCCGCGTCGTATCCAGCCGAAATCTTGCCACCGCCGTGAGCACCGTGAACGAACTCACGCTGCTGACGGAAGAGATCATTGGCTGCCGCAGGTGCCCGCGACTCGTCGAGTGGCGCGAAGCGGTCGCTGCGAACAAGCGAGCGGCGTTCGTGGACGACGAGTACTGGGGCCTGCCCGTTCCGGGCTTCGGTGATCCAAGGGCCGGGGTTGTTGTTGTCGGTCTCGCTCCGGCGGCACACGGCGCGAACCGAACCGGGCGGATGTTCACCGGCGACCGCAGTGGAGACTGGCTCTATCGGGCGATGTGGCGGGCCGGATTCGCGAACCAACCGGAGTCATCCGACCGAGACGATGGCCTGACGCTCACCGGAGCGTGGGTAACCGCACCCGTGCGATGTGCTCCGCCGCAGAACAAGCCCACAGTCGGCGAGCGAGACGCATGTTCGGCTTGGTTCGACCGGGAAATCGACATCCTCGAGCCGAAAGTCCTGGTCGCACTCGGCGACTTCTCCTACCGATCGATCTGGCGGTACCTCGGTGATCACGGCTATCGATTGCTCAGACCGCGACCGCGATTCACCCACGCTCTCGAGGTTCACATTCCGGGCGGTCCCGTGGTCCTGGCCAGCTTCCACCCCAGCCAGCAGAACACATTCACGGGAAGGCTGACGGAAGTGATGTTGGACACAGTGTTCAGTCGCGCTCGGATCCTGGCTGGTCACGTACCGAGTAGCGGAGTAGCCGAGTAGCTGAGGCAAGCCGTGAGCCATGAGCAGGAGGGGGGGGAGCCTTCACGGACTACGGACTACACCGCCGGCAGGCGGCCGCTACTGCAGAATGTCCTGCATCTCGGACTCTCGGACCTTCCGGTCCATCGCTTCTTCGAGGTACGGATAGGGATTGACCTTCCGGCCATCGACGTGGAGTTCGAAGTGAGTATGGGATCCCCCGCGCTCGGCGTTTCCCGAGTCGCCGACGAAACCGATGACTTCTCCGGCCTTGACGAAGTCCCCGACCTCGATGCCATCAGCGAACGCCGTCTCCGGGCCACCTTCACCGTCGTCGGTGCCGGTGCTGTCGTTGTTGAGATGCAGATAGTGGCTCGTCCACCCGTCGGCGTGACGGATCGTGATGTTCCACCCGGAGAGATGGTGCCAGTCGAGCTTCTCGACGATGCCGTCGTCAACGGCGACGACCCATGTCCCTTTGGGGCTCATGATGTCGGTCCCCTTGTGACGGCGTCCACCGGAGCGGGGCGCTCCCCAGGTATCCGAGAAGTTGACGATGGAGGTCTCGTGGGGAAACGCTTTGATCACGAAGTCTGTGGATTCGGTCTGGGGTGCCGCCTCGGCCTGTGGCGTTGCCAGCACCATCCCGGCGGTGAGGACGGCGGCCGCGACCGCACCGAGCGCGATTCGTCGAATTGAGATAGTCATGGGGTTGCTCCTGTCGCCCTGTGCCGCCGGTTCCTGGCCCGCGGCATCTGGTCTTCTTGGTAGCTCGAACCCTGAACGGTAGGTGGAGACTTCAAATACTGGGTCCATTGCAGAGCACGCATCGGTATTCTCGACCGTGCTTCCAAACAGAGGTAATTCCCCTTGTCCCACTTCGATCAGACTGTCTCAACGTCGGCAGGCTCAACCGACCC